>NZ_JAUSVX010000005.1:0-300000 GCF_030814995.1 Labrys wisconsinensis | reverse complement strand
TATGGCAGACGGCAAAGAGAAGTGCGGCAACAGAAGGGCGCATGCGAGCAGCCACACCACCGTCATCAGCGCCAGCCAACCATCATCCACAAAGAGGCCGGCCAGTTCCGCCCACACAATTTCGAGCCAGCTCATGTCGTTTTCCTCGGGAAACGTGGGCTGCTTTCGCGGACCCTGCGGCAAATCGAAACCAGGGCAAGGGCAGCCGCCAGATAGCCCGCGTTCAGCGCGATGAGGGAAAGGTCAGCCCCGGGCCATTCGAAGCTCATCCCCTCGCCGACCCAAAATGTGCCAAAGGAGCAGAGCAGGAGTCCGACAACGAACTTGAGCGTGTTTTCGGGGATCATCGCGACCGGCCGATGCAGGATGAAACCCAACAGAATGACCAGCACCAGCGCGGCGATCGCTCCCATGGCAGCCGGCATAAGCAACGTAGATCCAGCACCACCCATGGCGACCACGATGAAGACGACCTCGACGCCCTCGATCATCGTAATCTTGAACGATGCGCTGACGGCAATGCGATCCCAAGTGTTCGGCAGGCCGCCGAGCTGCCGCAAGGCCGCGCTCTCCTTAGCAAAGGCTTCATCTTCGTCATGAAGCGGAAGGACGCCGGCCGCCCGCAATATTGCTTTCCGGAGCCAGCGCATGCCGAAAAGGAGAACGAGGGATCCGAGGGCGAGGAGAACTACGTTCTCGGGAATCCGCGTGATCGCCGGGCCGAGGATGACCACCAACAGCGTTAGAGCGACAAGTGCGAGCGCGGCACCGCCCAGTGCGCCTCGCCAGCCACGCACCGCGCCGACAGCGAGCACAACTGTCAGCGCCTCAGTGCATTCGACAAGAGAGGCGAGAAACGCCGCCAAGATGGTTGGAGCTGCATGCGTCCAGTCTGTCGCCATTCTCGCCTCGTCCGGTCCCTCATGCGGTTACGCATGAAAAAGCCCACCTTGAGGTGGGCTTACGTCCTTCGGACAAGCTCCCACCGCGATCGATCTCGCAGTAGGAGTCATCAGCTTCGCCACAGGGGAAAAGCGGTTATGGGGGACCCCATCCCCCCAAGAAAAATGGCGCAATTGCCTACAAGAGGCAAGTTCCGGTCGCGGAACGGGCTGGGGCGTGAAGTGGCGCACTTTGCGGCAAGCAGGCCGGTCGACCGTAGAGGACGATTTACGATGTCGTGTGCTCTTCATTGGTCAGCTCGCCAAACTGTGGCGACCGATTCATGATGACTTGCTCCCCAGCATCAAATCGTCGGTCGACGTATTGCTAATCTGCTTAAGAAAACGAGCTAAAGCTGCCTTCCTGACACCACGATCGAGCGCGTAAGATGTGTACTTAAACTCCATGCCATCAAGAAGGCCCTTGATATAGCCAGAAATCGTGTCGGCCGCGATAATGAGAGCTGAGTCCAGAGTATGAATATATTTGCTAGTGACGGAGCCCCGCGAGTGCCCGATCAACGCAGCGATGGTGGCCTCTGTAAATCCTAGGTCATTCGCGACACTTGCAAAGCTATGCCGAAGGACATGCGGCGTGACTTCTGACAAGGCTGTGTTATCAAATATCTTCTCCCAGTGATTGGGAAAGCTGCCGAAAGGGTTGTCCTCCTCGCCTCCTGGGAAGACGTAAGTCTTTGAAATCTTCGCGCCGCGCTCCTCAAGGTATTCCACGACAGGCAAGCCAATCGGACGGACGGACGCTCCCTCTTTGCTGTCGGCGAGGCGTAAACAGCTTGATCCAATGTCGACTTCTGCCCAGCGAAGCGCCACGATCTCAGATCGACGGCATCCGGTGAGCGCGAGTTGCCGAATGATCTCTACCGTCCTCCGGTATTTGTCGTCCTTGCTTGCCTCACGGAGAAGCGAGCCCAGCTCTCGATACTCTGAGTCATCGAGGCGTCGAGTTCGCACGTTATCTTTTGGTCGTCGAACCCCGTGCACCGGATTGGCTTCTATAATTCCCGCCTCAATCGCGTAAGTCAGTATACCACCGAGAAGCCCGACAGTACGCGAGGCTGCCCCCGCGCCGCCTCGTACGATGGATCTGCCCCGCAATTTTCCCGTCTTGAAGCTGCAATTGGTTTTACCAGCTATCACATCTTTCAGGACCTTATTGACATCCGCCTTAGTGACATCCTTCACCCGCCGCGTCCCGACCAGCGGAATGATGTGGCGATGGATTCGACCGATGTCGCAGAGGATGGTTGTCGGTTTTTTTGGCCGTCCGCCTTTGCCCATGATCAAGCCGGCGTTCAGGTCATCGAGGTAGAGTTTGCAAAGCTCCTTGACCGTGATGGCCTGATGATTGAGCTGCCGCTGTTCCGACGGATCTTCCCCACTCACTATCTTGCCGAAGAGAACCTTTGCTTGCTGTCGTGCGCGCTCAGGCGTCCAGAATCCATGTAGCCCGATCGTGAACCGCCGAGAGCGGCCAGCAAACCTGTAATGAATGACATAGCTGCGCTTGCCCGAAGTATACACGCGGAGTCCCAGGCCAGGCAGTTCGTCGTCCCAAATGAAATAATCCTTCACCCGCGCCTTTGCGGAATCCGCGATACGTTTTGTAAGTTTCGGCATGGGTTGTGACCGGCTTGTTCCTTGGCGAACGCGCCAAGGAAGCGCCGGGAACGAGGAGCGAGAAAAGGGCAAGTCGCTGGGCTGATTTGCTTGGCGAGATTCATTTCTATTTCAGCGACTTACATGGAGCAGCATGACTGTGTTAACCCATGCAGCTAACTATATCCCTCCGAAGGTGGAGGCCACACGTTCGAATCGTGTCGGGTGCGCCATTTCTAAGAAATAGCCGTCGACCGTGGGGTAAGCTTGGGCGGCGTTCCTATATTGAACGGCGGCGATGCGGCCCGCTAAATTGTAGAGCGATCATAGCGACCAGCTTTCGAGCATTACATCACAGGTAGCGAGAGAACGGCGTCATCCGCCTCGACCGCCGAGTTCGGCGGGGTCGGTGAAAGCGGTTGCGACGTGGATCCCCAATCGCCATTTCCGATCTCATTGGGTGGATGCCGCGGGAAAAATCGGTTGCGATGAGCTTGAGACAATTTGGGCTGTTGGTCGCCTTGGCGATCGTGGCGATCGGAAGTCCTGCAATGGCTGTCGAAGAACCCTCTTTCCAAACCGTCATGCATGATGGCGCGTTCGAGGTCAGGGTTTATCCCCGGCTGATCGTGGCCGAAGTCACTGTGTCTGGAGATCAGAAGGAAGCAGCCAGCAAAGGATTTCGTCTGCTAGCTGGCTATATATTCGGTGGAAATAAGCGCCGCCAAACGATCGCCATGACTGCTCCCGTGGCTCAACAGCCGGTCAGTGAGAAGATCGCGATGACGGCCCCCGTCACCCAGACGAAAGTCGCCGACAGCTGGGTCGTCAGGTTCACCATGCCGAGCGCCTTCACGACAATCGAGATGCTTCCCGAGCCCAACGATCCGCGAGTGACATTGCGTTCGTTGCCGGCGACACGGGTCGCGGTGCTGCGTTTCTCAGGCTTGGCGCGCAGAAGCGAAGTCGAAGCCAAAGACACGGAACTTCTTGCCGCAGTCAGATCTCATCATTTGCAGCCAATCGGGCCGGTCACGCTAGCTCAATACAATCCGCCTTGGACGCCTTGGTTCATGCGCCGGAACGAGGTCATGGTCGCTCTGGCGCCCGGATAACCGGCGGTCTACCCGGGCGAACCGGCCCGCCCCGCCTTAGCTCCCGTAACGCCAGGTTCAGAACTCAGCGATAAGCATGGGGTTTGGCCTGGTTCGTGGGGTGTCCAGTCGGCTCTGAGCGGGACCTACCTACGCAAACATCCCGGCAATCAGGGCCTCTGACCGTTTCCGCAGAACGAGATTGAGGATTTCGAGGTCGTTGAGCACGGCTATGGGGTCGCGCGGCAATGCCTCCTGCAAAGCCGTCTTCAACCAATCACTCATGCCGGGATGTTCGAGTATGAAAGCAATGTGCGCGTCAGACTCGAACTGAGGGCCATCCCCTGAAGTACCTCCTGCTACACTCTCAACCATTGGCTTCGCTCCGATGATAATTTGGCGCATCGACGCCTAGGGATTGCATCCATCGCACTGTCCGGGATCTGCCGTCGTCTGATCGCAGGCCGGTCGCTCAAGCCTGTGACCACATGATCGGCAGGTGAGAACGTTGGTCATGACAACGCGGGTCGGCTCGCCGCACCAAGCGCACGGCAGGCCGGGAACACGCTCGGTCACGTCGAATCCCGGGTAGTCGCAGTCCGGGCAACGGCTGTGAAAGCGGCGCACGAGGTCATTTGTGGCCCGTTCGATCGCGGCCATTCGGGTTGGGTTCCGATGGGCGCGCATGTCGGTTTCGACAAAGGCGGCGCCGCACCTGCTACACGCCTCCCGCACCGCGGACGCGAGCGTGTCATGGTCCGTGACGTCCTTCCGCAGAAGGACTTCCGGCGCCGGCTGGTCATCGCGGCATCCCATGACGATCAAACCATGCTCCGGGAACCTGACGCGTTCGGCGAATGCAATGACTTCATCGAAATCGCGCGCGACCACATGCGCGAAATTGGTTTCCGGGCTCGCGTCGTAGCCGATGAGTTCCAGACCATTGTCGCGGTCGACCATCAGAACCAGTTCGCGGCCGAGCGCCAGGAAGGGAATGTGGGGATGTGGTCCGAAGCTGCCCTCGCTCGCCAATCCAACGCGCGCGCTAGGAGCCCGGTCAAACCCAGCGGCGATCTTCGCCTTCGCTGCGTCGAGTTGCGAGCCGCTCCGTTCGACCTCGCGACTGAACGTGCCGAACCGATCCGTATCGACAGATCGGGCCAGTTCAACGCGCAGGCCCAGCCCTTCTCGCAGGATTGGAGCAATGACACGCTCTTTGGCGTGCATCGTGGTCAGCACCGCCTGTATGTCGTGATAATTCCACAGCCTTGAGCCCGCCATCAGAAATAGCCTTCGCGCTTTTTCTGTTCGAGCGAGCCGCCATCCTCGCCGTCGCTGATGCGTCCCTGCCGCTCGGATGAGGATGCTCTGAGGGTTTCGTCCACGACGGACCGCAGGTCGGAGGCATCGGATTCGATGGCGCCCGTCACTGGCCAGCAGCCGAGCGTGCGAAAACGCACCTTGCGGATGGACGTCTGCTCGCCGGGGAGGAACCGCATCCGGCTTTCGTCATCGACCACGATGAAGGCGCCGCCGCGTTCGACCACAGGGCGTGGAGCGGCATAGTAGAGCGGCGCGAGCTCGATATCGTTGAGCAGGGCGTAAGCCCAAATGTCCGTCTCGGTCCAATTGGACAGGGGGAAGACCCGCGCGGTTTGGCCCTTGGCGAGGCGCGCGTTGTAGAGTTTCCAGAGCTCGGGGCGCTGCTGGCGCGGCTCCCAAGCGTGCGCCGCGTTCCGGATCGAGACGATGCGCTCCTTGGCGCGTGACTTCTCTTCGTCGCGGCGAGCCCCGCCGAAGATGATGTCGTACCCGCCGGCATCGAGCGCCGCCTTCAACGGCTCCGTGCGCATGACCGTGGTGTACCGCTCCCCGTGGTCGAACGGGTTGATGCCCGCGGCTCGTCCCTCCTCATTGGCGTGCGCGATGAGACGCAAGCCGTGCTTGCTGGCGAAAGCGTCCCGAAATTCGATCAGCGATCGGAATTCCCAGGTCGAGTCGACATGGAGCAAGGGAAACGGCGGCGTACCCGGATAGAAGGCTCGGATGGCGAGATGCGCCATCACCGTCGAGTCCTTGCCGGCCGAGAACAGCATCACAGGGTTTCGCGCTTCGGCGACCACTTCACGGATGATGTGGATCGCCTCGGACTCCAGCGCGGCGAGATGGTTTGCGGCTCGGGTCATGACCTTGGCTCCTGACCGGAATTCGCACTGCGGGGCTGGCGGGGCATGGCGTCAGACCGCCACTTTGAGTTGCGGCGACGCATGAGAGGCCTCGCGGTCTCCCATCGCCGACCATTTGAGATCGCCCGCGTAACGCCAGGCCATGCGCCCGGCCTCGTCCAGGGCGAACAGATGCAGCCAGCCATTGTCGAACAGGGCGCGCACGCCCGCGTGCCGGCCAAGGATCTCCGACATCGCTTCACGCGGGACCTCGATGCAGACCGACAGCCGCAGCGGATCGTGCGCATAGCGCTCGCCGTCGTGGACCGACTGCCAGGGCAAGCCGACGCGCAGGAGCCCCCCATTGCCCTCGACCACACCGATCCCGCCGGTGACATTGTGTAGGAGCTTGTTGCCGCCCCCGAAGACACCGGGCGCGACGGTCGATCCATAATATTGCAGGCTGATCCAGCTCGCCACGACGACCGGAGCGGTCAGGATCAGCTCGAGAACGCTGAAGCTCTTGTCCTGCTTCCAGTCGTAGTCATGCAGGAAGGCCCGCCCCTCCAGACTCTTGCCAGCCGTGCGCCGGCGTGGCGCGGCGATGAAGGTCTGGCATCCGGCAAGGGCCCATTCGGGCCGGGTTTCCGACCAGTCGCGGCTTCTGCGATAAACGGCGGCCTCGCTTGCGGCCCGGGGCAAGCGAAGGGCGCGTTCGGTCCGCGCCATCTTGCCCGCCGAAGCCAGCCAGGTTCTCGCCTGATCGAGGTCGCCCTTGTGGGCGGCGGAGGGATGATCCTCGTCATAGAGGGTCACGTCGTCTGTGGTGGTGTCGTGGAGCGCCGCCACAAACAGCGTGTCGTCTGGAATTTCGATCCCACTCTGCGAGAGCCCATCTCTCACCTCGGCATCGTTCAGAAGTGAGGCGAGCAGTCGGGCGTTGACCTCTCCGGAATAGCCGCCGCAGGCGCCGCAATGCAGGGCGCTGGCATGAGGATTGTTGACGACGTTGGCGCCATGACCGGCCAGAAGCACCAGCGGTGCAAAGTCGCGGGTCAGGGACATCGCGCGCAGCACGGTCTTGGCGGCCTTCACCCGGGCCGCCGCGTCGAGCGCCGGATCGAGCCGAGGCGCCGGATCGCTGGGCGGCCGAGCGCCATCCAATCGCAACGCATCGGTCAGGAGCTTGCCCACATAGACGGGGCCTGTCGCCTCGACGAAGGCGAAGGAGGAGACCGCGGCGAGCTTGAACCGGCCCCAGGCGCGCTTCGCGCGCGCCTTGAACCGCGTCGACTGATCCTCCGCGTGGAGGTCGGGGCCGCCGGAGCACGACCTGAGCGCCGGATTGAGCAGGACTGGCAGCCGCCGTTCCTCGACATCCGAGGCGAACCGCCTGTGCGCTGTGGTCAGACCGAAAAAGCCCGCGAAGCCCAGGGTCTGGATCCGGGGATCGAGGCTCTCGAGCGCCCGGCGAAAAACCTCGGAACGAACATCGATGCAGAAGGCCGCCTGGAGCGCCGGTCGATCCTCAAGCGCTTGAGGACACTGCCCGGCAAGAGTCTGCGCCAACGCCCGCTGCACAGAGCGCTCGGCGGCCTCCTGCAGGATGGCGTCGATGTCGCCATCAAGCGTCGGTGCGAGGGGCGCGGCATGTGCTGTGCGCACACTTGCCCAAGCCTCCGCGATCTCGGCGCCGTAGTGCAGAAAGAGCGCTTCTTCCCAGATCAGACGGATGGCCAGGAAATCGGTGATCGTCGCGTCCGTGCCGTCGGCGAGTTCCGCCTGCCAGAGCTTGTAGCGGGCAAACTGCGCCCAGCCGCCGAGCGTCATGAGCATCTGATGGAAGTAGGTCTCGGCGGCGTCCGCCTCCAATCCCAGCCGAGCCACGACCCGCTCGACCGCCGCAGAAGCTGTTTCCGGCGCCTCCGATACATGAAGGGCGAAGTTGGACAGCCCGGCGATTTCGGGCGTGAGGTCATGGGTGGTGATAGCCCGCCAGGCGGCATAGGCGCCCTTGCCTTTCGGCGCCGCCCAAAGCGCTTGTCCTTCGTCGAAATAGCCGGCGGCCCAGGCTCCGAAGCGCTCGGCGATGATCCCCGGCCAATCGACGCCGGATGCGCGCGCTGCCAGATCAGCGATAGTCGGAAGCGCATTTGGGCGCGGCGCTTCTACGCTGACCGCGGCCTTGAGCACCGAGACATCAACCCGCGTCGACCCGGCCGGCGTGCTCGCTATTGCCGCCTCGAGATCGGCATCGCTGATCGCGCCCGTCGCGATCTTCTGAGCATACCAACCCCGGGGCATGGTGACGGCGGCGCCGGAGACCCGCGCAAGCCGTGCGCCTACCTTGGCGAGGGGCTCGTCGGTCTGCCCAAGAAACGGGTTGACCGCGACGCTGGACGCCAGGGGCCAAGCGGGCGGGATCGCGCGGGCGGCGCGATCCATGGCGATCGCCAGTGCCTGAGCGTCGGGCCAGGTCGAGAGGATTTCGTTGGGCATGATCGGTCTTCCTGGTCGGTTAGGATGGGTTACGGACGGACCAGCCGCCGATCAGCCGGTCGAAGACGGCGTTGGCGTAAAATCCGTTCGAAAGATGCACGCGAAGGCCGGCGGCGGCGGGGTGGTTGGCCCAAAGAGGAAACATGGCCTGCACGATGGCGACGATGCCGAAGCTCGCGGCCGTCAGTGCGATCAGCGCCCATTCGAGCGGACCAGGCGCCGGCGGCGGCGGCAGGACATTCGCGGTCATCGCGGTCGCTGCCCACTGAAGGGCGAAGTAGCCGACCGAGGTCGCCACGGCATAGACGGCTGTGCGCCGTGTCAGCGCTCTGGGCGCCGCGTCGGCGAACCCTTGCGCCAGCATATAGGCGACGCCGAAGATCAGAATGGCGCCGAGCGCGATCGCCTGAGGCGACTTGTGTTCGAAGCCGAAGCAGGCCCCGACCAGGACGTAGATCGCGAGGGCCGCCAGGAAGGCGCGCGCCACGGCGCCCGCCTTTGGCACGGCGACCGGGCCGGGCCTGCGGATCGCAGCCACGCGCTCAACGGCGCCGCCGGAGGCGAGGAAGGAATGCGCCTTGTAGAGCGAGTGGGCGACGATGTGCAGCAGCGCCAGGGGGAAGAGCGCCAGGCCGCACTCGAAGATCATGAACCCCATCTGGGCCACGGTGGACCAGGCGAGCGAGGTCTTGACCGCGGGCTGGGTCAGCATGACCAGGCTGCCGAAAAGCGCGGTGAACCCGCCGATCATGACCAGCGCGGCAAGCACGCCGGGCGCCAGCAGCATGACGTCGGCAAAGCGGATCAGCAGAAAGCCGCCGGCATTTATGACGCCGGCGTGAAGGAGCGCCGACACCGGCGTCGGCGTTTCCATCACCTCAGTGAGCCAGCCGTGGGCGGGAAACTGGGCCGACTTGAGCACCGCGGCGATCGCCAGAAAGCCGGCGGCGGCGATGGCGAGCCCTCCACCCGCGCCCAATTTCGCGGCGGCAAGGATCGTCCCGACGTCAGATGTCCCGTAAGCGGCGGCCAGGAAGAACGCGCCGCCGAGGAGCGCGGCATCGCCGAGCCGCGCGGTGATGAACTTCTTCCGCGCCGCCCGCTGCGCGGCGATGCGGTGCGGATAGAACAGCAGCAGCCGGTGCAAAAACAGGCTGGTGGCGATCCAAGCGATCACCAGCTGGAACAGATTGCCGGCGGTCACGAGGAGCGCCACCGACGCCAGTGTCAGGCAAAGCCACCCGGTGAAGGCGCCTTGGCGGGCCTCGCCGTCCAGGTAGGTCCGCGCATAGCGGACGACGATCCAGCCGACGAACGTCACCAGCAGCAACATGGTCGCGCTGACGGCGTCGAGCCTGACCGAAGGACCGAATCCTTTGAACCCGGGGACGGGACTTTCGACAGCTCCGAAGAGGATCAGGCCCCCGGCTGACAAGATCGCCGCAAGCAAAGCGAGGAGCGAAGCGGTTTCGGCCAGTAAGGGGCTGAGTTTCGGCCGCCGACCACGATCGAGGAAGCCGATTGCTCCGGCGAGAAGCAGCGGAACGGGCGCCGACAGCGGCGCGAGGAAGTGCTGCACGAGAGCCCCCTTTCAAAGACAATGACTGTTCGGGGACGTTGGTACCTGATGACGAAATCCGAAAAAAATTCATTGTTTCGGCAAAGTCGTTCGTTTTAATAGAACGATATGAGAGACCTGAACTACAATCACCTGCGCTACTTCTGGGTGGTGGCTCACGAGGGCAGCCTCACGCGGGCGGCCGAGCGCATGAACCTGTCCCAGTCGGCTCTTTCTGTTCAAATTCAGAAGCTTGAGCACCAGATGAGCCATCCGCTTTTCGAGCGCGTCGGCAGGAAGCTCATTTTGACAGAGGCCGGGCAGATCGCGCTCGACTACGCCGACACGGTGTTCAAGGCCGGCGACGAACTCATGAGCACCCTGCGGGGACAGCCGCTGGCTACCCGTCAGGTTCTCCGCGTCGGTGCCCTGACGACCCTGTCGAGGAATTTCCAGCTCGAATTCCTCCGGCCCCTGGTCGGCCGATCGGATGTCGAATTGATCGTCCGCTCAGGCAACGTTCGCGATCTGCTCACGCAACTGGAGGCGCACACCATCGATGTGGTCCTGGCCAACAGCGCCGCGCCGCGCGACGCCCGCTCGTCCTTGCGCAATCATTTGCTCAACGAGCAGCCCGTGAGCTTGGTGGGCCATCCGCGTGCCGATGGGCGCAAGTTCAAATTTCCCGACGATCTCCGGTCGGAACCGATTCTTTTGCCGAGCCTGGACAGCGATATTCGCGTCGCCTTCGATCGGGTGCTCGAGCTAGCTGGGATAAGACCCATCATCCTGGCCGAAGTCGACGACATGGCGATGCTGCGTCTGCTCGCCCGTGAACGGGAGGGCGTGACCCTCGTGCCTCCAATTGTCGTCCGCGACGAGCTTGAGGCGGGTGTCCTCGTCGAGCACTGCCGGATACCCGAGGTCACGGAGACGTTCTACGCCATCGTGCAGAAGCGGCGGTTCCCCAATCGGCTGCTGAGCGAGCTTCTCCCGGTCGGGAAGCTCTAGGCGAGGGAGCGACCGCTGCGGGGCCTTGAATTAACCCCACCCGCTATTAAGATATATGGCGGTATGCTTTAATAGCGATGAAGCTAATTAAAGGATCGCGCGTGACGGACGGGGAGAATCAAAGGCTCGGCGCCTATGTCGAAACGAGCGCGGGAGGCGAGCGCGTGCGGGCCTATGTGCCTGCCCCGCTGCCGCCGAATCCGCCGCTCGAACTCGGGCGCTTCATGCAGGTCTACGAACGCGCCATCGCCGCGGTCGGGCGCCTGGACGGTGTGACGACGATCCTGCCCTCGACGCCTTTGTTCCTCTACATGTACGTCCGCAAGGAAGCCCTCCTCTCGTCACAGATCGAGGGGACGCAATCCTCGCTGTCCGATCTGCTGCTGTTCGAAAATCACGAGGCGCCGACGGTCGAGCTCGACGATGTGACCGAGGTCTCGAACTACGTCGCGGCGATCGAGCACGGCGTCTCCCGAATGCGGGGTGGATTTCCCTTGTCGCTCCGGCTGATCCGCGAAATGCATGCCATCCTGCTCAAGTCGGGACGGGGCGCCGCGAAGCAACCCGGCGAGTTTCGCCGCTCGCAGAACTGGATCGGCGGAACCCGGCCCGGCAACGCGCTGTTCGTGCCGCCACCGCCGAACCGGCTGGACGAATGCCTAGATGCGCTCGAGCGCTTCCTGCACAGCGAGGATGCAGCGCTGCCCCCGCTCATCCGGGCGGGCCTAGCCCACGTCCAGTTCGAGACGATCCACCCTTTTCTCGACGGCAACGGGCGCCTGGGTCGGCTGCTTATCACCCTGATCCTATGCGAGGCGGGGGTGCTGCGCGAGCCGATCCTCTATCTCAGTCTGTTCCTGAAATCCCGGCGCGACGACTATTACCGGCTCCTGCAGGAGGTCCGCCAGGCTGGGACCTGGGAGACCTGGATGGAGTTCTTCCTGACCGGCGTCGCTGAGACTGCTGAACAAGCCGCCGCGACCGCGCGCGATCTCATCGCCATGTTCGATGCTCACCGACAGCAGATCGCCGCTCTCGGCCGTGCGGCCCCATCCGCGCTCCGCGTCCACGAATTGATGCAAGCCAGCCCGATCGTCACCATCCAGACTGTCTCCGAGAAACTCGCCATCTCTTTCCCGACCGCCAGCACGGCGCTGGAAAATCTCGCCAAGATCAACGTCGTGCGCGAGACCACGGGACGGCAACGCGGCCGGATCTACGCCTATTCGGACTACCTGGCCTTGCTCGATCGCGGCACCGATCCATTGCCGGCCTGAGATATTGGATCGAACCAAGCTCTCGACACATTCGTTTGGGTAGAGTCGATCACGGAGGGGGACGCAAGAGGGGGCAAAGTTTGTGAAAGGCGGCCCGTCAAGGCCGATGAAGTGAGTCGTGTGGATGTAGAGCTTAGTGATCTGCGTTTGGCTGTCGTGACGTCACAGCACCGCAGCCTGCGGCAGGCGGCGGAAGCTCTGAACATACGCCAATCGACCTTGAGCCGCCGGCTGCACGAGATCGAGCGCCAGCTTGGCGTGGTCTTGTTCGAAAGGACGAATGGCGGCACCCACCTCACCACGGTCGGACTGGAGTTCGTCGCGAGCGCCAAACGGATCCTCGATGACGTGGACACGGAGCTCCGACGGATCAAAAGCAGAAGCCGTGGTGAACTCGGCCTCCTGACAATTGGCGTTCATGCCTCCCCGTCAGCGGGACACATGCACGCGACGCTCGTCGAATACCATCGCCGCTTTCCGGACGTGGATGTGCGCACCGTCGATGGCAGCCAGGATCGGCTGCTATGCGCTCTGGCGGGGAGCGCCGTCGATATTGCGATCATGACCGGCCATGCGACCTCCTGGGACGGCCGGATGCTCCCGCTTTGGAGCGAACGGGTGATCGTGTCCTTCCCGCAGCATCATCCGCTTGGCCAGAATTCGAGGATTCGCTGGGCGGATCTCGCAAACGAAAAGTTTCTCGTCCCACAGCAAGGCCCTGGGCCGGAGTTGGAGGGGTTGCTCGCGGCGAAACTTCGTCATGCCGTCGGCTCTCAGCAGATCGTCCACCAGGACTCGTCACTGGACAGGCTGCTGAGCCTGGTCAGTGCGAACTATGGCACGCTCCTGATGTTCGAGGGCGCGACGGGCGTCCGCCACGAAGGCGTCGTCTACCGGGAAGTCTGGGACGATGACGGCCCGACCCAAGTCAAATTCATGGCCTATTGGCGAGACGCGAACAGCAACCCGGCGTTGGGGTCGTTCCTGGCGATGTTACGCGAACACTACCCTGATTTCTCGGTCGAACCGCCAACGACCTGAGCGCTTCGATCACGACGCGCTTTGGCGAAGGCACGGTCGGTCGCCATGAATCGCTCGATCATCGGCGCGATGAGCTTCGAAGGCTCGGGCGCCGTTTGACCGGTCGTCCGGCCGAGCACCTGAGCATAAACGACGAGATCGCGATGCACGGCGGCCGGTAGCTCGACGCTGATTTTGACCGGCTTGTCGTCGGTCAGTGGCCCGAGTTTGAGCTTCGTCATGGTGTGCCTCCCTGACCGTAGGGCGCCAGCACCAGGTCGCGCGTGACGATGACACGAACCGGAAAGCCCGGTCGGATGGTGAGCGTCGGCTGGATGTTGAGCTGGCGCTGTACGATCTGCTGGCCGGTCTGGCTGATGCTGTTCGACGCGCCGGAGCGGATCGCTTGCACGAGATTGTTCTCGTTCTGGCTTGTGCCGGCCTCCGCGCCGACGCTGAGGAGGGTCGAGAGGACGGCGGCCTTGAACAGCATGCCCCAATGGTTATCGACCTCGTCTTCGAGCCCCGCATAGCCTTGGGTATCGGCGCCCGGCTGTCGTTCCAGCACGATGGAATTGCCGTCCGGCATGATGATGCGCGTCCAGACGAGAAGGATGCGGCTCTGACCGAAGGCTACCGAGCTGTCGTATTGTCCAATCAGCTTCGCGCCCTGCGGGATCAGCAGGTAGTGCCCGGTCGGGCTGTCGTAGACGGCCTCCGTCACCTGGGCCGTGATCTGGCCCGGAAGATCGGAGCGGATGCCGGTGATGAGCGCCGCAGGGATCACGGTTCCCGCCTGCACGACATAGGGCGAAGCCTTGGCTTCGAGACGGTCGGGGCTGACCGTTCGCTTGTCCGTCGCGGCGTTGAGGAACGCGGTCTTGCGATCCTGCATGTTCTGCGCGGACCCCGCATCGACGGGTGGCGTGGGCGTCGGACCGCCCTGTGTCGCCGTCGCCGGCGGAGCAACGAGGCCGACCGGCTGCGGCTGCTGATTGGTCTGGGCGAACAGGCGGCTTATGCGCGCTGCCTCGGTTTCCTGAGCCAGCCGCTGCGCTGCGGGATCGGGCGTGGTTGCCGACACGCTGGTATTTGGCGCGGCGCCGGCATTGAGGATGGGCTTGCCAAGGTCGCCCGGGAGTGGCGGCCCGATTTGCGGCGCCTGGCGCGGAAGGCCGGTATAGTCCTTCGGCAGCCCGGCCAGCCCCTCGGCCGAGGGGCGGCTTTGGGTGCTGAGCAACTCCTGCCCGGTCTGCGACCTGTTCCGGGTCTGAAGGGCGTAGCCGAGAGCGCCCGCGACCGCGAGGGCCGACACGGCGCCGAGCGTGATCAGCACCTTACGCGAGAGGCGCGTGACGCGCGGCCGTTCGCCCCGGAGCCGCAAATCGGGCGGCACGACAGGCGCTGGCGCCGGCGCTTGTGCTTCCGGTTCGTCCGTCATGACCGCGGCCTTCCATCGGTGCGGACGATGCGGACGCGCCGCTCGCTATCCTTGTCGCCGAGACGAAGTTCGGCTGCGGCGAACAGGCGGTCGACGATGTAGTAGTTGGCGCGGACCCGATAGTTCACCAGCTCGGAGCTGCCCGCCGGGCCGATGACGAAGAGCGGCGGCATTTCGCCCTGGCGGATGCCGGACGGGAATTCGATGTAGACCTTCTGGCCGTCGTCGAAGGCGCGCAGCGGCCGCCAAGCGGGATTGTCACCCTCGATCGCATAGCGGAAGTTGATCGCGGCCAGATCGACGCCGGTGGCGATCGGCGCGGCTGTTTCGGCCGCCGCATTTTGCTGGCGCAGCGCAATGAGCTGGTCTTCCGGATATTGCCAGGAGACCGACGCCATATAGGTCTTCTCGGTCGAGCGCAGCTCCAGCAGATAGGTCCGCCGATCGGTGTTGATGACGAGATTTGTGACGAGATCCGGTCGGGTGGGTTTGACCAAAATGTGAATCCGCTTGGTCGGACCCGCCCCGCTCTCGGTGTCGCCGATGATCCAGCGCACGGTGTCGCCGGCGGCGACCGGCCCCGTGCCGACGAGCTGTTCGCCCTCCTGCAGGGCGATGTCGGTGATCTCGCCTGGCGCCGTGTAGGCCTGATAGAGCGCGCCCGCCGAATAGGGATAGACCTGCACGGCGTTGATGAAGCCGTTGCGAACCGGCTGGATGCGGGCGGCCGCGTTGGCCTGATTGACGCGCACGGTGGGGTCCGCTGCTTCCGGCGCGGGCTTGCCGGTGTCGAGCGGCTTCAACTGGCCCGGCAGCGGCAATGGCTTCGGAAGCTCGACGATCTTCACCGGCGGCGGTGGATCGACGGAGAGCTTCGCCGGCACGGCGGTATCGTAGTTGATGTCGGGCGGAATGAACTTGTGGGCGCAGCCGGCGAGCGCCGTCACGGATAGCAGCAGAGCCGCGAAGCCGGATTTACGGAAAGGCGCAAAGCCGCCCTTCTGGCTCGGTTGAGAGACGGAAAGACGTGAAGCCGGACCGCCGGCTTCCATGGAAATCGGCGGGGTCATTGTCCCAGCTCCTTCGACCAGTTGATGGCGGTGACGTAGATGCCGAGCGGGTTCTTGCGGAGCACGTCGGCGGAGGTTGGCGGCTGGATCGCGACGGTGAGGATCGCGGTCCAGCGCGAGGTGTCGGCGAGCGCGCCGTCCTGATAGCGGTGCTCGACCCACTCGACTCGGAAGCTGGACGGCGATGCGCGGATCACGCTCGAGACGTCGATGGCGATCTGCTGGTGGCCGAGCTTGGCGAACGGATCGTTGGCGCGGGCGTAGTCGTTGAGCGCCTGCGAGCCCGAGGTGGTGGTGAAGTCGTAGGCCTGGAGCCAGTTCTGCCGCACGATGATCGGATCGGCCGGCAGCGAGCGGACCATCTCGATGAAATGGGCGAGATACCAGGCGATCTCCGGATCGCTCGGGGCGTAGTCGGCCGTGGCCGGCGCGACAGCCTGAGCCTGGCCGAGCTTGTCGACCTGCACCACCCAGGGGACGATGCTGCCGTGGGTGGATTGCCAGACCAGGCCACCGGCCAGACCCATCGAAAGCGCGAGTGAGCCGAAGGCCATCAGCCGCCAGTTCTTCGCCTGCACCCGGGCCGAACCAATTCGCTCATCCCAAGCTTGGGCGGCGCGCTGGTAGGGGGTCTCGGGTTCGGGGGTACGGCCGTAGCGGACCGTGGATCGGCGAAAGAGCGCCATTGTCTATTCTCCCGAAAGATCGACGGAATGGCCGCCGCCGTGGCTGTCACCGGACCTGAGGACGTGCGCCGCGGTGGTCGCGCCCTGGTGGATCGATTGATTGCGTCGCATCCGCTGCGCCCAAGCGGGAGGACTGGATCCGCTCGAACTCGGCGTAGGGGCGACCGCCTCGCCGCTGCCGACCGTTCCTTTCGTCGAGGAGCCGCCCGTGGCCGCGAAACTGGACCTCGCGCCGGCAGCGAAGCTGTCGCGCATCGAGCCTGCGGCCTGAGCCGCCGCGCGGCGCATTGGCGCTGAGGCCGCCGCCGCCGCGGCCCGACCGACACCGCCAAGACCAGCGGCCATGCCCGACGCGCCGGACCGGCCGGCGGAGGCCAGGCTGTAGGCGGAAGAGGCGCCACCGGCCATGGCCGCACCACCACGGGCCGCGGCCGCCGTCCCCGACGCAGCCGCCATCGCTCCCCTTCCGGCCAGGCCAAGCGCGCCAGCGCCGGCCATGGCAGTGCCGGCGACGGCAAGGCCAGTGCCGACGGCAGCGCCCGCGCCGAGTTGCGGCGCGCCGGAGACGAGACCCGTGGCGATGCCGGGCCCAAAGATGCCGAGGCCCAGCATTGCCAGCGCCGCGAGCACGACGGACAGCGCCTGCTCGATGGTCGGCTGGCCGCTGGCATAGGTCTGGGTGAACTGCGAGAAGAGGCCGGTGCCGATTCCGACAATGACGGCGAGCACCATCACCTTCACGCCGGAAGCGACGATGTTGCCGAGAACCTTCTCGGCAAGGAAGGCGGTCTTGTTGAAGAGGGCGAAGGGGATGAGGATGAAGCCGGCGAGCGTCGTCAGCTTGAACTCGATCAGCGTGACGAAGAGCTGCACCGCCAGGATGAAGAAGGCGATCAGCACCAGCAGCCACGACACCATCAGCACCGCGATCTGGACGAAGTTCGCGAAGAAGCTGGTGAAGCCCATCATCTGGCTCGCGGCGTCGAGCAGCGGCTGGCCCGCGTCGAGGCCGACTTGCGCGAGATGGCCGGGCTGCAGAAATGTGGCGGTCGAGATCGTCGAGCCGCCAGCCTTCAGGCCGAGGCCAGCGAAGCTGTTGAAGACGATGGCGGAGAGATTGTTGAAGTTGGTGATGATGAAGGCGAAGAAGCCGATGTAGAGGGTCTTCTTCACTAGGCGCTGGAGAATGTCCTCGTCGGCGCCCCATGCCCAGAACAGGCCCGCCAATGTGATGTCGATGACGATCAACGTCGATGACAGATAGGCGACCTCGCCTTTGATCAGGCCGAAGCCCGAGTCGATGTAGGTCGTGAACGTGTTGAGGAAGGTGTCGATGACCCCGACGTTGTTCATCGCGCATCTCCCGAAGTGGTGGTGGCCGGCGCGACGGCGCCCGGGGGCGATGGCGGCAGCGGCCGCGCCGGCCTGCCGAAGAAGCGCCGGCGGTTCTCCTCCCAGACCGCCTCACAACGCGCATCCACGGCATCCTTGGGACCGAGCGCGCTGCACCGGCGCAGCTCGGCCGCGAGGTCATCGGTGGCTGGAGCGGTGATGGTCGGAAGGGGCTCGACAACGGGCATCGAGGGATGCCGGTTGATCGCGAAGAGGGTCGCGGCGAAGCACGCGATCAAGGCCAAGATCGCGGCGGCGCGGAAGATGTCCGACCGGCCCAGCATCAGCCCGCCTCAGTTGCCGCTGAACATCGTGACGTTGCCAGGCTGGTAGCCGCTGCGCGTCGAGAAGGTCTTGTAGTTCTGCTGGCCTTGCGCTTCGGCTGCGGCGACGCGCGCCTGCTCCAGCGCGTCGGCACGGCCTTTCGCCGACAACACGGCGACGACGTCGGAGAGCTGCTGGGATTGGAGGGCCAGAAGCTGGTTCCCGGCCTGCGCCGCTTGCAGCGCACCCGTCGCGCTCTGGCTGGCTGTGACCAGGGAGGTCATGGCGCTGGAATTGGTCGGGATATTGCCGACCACGCCCGCCTGAACCTTCAGGCTGTCCTCGAAAGCCGCGACCGAATTTTGCCAGCGCTGCTGAGCATTGGCGACCATCGTTGTGGTCGAGCCCGTGCCCGCTGCGCTGCCGTAGCTGGTCGAATAAGCCTGCTCGATCCGCTGGACGTTGAAGGCGATGTTTTGCGCTTGGCCGAGCAGCGACTGGGTCTGTGCGATCGACGACTGAAGCTGGGTCAGCGTCGACATCGGCAGGTTGGCGAGATTGCGCGCCTGGTTGACCAGGCTCGTCGCCTGATTGGTCAACATCTGAATCTGGTTGTTGATCTGCTGGAGCTCACGCGCCGCCGTCAGCACGTTCTGGCTGAAGTTGGTCGGATCGTAGACGATCCATTGCGCCGAGGCCGGCGGCACGGCGACGGCCAGGGACAGCACGACGGTGCTTGCCGCCGCCAGATGACGCAGCTTGATCATGATGACGTCTCCAGGTTGGTCAGCTCGGGGATGAGATCAGCGGCCCAGAGAAGCTCGCGATCGGCGAGCCAGGTGGGCGTGAAGGCTTTACGACCGCTCTCGGCGATGACGCGTTCGATTGCGGCGTGGTCTTGCTTGGAGGATGCGGCACAGAACGCCAGCGCGACCGGCCCGAGTCCGAGCTCGAACAGCCGGTTGCCGCGGCGGGATTGGCAGTAGTAGTCGCGCTTCGGCGTCGCCCGCGCGAGGATCTCGATTTGGCGATCGTTGAGGCCGAAGCGCCGGTAGATCGCCGTGATCTGCGGCTCGATCGCGCGTTCGTTCGGCAGGAAGATGCGTGTCGGGCAGCTCTCGACGATGGCGGGCGCGATGTTGCTGCCGTCGATGTCCGAGAGCGATTGCGTGGCGAAGACGACGGAGGCGTTCTTCTTACGCAACGTCTTCAGCCATTCGCGAAGCTGTTGCGCGAAGGCGGGATCGTCGAGGACCAGCCAGCCCTCGTCGATGATCAGTAAGGTCGGCCGGCCGTCGAGGCGGCCCTCGATGCGGTGAAACAGATAGGTCAGCACGGCAGGCGCCGCGCCGGCGCCGATCAGGCCCTCGGTCTCGAAGGCCTGAACCGAACTGGAACCGAGGCGCTCGGACTCGGCATCGAGCAGCCGGCCGGAGGGACCGCCGACGCAATAGGTTTGCAACGCCTGCTTCAGCGCGGTGGATTGCAGCAGGACCGCGAGGCCGGTGATCGTGCGCTCGCCCACCGGCGACGAGGCCAGCGACGTCAACGCCGACCAGACATGCTCCTTCGCGATCGGATCAATCGTGACGCCTTCCTTCGCAAGGATGGTTGTTACCCATTCCGCCGCCCAGGCGCGCTCGGCCAGATCGTCGATCCGCGCCAGCGGTTGCAGCGAGACGGAATGCTCCGACCCGGCCGACAAGCTACCGCCGAGGTCGTGCCAGTCGCCGCCCATCGCGAGCGCCGCGGTGCGGATCGAGCCGCCGAAGTCGAAGGCGAAAATCTGGTTGTTCCGGTAGCGGCGGAACTGCATTGCCATCAGGGCCAGCAGCACGGACTTGCCCGCGCCGGTCGGGCCGACGATCAGCGTATGGCCGACGTCGCCGACATGGAGGCTCAGCCGGAACGGCGTGGACCCCTCGGTCTTGCCGAACAGCAGCGGCGGCGCCTGGAAATGCTCGTCGCGTGCCGGCCCGGCCCAGACCGCTGAAAGCGGGATCATGTGGGCGAGATTCAGCGTCGAGACCGGGGGCTGGCGGACGTTGGCGTAGGCATGGCCGGGAACGGAGCCGAGCCAGGCCTCGAGCGCGTTCACCCCTTCCGGCATGCAGGTGAAATCGCGGCCCTGGATCACCTTCTCGATGAGGCGCAGCTTCTCCGCCGCGAGGCCGGCGTCTTCGTCCCAGACGGTGACAGTGGCGGTGACATAGGCCTGGCCCACATCGTCGGAGCCCAGCTCCTGAAGCGCGAGGTCCGCGTCGGCCGCCTTGTTGGCCGCATCGCTATCGACCAGCGTCGAGGCCTCGTTGGTCATCACCTCTTTGACGATGGCGGCGATCGACTTGCGCTTGGCGAACCATTGCCGCCGGATCTTGGTCAGCAGCTTCACCGCCTCGGTCTTGTCGAGGAGGATCGCACGGGTCGACCAGCGATACGGAAAGGCGAGCCGGTTCAGCTCGTCGAGGATGCCGGGATGAGTCGTGGTCGGGAATCCGACCACGGTGAGTGTCCGCAGATGATGGGCGCCGAGCCGCGGCTCCAGTCCGCCGGCGAGCGGCTCGTCAGCGAGCAGCGCATCGAGGTGCATCGGCGTCTCGGGGACGCGCACGCGCTGCTGCCGTGTTGAGATCGTCGAGTGCAGATAGGTCAGCGTGTCGCCGTCATCGAGCCAATCGACCTCGGGCATGAACCCTTCGACCAGTTGCAGGACGCGGTTGGTCCGATCGACGAAGCCGTGCAGCAGCTCCCAAGGATCGACGCCGGTCTGCGCGCGGCCCTCATAGAGCCAGCCCTCGACGCGCGAGGCGTCCTCGGCCGGCGGGAGCCAGACGAAGGTCAGGAAATAGCGGCTCTCGAAGTGGGCGCCTGCCTCCTCGAAGGCGTCCTGCCGTTCGAGATCGACCAGGGCCGATGCCGGATCAGGAAACGTCGAATGCGGATAGGTCTGGGCGGCGATCCGCTGCGCCTCGACGAAGATCGCCCAGCCGGAGCCGAGCCGGCGCAGCGCGTTGTTCAGCCGTGCGGTGACGCCTACCAACTCGGCCGGCGTCGCGCTGTCGAGGTCCGGTCCGCGAAAACGGGCGGTGCGCTGGAACGAGCCGTCCTTGTTGAGGACGACACCCTCACCGACGAGAGCGGCCCAGGGCAGGAAGTCGGCGAGGCCGGCAGGACGATGGCGGTATTCGGCAAGGTTCAGCATGGCGGCCTCACACCCCCAGATGTGCGGGGTAGCGAAGGTGCCGGCGCACCACGTCGACGAATTGCGGGTCGCGTTTCGCCGCCCAGACGGCGGCGGCATGGCCGACTGCCCAGATGAGTGCGCCAGGGATCCAGAGCCGGAGGCCGAGCGCGATCGCCGCCGCCAAGGTGCCGTTGGCGATCGCGACGGTCCGCGGCGCGCCGCCCATCAGGATCGGGTCGGTGAGCGCGCGATGGACCGGCGCGAAGAAGCCGGGCACGTCGGGATCGACGATCGCGGTCATCAGATCAGCGCTCCGCCGGAGAAGCTGAAGAACGAGAGAAAGAAGCTCGACGCGGCGAAGGCGATCGAGAGGCCGAACACAATCTGGATCAGCCGGCGGAAGCCGCCCGAGGTATCGCCGAAGGCGAGCGTCAGGCCGGTGACGGTGATGATGATGACCGAGATGATCTTGGCGACCGGGCCTTGCACCGACTCCAATATTGAATTGAGCGGTGTCTCCCACGGCATCGAAGAGCCGGAGGCATAGGCGGCGGGCGCGAAAGCCAGTGTGAGCGTGGTCAGCGTGACCAGTTCGACGAGGCGACGGCGGGAATGGCGAGCGACGGCGAGAACGCGGTTCATGAGGGATCTCCGAGGGACAAGGGGTCGCCGCCCGCCCCGGCGGACTGGAGGCGGTAATCGCCGGTGGCGGGATCGAGACCGGCGATGAGAGCGAGTTCGGAGAGGCGGCGCTCGGAGCCGCGGCCGCGCAGCACCGCGACGAGATCGATGGTCTCGGCGATCAGCGCCTTGGGGACGGTGACGACGGCTTCCTGGATGAGCTGTTCGAGGCGACGGATCGCGCCAAGCGCCGTGCCGGCGTGGATGGTGCCGATCCCGCCGGGGTGGCCGGTGCCCCAAGCCTTGAGAAGATCGAGCGCCTCGGCGCCGCGAACCTCGCCGATCGGAATGCGGTCGGGCCGAAGGCGCAGCGAAGAGCGGACAAGGTCGGACAGCGAAGCGACGCCATCCTTGGTTCGCATCGCGACCAGATTTGGCGCGCGGCATTGCAGCTCGCGCGTGTCCTCGATCAGCACCACGCGGTCGCTCGTGCCGGCGATCTCGGCCAGGAGCGCGTTGGTGAGCGTCGTTTTGCCCGTGCCGGTGCCGCCAGCGACGAGGATGTTCTTGCGCGACGCGACGGCCCCACGCAGCAGCGCCGCTTGACCAGCGGTCATGGTGCCAGCGTTGACATAGTCGTCGAGGGTGAAGACGGCGACGGCGGGCTTGCGGATGGCGAAGGCCGGCGCCGCGACGACGGGCGGCAGCAGCCCCTCGAACCGCTCTCCCGTCTCGGGCAGCTCGGCCGAGACACGCGGGCGTTCCGCGTGAACCTCGGCGCCGACATGGTGCGCGACAAGGCGCACGATCCGCTCGCCATCGGCGGCCGACAGTGTCCGCCCGCTATCCTCAAGGCCGCCGGAGAGCCGATCGATCCAGAGCCGGCCGTCGGGATTCAGCATCACCTCGACGATCGACGGGTCTTCGAGAAAGGCGGCGATGGCCGGGCCGAGCGCGGTGCGCAGCATGCGCGCACCGCGTGAGAAGGCCTCGGAATGGAGCGGAGCAGCCGCCACGATCGTCCCCGTCATTGGCCAATCGCGACACGCGATTGGCGACGGGGATGATTAGAAGGGGCAATAAATAGGGCGATTCAACAAGTATTCAGATGGCGTAGCGATCAGGCGCAGAGCGGAGAAAAAATACTTGCGGGGGCGTATTCGAATGTAACGGGTAAGGCCACCAGAGCGCCCTTACTTGGCGTGCTGCTCTCGGAACAACGTTTCGATCAGAGGACAGTCAGGCCGCGTTCCATCGCCGCATTGCGCAACGACGTCCTTCAACACGCGCTCCATGCGTTTCAAATCGGCGATTTTCACGCGTACATCCGCCAAGTGGGTCGCCGCGAGGCGGCTCGCTTCCGCGCAAGGCTGGTCCCGTTCGTCCACCAGGCGCAGCAAGGCGCGCACCTCATCGAGTGAGAATCCGAGTTCCCGCGCCCTCAGCACGAAGCTGAGACGGCGTTCATGTGCGCTGTCATAGCTCCGATAGCCGTTGCCGGTTCGCGGCGGCGGCGGCAGCAGGCCGACCTTCTCGTAGTAGCGCACAGTTTCGAGATTGGCGCCCGTCCGCCGGGCCAGCTCGGCCCGCTGAAGGCACCTCGCCGGAGTCTGATCGCGCATCGCAAAAAACTCCCTTGACCCTGTAGTTACTACAGACCGTAGCCTAGGCCAAGATCGAGGATTTGGGCAAGCAGAGAGCTTTGAGATGAGTGATAGACGAACCGCAATCGGTACTGCGACGGCTCATACCTCGGCCGTCGCGTCACAGGGCTTGGACGCAGATCGAACCCCGCGCCTGCTCGCTGTCGGCGGTATCCTCGGAGCTCTCGGGGCGGCGTCGTGCTGCGTCATTCCCTTCGCATTATTTCTGGCCGGCGTCAGTGGCGCCTGGATCGGCAATCTGACCGCGCTCGAGCCTTACCAGCCGATATTTGCCGGCGTCTCACTCGCCTTCATCGGCTACGGCGGCTGGCGCCTCCGGCGCAAGCGGGACATCGCCTGCGCGGACGGCTACTGCGCCACGCCCCGATCGGACCGGATCGCGAAGATTGGCCTCTGGACCGCCGCGACGCTCGTGGTGATCGCCGTCGCCTTCCCCTACGCCGCCCGTTACTTCCTCTGATGTTCTGGCGTCCGGCGAGAGCCACTTCGACATCGACACCCAGTGTTCAATCCCAGAAAAGGTTAGAGGCATGAAAACCCAGATCGGAATATTCGCCGCACTTGGCTTGGCTATGGCGCCAATCGCCGCGCAGGCGGGGCAAGCCACCGTTGTCCTTGACGTTCATCATGCCGGCTGCGTGCTGTGCGGGCCGATCGTCAAGAGCACGCTCGCCCACGTCAAGGGCGTCACAGCTGTTTCGGTCAGTCAGGCGGACGGCAACGCCGATGTCACGGCGACCGTCACCTATGACAATGCTCTGACTTCGCCAGCGGCGATGATCAAGGCCACTACCGGCCAGGGTTACCCTGCGGAAGTCACGAAGCCCACGAAAAGCTGATGCGCGGCCGCTTCGGCAACGGATGTCCGAGATGAACGCTGAAAAAGCCATCGCAGCGGTCGCTGTCGCGGGTCTGGCTGTCCTGTGTTGCGCCGGACCTTTCCTGTTGGCCTTGATCGGCTCGGTCGCGATTTCCGCGTCCTTGCTCACGGGTTCGCTCGCGATCGTGGCGGGCGTCGTGGGGATCGGGCTGGTTGGTGTCTGGGTCTATCGTCGCCTCCGCTCAGCCGACCCCAACGCTATCGATTGCTGCGCGCTAGAAAGCGCAAAACGAAAGTCAAATACATGAACGATTGCTGCACGCCGGACACGAAGGATCGAACCCGCCGCTACGACCTCGCCGTCATCGGCGCAGGGTCGGCGGGGTTCTCGGCCGCGATCACCGCGGCCGAGCAGGGCGCGAATGTCGCGCTGATTGGCCACGGCACGATCGGCGGAACCTGCGTCAATATCGGCTGCGTGCCGTCGAAGACGCTGATCCGCGCAGCGGAGACGCTTCATAACGCGCGCGTCGCAGCGCGCTTCGCCGGCGTCGCGGCCCATGCGGAACTCGCCGACTGGCGCGCGACCGTCCGGCAGAAGGACGACCTCGTCGCCGGGTTGCGCCAGGCCAAATACGCCGATCTGCTGCCCGTCTATAACGGCGTCGCCTATCGCGAAGGGCAGGCGCGGCTCGTCGAGGGCGGCGTCGAGGTGGACGGCGCCCACATAGCGGCCGGCAAGATCATCATTGCGACCGGCGCGCGACCGGCGGCGCCCGCCATTCCCGGCATCGAGACAGTGCCCTATCTGACCAGCACGACCGCGCTCGACCTTGAGGAATTGCCGCGATCGCTGCTGGTGATCGGCGGCGGCTATGTCGGGGCCGAACTCGGGCAGATGTTCGCCCGCGCCGGCGTCAAGGTGACGCTTGTCTGTCGCTCCCGCCTGTTGCCGGAAGCCGAGCCCGAGATTGGCGAGGCGCTGACCGGCTATTTCGCCGGCGAGGGGCTCGATGTCGTTTCCGGTGCGGCCTACCGCGCGATTAGCAGAACCGAGAATGGCGTGGCTCTCGAGATCACGCGCGACGGCCGGGACGCGACGATCGAGGCTGAGAAGGTTCTGGTGACGACGGGTCGATCTCCCAACACCGAGGGGCTTGGCCTCGGCGATCTTGGCGTCGCGCTCACAACGAAAGGCGCGGCCGTCGTCGACGACCGCATGCGCACGACCCGTGCCGGCGTCTATGCCGCCGGCGACGTCACGGGCCGTGACCAGTTCGTGTATATGGCCGCTTACGGCGCAAAGCTCGCGGCCAAGAACGCCCTCAATAGCGACAGCCTGCGCTACGATAATTCAGCGATGCCGGCCATCGTCTTCACCGACCCGCAAGTCGCAAGCGTCGGTCTCACCGAGGCTGTGGCGCGAAAGGCCGGGCGCAACGTCCGCGTTTCGGCGATTGGCCTCGACCATGTGCCGCGGGCGCTTGCCGCGCGCGACACGCGGGGACTGATTAAGCTCGTCGCGGACGCTGACAGCGGCAAGCTGCTCGGCGCCCATATCCTCGCTCCGGAGGGCGCCGACAGTATCCAGACCGCAGTCATGGCGATCCGTAGCGGACTGACCGTACAGCAGATCGCGGACACGATATTCCCGTATCTGACCACGGTGGAGGGTCTGAAGCTCGCCGCGCTCGCGTTCGACAAGGAGGTCGCGAAGCTGTCTTGCTGCGCCGGATGAACCGGAAGATCGAAAAGCCAAGTCGACCGGAGTTCGAGGCTCGGAGGATCCCACGACATTCGACGCGCGACCGCTCGTCTTGGCGCAACCTGGTCAATCCGTCTGTCGGATGGATTGTGTTCCGTGCGAGGCCGCGCGGATCACTCGACCGGCAGCCCAGCAGCCTTCCATTCGGGATATCCGTCCTCAAGACGCCTGATCTTGAATCCTCGGCTCCGCAACAAGGCCACGGCTTCAAAGGCGAGCACGCAGTAGGGGCCGCGGCAATAGGCGACGATTTCGCGACTCTTCGGAATTTCCCGCAGACGCTGCGCCAGATCGCGCAAGGGAATATTGACCGCGTTCGGCAGATGCCCAGCGGCGAACTCGTCTTCAGGACGCACGTCGAGCACGGTTACGAGGCCATCCTTGAGGCGGCGCACAAGCTCCCTCCGACCGACGGGCTCCAGTGCGTCACGCTCATGAAAGTAGCCGCCGATGAGCTCGCGGACTTCCGCCAGGTTTTGTTCGGCGACGCGGCGGAGCGCCGCGATCAGATCAAGCACCGCTGGGCCGCTCAGGCCGTAAAGAATGCGCTTGCCGTCGCGGCGCGACACCAGCAGGCCGGCCCGGCGCATTAGACGAAGGTGCTGGGAAGCGTTGGCGATTGACAGCCCCGCGCGTTCCGCCAGCGCCTCGACGCTGCGTTCGCCTTGCGCCAGCAGTTCGAGGATTTCCAGCCGATGGCCTTGGCCGAGTGCCTTAGCCACCTCCGCGAAGCCGGCGAACATGGCGCTCTTCGGATTCTGACTTGACATCTTACTCCCACAAAGGGATCATTCAATAGAATGATTGAATGACGACATGCGGCCCAACATGTCAAGCGAATAGTGGGGTCGATCGAGCCAGGGCGCATCGGGAGAGGCGCCCAGAAATCGGAGGTTTCAATGATCCTGCGCCAGTTCCTCCACACCGAGCCCGTAGCGGTCTCCTATCTGTTCGGCTGTGGCGGCAAGGCGGCGGCGGCCGTGGTCGATCCGGTTGGAGATATCGCGCCCTACCTCAAAACCGCCGAAGAGACCGGGATGCGTATCCTGTATGTCGTCGACACGCACATCCACGCCGATCACATATCAGCGGGGCGACGGTTGGCCGAGGCCGCCGACGCCAAGTACGTGCTGTTTGCCGAAGCGGATGCCGCATCCCCGTTCTATGGCGTTCGTGATCGGGACGTGCTTCCGCTCGGCAACGTGTCGGCTGAGGTGCTCCACACGCCCGGGCACACACCCGAACATATTTCATTGCTCGTCACCGATCGCACGCGCTGCGATGAGCCCTGGTTCGCTTTGACCGGCCATACGCTGATGGTCGGCGATGTCGGGCGAACTGAGCTTGCCGCGACGGCCGAAGAAGGAGCGCGCGTGCTGTTCCGGAGCCTACAGCGTCTGAAGACGCTGCCGGATTATTTGGAAGTGCTGCCAGGGGCATTTGCCGGATCGGTTTGTGGCCGCCGGCTAAGCGGTAAGCCGATGTCCACTATCGGCTTCGAGAAACGCCACAACGTGGCGTTCCGCATCGAAGACGAAGAGGCATTTGTGCGCGCAATGTCAGAGGAGATTCCACCGCCGCCGCCCGGCGCGGCGGAGCTTCGTGCGGCTAATGCCGGACTTGCACTTGTCTGACCGCCAAATGAGATCCGCAAGCGGCCCGATCAGTGATGCCGAGCCCGTGTTCCGGTCGCAGTATCGAAGGATGGATAAGCCGATGAAGAGGGTTTCGAAATTGATACTCGCGACAGCGAGCGCGGCGGTTGCTCTGACGCCAGCTTTGGTCTGGGCGCAACAGCCGTCGGAGCCCAACCGATATGGCTACGGCCCCTACATGATGGATTGGGCAGGAGGATGGTACGGCATGATGATCTTCGGTCCACTGTTCATGATCCTTGTACTCGCCGTGGTGGTTGCGGTCGCGGTTCTTCTCGTCCGTTGGCTCGGCGGCCCCTGGCACTACGTTCAGCCGCCGCAGCACATGCCGCCGGGCCGCTCCCCGATCGACATCCTCAAGGAGCGGTACGCACGCGGCGAAATCGATAAGGAAGAGTTCGAGGAGCGTCGCCGCGTCATCGGCGACTGAACTTCTCCAGCCCGAACTACTGAAGGTGCCGATGAAGATCTTGTTCATCCTCAACGACCCGCCCTATGGGACCGAGCGCTGCTACAACGGACTGCGACTCGCCAATGCGCTGGTTAAGAAGGATCCCGCGACCGAGGTCACGATATTCCTGATGGCCGACGCCGTCTCCTGCGGCAGAAGAGGCCAGAAGACACCCGACGGCTATTACAACCTCGAACGCATGCTGAAGCGCTTCACGAGCGGCGCCCACAAGCTCCTGTTGTGCGGTACTTGCATGGATGCGCGCGGTCTGACCGAAGCGGAACTCATCGATGGTGCCCGCCGCAGCTCGATGGATGAACTCGCGGCCTCAACAATCGAAGTCGACAAAGTGCTGGTGTTCTAACCGGCCCCAACTGATGCAGGCGCCATGGCCCCCGTCTACCTCGATTACAACGCCAGCACGCCCATCGATCCCGCCGTGGCGGCGGTCATGCGGCCGTTTCTTGAGGAGAGCTACGGCAATCCGTCGAGTGGCCATTGGGCAAGCTCATCGGCGAAGGCCGCCTTGGAGCGCGCTCGCAGCCAGGTCGCGGAACTTCTCGGTTGCGCCGCCGATGAGATCGTCTTCACCAGCGGCGGAAGCGAGGCCAACAATCTCGCGCTCAAGGGCTTGTTCTTTCTGCGCGGCAATCGACCGTCGCATATCGTCACGTCGCAAGTCGAGCATCCGGCGATCCTCGTACCCTGCCGGTTTCTCGATCGGCTGGGCGCGACCGTGACCTATGTCCCGGTCGACGGGAGTGGCCTTGTCGGTCCCGACGACGTCCGCAAGGCGATCACCACGGACACGTTTCTGATCAGCATCATGCACGCGAACAACGAGGTCGGCACCATCCAGCCAATCGCGGAAATCGCGAAAATCGCCCACGCGAACGGGCTCCTTCTGCACACGGACGCGGCACAGTCCGTCGGCAAGATACCGACCAAAGTCCAAGAACTCGGCGTCGATCTGCTGTCGATTGCTGGCCACAAGGTCTACGCGCCGAAGGGGATCGGCGCGCTCTACATCCGCCGCGGGATTACGATCGAACCCTTGATTCACGGTGCCGGACATGAGGGCGGTCGGCGCGCCGGCACGGAGAGCGCCTTGCTGGCGGCGGGCCTCGGCAAGGCCTGCGAGATCGCGCAGGAATGGACCGGCATGCCGGCAACACAGCGCCTGCGCGACCTGTTCTGGGACCGCCTCCGAGCCAGGTTTGGCAATCGGATCGCGCTCAATGGCCATCCCGACCAGCGTTTGCCAAACACACTCAATGTCTCCTTCATCGGGCATGTCGGCGCCGAAATCCTGGCGCGGGTGCCAAACGTCGCCGCCTCAACGGGCTCGGCCTGCCATTCCGGTCAGATCACCTTGTCGCCGGTTCTCCAAGCGATGGGCATTGCTCCCGACGTGGGCATGGGCGCCGTCCGCTTCAGTCTCGGGCGCGGCACGACGCGGGATGAGATTGAGGAGGTCGTCGATCAATTGTGCCGGGTGCTCGCATGAGCACAACGACCGCGCCAACGGAGATTGGTCCGAAGGTCTACGAAACCTGGCGCGCGACTTCGCTTGGCGTGGTGACCGAAGCGATCGAGCAACGCGTGATCCTCGACTTGATCGGCAATGTCGAGGGGGCCCGTGTGCTCGACGCCGGTTGCGGCGACGGCGTGCTCGTCTGCGAGCTAGCGTCGCATGGCGCGGAAGCGACGGGCATCGATCCCGATCCGGCGATGCTTGCCGCAGCGCGCGCACGCACCGACAAAGCGGGGGTCGTGGCAACATTTCGGGACGGGCGGGTCGAGCGACTTCCCTTTCCCGACGCGAGTTTCGATGTCGTGGCTGCGATCACCGTTCTCTGCTTCGTCGGGGACGCCTCCGGAGCCGTGCGCGAAATGGCGCGTGTGCTGCGGCCGGGCGGGCGTCTCGTCCTCGGCGAACTCGGGCGCTTGAGCCTTTGGGCCATGAGCCGCCGCCTGCGCGGTTGGTTCGGAGCGGCGACCTGGAAGGCGGCACGTTTTCGTACAGCCGGCGAGCTGCGCGCGCTCGCCGAGCAGGCCGGGCTTTCCGTCACAGTAACCCGCGGCGCCGTGTTCTATCCGCCCATCGGCATATGCGCGCGGGCTTTAGCGCCGCACGACCCCTGGCTGGGGCGTTTTACTACCTTCGGCGCCGCCTTCATCGCACTCAGTGCCGTTCCGATGCCCGATCGCGCGGGGCGGTGATCATGGCCGCTGAATCATCTGCCTCCGCGTCGTTAAACATTCGGCTAGGTTTGCGCGAGAATTGGCAGCAGTTTTCGTTGCTCGTCCTTATCAATGCCTTTGTCGGTGGCATGGTAGGGCTGGAGCGGACAGTGGTCCCGCTGATCGGCGCGGAAGAGTTCAAGATCGCATCGACCACCATCGTCGTCTCGTTCATCGTCAGCTTCGGCGTGGTCAAGGCGCTCGCCAACCTGGTCTCGGGGCATTTCGCAGACCTCTACGGCCGCAAGCACATGCTGGTGCTAGGTTGGCTCGTGGGTCTTCCGGTGCCGTTCATGATCGCCTGGGGGCCGAGTTGGGGCTGGATCATCGCCGCCAATGCACTGCTCGGCATCAACCAGGGCTTTGCCTGGTCGATGACCGTTATCATGAAGGTCGATCTCGTCGGTCCCAAGTCGCGCGGCCTCGCCGTCGGTCTCAACGAATTCGCGGGCTACCTCTCGGTCGGTGTCACGGCCTTCCTCACCGGCTATATCGCCCAGCGTTATGGCCTCAGGCCTGAGCCGTTCTATCTCGGGATGGGCTATGCCGCACTCGGCCTTGTCCTCTCGATCCTGCTCGTGCGCGACACGCGCCATCACGTAGGGCTCGAGGTGGCGCACCATACGGCGGGCAGCGAAGTCATCTCGTTCTGGGAGATCTTTCGCCGCGCCTCGTTCGGCGATCGCAACCTGTTTGCGGCCTCGCAAGCAGGTCTCGTCAATAATCTCAACGACGGCATGAGCTGGGGGATTTTCCCGCTCTTCTTTGCCGCCTTCGGGCTCAGCGTGGAGCGAATCGGCATCCTCAAGGCGATCTACCCCGCCGTGTGGGGCGTGCTTCAGACCGTCACCGGACCCCTCAGCGATCGGTGGGGGCGCAAAGGTCTGATCGTCGCGGGCATGTGGGTGCAAGCCGTTGGTCTTTTCTTGACGGCAGCCACAAGAAGTTATGGTTGGTGGTTCCTCGCCAGCGTGCTCCTCGGGCTTGGGACCGCGATGGTTTATCCTACTCTCATCGCGTCGGTGTCAGACGCATCGCATCCTTCCTGGCGAGCGCGCTCCCTGAGCGTGTATCGCTTCTGGCGAGATCTCGGCTACGCAATTGGCGCTCTCTCCGCTGGCATAATAGCCGATCTGTTCGGCGCAGCCTGGGCCATAGCTACGATTGGCGTACTCACGTTCTTCTCCGGAGCCGTCGTCGCAATCGCCATGGACGAGCGTCGGCAGGTGAATCCGAAGAACGAGGCCCGATGACGTCGCAATCAAACGATCCGACCGCCACGCCGCCCATCCTGCGGGGGAAGCACCGTCAAGCGCCTTCGATTTTCACGCCTGACGCATTGCTTCGGGAGGCGCGCCGACAGAAGCGCATCGAGGATGGCGCGGTCCCGGACATTTGTGTCCTTGACCCGGACGGCGACATTGTGCGCTCCCTTCGCAGAAACAAGTTGGCCCGTCGCCTGGCGGCTTGGCCGTGCTATCACACTGAACTCTTCGTATTTGAGCAGGAAGGCCTAACATACGGCGTTGTCGGCGGCGCCGTCGGGGCAGCATTTGCCGTCCTCGTGGCCGAGGAGCTATTCGCCTCGGGCTGCAGGCTTCTACTCAGCATCACATCTGCTGGCCAAATCTTGCCTGTCCAGGACCCGCCTTACTTCATCGTCATCGATCGCGCGCTCCGCGACGAAGGAACGAGCTACCACTACGTGGCTCCGGCAGATTACAGCTTTGCCGATGCCAGCCTAATCGCACTCGCCAGTACGGCCCTCGCGGAATGCGGCATCGCAGTTCACGTGGGATCCACTTGGACCACGGACGCGCCGTTCCGGGAAACAGCCGGAGCGATAGACGCGGCGCGCGCCGGGGGTATCATGGCCGTCGAGATGGAGGCTGCGGCGCTTTACGCATTCGCTACAGCGTGCCGGAAGCAAGTCCTGTGTCTCGCGCATGTCACTAACCAGATGGGCCGTGTCGAGCGAGACTTCGAAAAGGGCGTTGACGATGGAGCTGCGGAGTCTCTGCGGCTGATCGCCCGGATTGTTGAGCGATGGCGCGCCACGGCGGTCCCGTGAGAGCCGGAAAGGCAAGCGCGGCTGCCGTTTTTTCAACTGATTTGGCGTAGGTTGCACCGCGTGTGCGGCAGTGCACGGCAAATCGACGCATCGCCCCGAGCGTTCGTCGATGGCCTTATCTGCTCATCCCGCTGAAACTTCCATCAGCGTGACGAGTCACAGGCGCTCATAGTCCGCCAAGCGGTCTTGATGATGTCCCCCCGCTTCGTCGGCGACACCAAGGCAGGCTTGGTCATCGGCGATGTCGCCCAGGACGAGTTTATTCAGAAGTATTATTCCGATCTGGCGAACCACGTTCTTGATCATCTGGAATTTCCTGCCGCAGCTTCGGACCTTCGTTGAGTCGTCGGCCAAGCGTCGCGACAAAATTATCGTAGCGCGCTCCGGCCTGCGCTCGCGCGGCCTTGGCCGCCGATTCGGGAAGCGGCGGCGTCGTGTTGAGCCAAAAGCGGATGAACAGCGCCAGCGTCTCGACGCCGATTCCGACATCGCGCTCGAGCCGCGCCAGGCGGCGGTCCTGCTGGTCGAGCCGTTTGGCGATCGCCGCTTCCTTCCGCTCGTCCGCATCCGGCGACAGGAACGACGCGATCGCGGCCTCGGCGATCAGCGACATCGATTGGTCCCGGCGTGCGGCATAGGCTGACAATGCCTGCATGAGATCGGGATCGAGATAGACGGAGAGCTGAGCCTTCTTCTTCGCCATGGCCATGTGCGCCTCACATGCCGAGGTCGTCGCCCGGATCGAGCGAGGCCTGCCGTGCGAGACCCTGCATGAGATCGTTCATGCGACCGATCCGCGGCGCCTCCTCCTCCATGTCGTCGACCGGATCGAGCGCGAACTCGTTCTCGATCGGCGCCTGCTTCTCGACGGTTCCTTGGCGGAGCTCCGGCTGCTTGCGGCGATCGGCGTTCTTCGGATCCTCGTCGTCGGCGTCATCGCTATCGGTCGCCACCGGCGCCGGAGGGCGAGGAGGCAGCGGGCGCGAACTCCAATCGTCGGGGCGACCCTCCTTCGGCCGCGCCGGGACAGGCGGCGCCACGATCCGCTCCTGGAAGCGTCCATCCTCATAGTAGCGGGCCTTCTTCGCCCGGATCGGATGGACACCCGACACCAGGACGATCTCGTCGGAGGGCGGGAGCTGCATGACCTCGCCCGGCGTCAGCAGAGGGCGCGCGGTCTCCGAGCGCGACACCATCAGATGCCCAAGCCAAGGCGACAGCCGGCTCCCGGCATAATTCTTCATCGCCTTCATCTCGGTCGCGGTGCCGAGCGCATCGCTCACCCGCTTGGCCGTCCGCTCGTCGTTGGTCGCGAAGCTCACTCGGACGTGGCAGTTGTCGAGGATCGAGTTGTTGGGGCCGTAGGCCTTCTCGATCTGGTTCAGCGACTGGGCGATGAGAAAGCTCTTGATGCCGTAGCCCGCCATGAAGGCGAGCGCGGACTCGAAGAAGTCGAGGCGTCCGAGCGCTGGGAACTCGTCGAGCATCAAGAGAAGTCGGCGTCTCCCGGCCTTGGCCTGAAGGTCTTCGGTGAGACGCCGGCCGACCTGGTTGAGGATCAGCCGGATCAGCGGCTTGGTCCGGTTGATGTCAGAGGGCGGCACGACGAGGTAGAGCGTCGTCGGCCGGTCGCCGGCGACGATGTCGCCGATCCGCCAGTCGCAGCGGCGCGTCACCTCGGCGACCACGGGATCGCGATAGAGGCCCAGGAATGACATGGCCGTGCTCAGCACGCCGGACCGTTCGTTGCCAGACTTGTTCAGCAGCTCCCGCGCGGCGGAGGCGACGACAGGATGGACGCCGGCTTCGCCGAGGTGCGGCGTTCGCATCATGGCGGAGAGCGTCGACTCGATCGGTCGCTTGGGATCCGACAGGAAGGACGCAACGCCGGCGAGTGTCTTGTCCTCCTCGGCGTAGAGGACGTGAAGGATCGCGCCGACCAGTAGCGCGTGGCTGGTCTTCTCCCAGTGGTTCCGCTTCTCGAGACTGCCTTCGGGGTCGACCAGGATGTCGGCGATGTTCTGGACGTCGCGCACCTCCCACTCACCGCGCCTGACCTCGAGCAGCGGATTGTAGGCCGAAGACTTCGCGTTGGTCGGATCGAACAGCAGCACCCGACCGTGCTGGGCGCGGAAGCCAGCGGTGAGCTGCCAGTTCTCGCCCTTGATGTCGTGGACGATCGCCGAACCTGGCCAGGTCAGCAGCGACGGGATGACGAGGCCCACGCCCTTGCCGCTTCGGGTCGGCGCGAAGCACAGCACATGCTCGGGGCCGTCGTGGCGGAGATAGCTGCGTTGATACCGGCCGAGCACAACGCCATCGGGACCGAGCAGGCCGGCCTCCTCGATCTCCTTCGGTTGCGCCCATCGTGCGGAGCCGTAGGTTTCGGCATTCTTCGCTTCGCGGGCGCGCCAGACCGACATGCCTATGGCGACGACGGCGGCGATCAGCCCGCCCGAGGCCGCGATGTAGGCTCCCTCGATGAAGATCGACGGCGCATAGGCGTCGTAGGCGAACCACCACCAGAAGAAGGCCGGCGGCAGATAGAACGGGAAGCCCAGAAACTCGAACCAAGGGCGGCCGAGCTCTGGCTGGAAACCGAGGCGCCAAGCCGTCCATTCCGTCGCGGTCCAGATCGTCAACAGGACGATCGCGAAGACGATAAGGATCTGGCCCCAGAGTATCTTCGTCGCCGACATGCCGGCCGTCCTTTCCTGTGATCGATTATGGGAGGGGGCGCTCACAGGCCGAGCCCCCGATTGCGGCCGAAGCCCCAGTCGACGCCGCCATCATCGCGGGTGACACCGGAGACGTGGCGGCCGAGCTGCTTCTCAAGCGATGGGGTCCAGGGCACGAGCTGAAAGCCGAGGCCGTCGTCGATCATGGCGAACCGGCCGGAGGCGAGCGCGAAGCGCTGACGGTATGATCCCGCGACGTACTCGCCGGAGGCGACCTGGTTGAAGGTCTGGCCCGTCTCGGCCGCAAGCCGCTCGCCCAGGGCTTCGACTTCCCGACGGCGGAGCGTGCCGATCAGGCCCTGGGAGAAGGTGATACCCCGCGCCTGTCGCTCGGCCAGCCCCTGCTCGATGAGCTGGTCGGCCCGCCGCTCCAGCGCGTCGCGGACCTCGGCGCCGAAGCCCGCCTGGCTGAGGTCGACCGGATCACGCGAGACCGCTTGGCGGTCGAGCCAAGTCGCGCCGCTGGCCATCACCTGATCCTCGATGGCGAGGTCCGACCGCACGGCGAGCGCGACGCGGCGACTCCCTTGCGCGTCGTCGAACTTCCTCAGCTCGACGATCGAGCCGGGCGCGCTGTCGCCGGTGGCGTCGAGGTCGGGGAATTTGATGTGGTGGGTGCGGCCGTCGACGCCGTCGATGACGGCATAGGCGGTGCCTTTCAACTCGTCGTCGAGGCCTCGATCGACCAGCCGACCGACGACGGGCACGTCGAGGCTCTCGCCGGCGAGCACATAGCTCCCGGCCGCGCGCTCGATACCGCGTTCTCGCAAGCTCCGATGAATCCGCTTGATGATGTCGCCGCGCTCGCCGAGTTCACGGAGCGTGGTCTCGGCCGCCTCGTCCATCGTCCACTGGCCGGCTCCGATCTGATGGGCGAGACCGAGGCTCTCCAGATGCCGCAGGCGGCCGACCTTCATTGAATGGAACGGGTCCGGCTCCTGGCCGGGAGAGGGCGCAACGTCGATGACGCCATGTCGGCCGCCGTCACGGATGAGCTGCCGGTCGAGCTGGGTCCAGCGCTCGGCGTCGACCTGACGCTCGAGCGCCTGGTGGATATCGAGGTCGCTACGCAGCCCCAGCTCCCGCGTGACCAGATCCTGGGCGCGAGCGCGCATGCCCTCCTTGATGTAGTCGCGGGAGATGACGAGGTCCTGGCCGTCCTCGGCGACGCCGCGCACGATGATGTGGACGTGCGGATGCTGCGTGTTCCAGTGATCGACGGCGACCCAATCGAGCTTGGTGCCGAGGTCCTTCTCCATCTGGCCGACAAGCTCGCGGGCATAGCCCTTGAGGTCGGCTATCTTGGGCGCGTCCTCGGGCGAGACGATGAAGCGGAAGTGATGGCGATCCTTCTCGCACCGCTCGGCGAAGGCCTGGGGGTCGGCGTCCTCGGTTTCGGGGCCGAACAGCCGCGCCTTCTCCCCGTCCCGGGTGACGCCCTCGCGCCGGAGGTAGCCGAGATGAGCGCCGAGCGGCGCGGAGCGCGCGGTGTGGCGGACGACGCGCGCCTTGACCGTCACCAGGCGCGAGCGGCCGGTGAGCAGATGGTTCGCCCGGACGGCGGCGACACGGCCGCGGCCGAAGGTCGAGCGGCTGGAGCTTCTGAGCAGACCCTGCCGCGAGACGCCGCCGCCGGCGCGCTGGGCGGCGGCGAGCGCCTGGGCGATGAAGGGCTTGGCCCGCTGACTGCGCGAAGAGCGGATACGGCCTGGCCGGGGCTGGAAGTCGTTCTCCTCAGCCATCGCCGGCCCCAGCAATGTGCGAAAAGCAGAGGATGGGCAATGCGTTGACGGCGCCGCGCACCTTGCGCGCCGGGGCCGCACGTTGCGCGATCGACGAAAAACACAAGCAAAAACAACCGACCGACAGAGCCGCACCTTGCGGCCTTTTATCTGGCCCTCGGTCGGTTGGTTTCTGCGCTCCTCCCCTGCCCGCCCTTCCTTCTTCCCGGAAGAACGCTGTGCCGCGCCTGTTTGCGAAATCGCGCCCTGGAGCAGCGATGCAGCCCCCAGGGACATCCGAGGCTGCCGAGCCGACAGGGAGAGCGCGAGCTGACCGAGGCGATGTAGCGGCACCTCGACGGGAGAGCGGCGCGATCACGGCTTCGGCCCCGCTGCGGAAACGTGGACGAACAGCCCATCGGATTGCGGGGCGATGGCCGACAGGTCGCGCACCGCGACGGCAGGCGGCGAGTCGTTCGGCGGCGGTTTGGCCGCCGCACGATTGACAGGTTCAGCGCTTGCCGATCGCACGATGAACAGCGGCGCCCGTGTCCAGGACGACGGATCGAAGGCCGCCACGAGGACAGGCCCATCGGTCGCGCCGTCCCCGACAAAAGGGACAAGCGCCGCAACGTAAGCGACGGTTTCCGGCGGTAGCGGACGATGCCGGTCGCGATAATCTTCGTATCGCCCCGGCCCGGCATTATACGCCGCGAGGAATCCCGGCGATCCGTAGCGGTCGTGCATTTCCCGCAGGAAAGCCGCGCCCGCCAGGATGTTGTCGTGCGCATCGAACGCGTCGCGCCCGAGGCCGTAGCGAGCGCGAAGCGCAGCCCAGGTTTCGGGCATGAGCTGCATCAGGCCCATCGCGCCCTTGGGCGAGACGGCACGGCGATCCCCACGACTCTCGATGCGCATGATCGCCCGTATCCACGCCTCAGGGATGGCGAAGCGCTGGGCCGCTTCGGCAATCAGACCGGCGTAGGAATCGCTCGCCGACCTCACCGCGATCGGCGTTGCCTGGGCGTAGACGGCGACGGCGGGCATACCGAGCGCCGTCACGCTGGCGAGCAGAAGAAGCGCGCGCCGCATCCGATCAGCCCCGATCGCCGCGCTTCGGCGGGCGGTTCCAGTTCAGCACCCAGGCGGACTTGTCGTCGCCCGACTGGAAGAGGTTGGCACGGATCGGCTGCGCGAGTGCGGGATCGTCGATGACGAGTGAGACGTACTCGCCGGCCTTTTCGCCGGTGCGCTTCCAGCCCGCGCCGATCTCAGGGCCGTCGCCGTCGCCGAGATGGACGCGATAGTCCGGCGCGTTCTCGGCATCGGAGGATTCGGCCGGAACGAGGGAGAGGTCACGGTAGAAGAAGAGCGTCTGGATGCGCCCGGTGAAGCCAGACTTGTCGCGGGTGAACTGACCAATCTGCGCCATGGGAAACCTCCGTTGTTGGCGGGCCTAAGAAGCGGGTCAATCGGTGGCGGCGCGCCACACGAAGCGGCCGTCACCGGCCTCGTCGGTCCACAGCGGGACCGCGCGGGCGACGATCGCGGTGGTGGGAAGTGGACCGAAATAGCGTCCGTCCAGGCTGTCCGGGACAGTCGGGTTCATGAGGAAGACTTCGCTGGGGCTGAGCGTGTGGCAGCCGCTCCAACGCGGCAGCGGACGGCCGAGATGGTCGCGCTCACGCGCCGCGCCGACGGCGATGTGATCGACGGTGACGGCATCGCCCGCGCGGCACACCGTCTGCCCAGGCAGCGCCATCACATGTTTCAGCAGCGGCACGCCCTTGGGCAGAAAGCCGCCATCGGCCAGGTAGCTGGCGATCGGTTCGGGCGCGCGCACGGCGACCAGCTCGAGCGCATGGAGCTGTCCGGCCGGGCGGAGCGCATAAAGCCCGGTCGGCGTGCTCGCCGTGGCATTCCAGATCAGGCGCGGCGCCGGATGGACGAAAGCCAAGCCGATGAAGACGAGCATGGCGAAATACGTCGTCATGACGTAGCCGAAGCGGGTCATAGCGTGACGCTCCGGCGCTTGAGCCAAGCGGCATGCTGATCGCGCGTGTAAGGGCGCGCTTCATGGCCGGCGGCGAGACGGTTGTGGAGGTGGCGCCAGTATTCCGGCGCGGCGTCGGCGGGATCGATGTCGAGTGTCTCGACGGCGTCGATCGCCTGCAGCACGCGCTCGACCTTGGGCCAGCTATCGACTCGCAGCAGGATCTCGCCGCCAGGGCGCACGAAAGGCAGCGTCTGGAGACGTGCGCCAGGCTCGACCGCGCGCACGATGTCCATGCGCGAGATGACGGTGCCGAAGTCGTTCGACGCCCAGCGCACGAACGCGAAAATGCTGCCTGGCTTGAAGCTCGAGATGCTGCGGCGGCGATCGAGGATCTTCTCCTCGGCGCGCCGGCCGAAGCGTAGCCAGTGCTCGATCTTCTTCTCGATCCAGGTCAGTTCGACATGGGTGAGTGCGACGGTGCGCCGATGCGATGGCGGCACGACACGCGGCGGCGACGGCTCGTTGTCGTTCATGAGGACTCTCCGGGATCGGCGGGGAATTCGCGCGCGAAGAGGTCGCGCAGCATGTCGGCGACGGTGATCCCGCGCTGGAACGCGGCGACCTTGATGCGACCGCGCAGCGCTGGCGTGACGTCGATCGTCAGGCGCGCGGTGAAGGCGGAGGGCTCGTCGCCGCGACGGCTTGAGGCGTCGGGCGCCTTGATCCAGCTCTCGGCGTCGCCGGGCCGGGCGGCGAAGCCGCGTCGGGCGCCACCCGCGCTCATGGCGCGATCCTCGCGACTTCAGCGGCGAGCGCTGCGATCTCGCGCGCCGCGGCACTCTGCTCGGCCAGCTCGAAGACGAGGCGGCCCGATTGGGCGGCGTCGGCAAAGACGACACGCTGGCCGACCGTGCTGGCCAGCACCGGCGGGTCGTGATCGGCGAGCGTCTCGGCCGTTTCGCGGGCGATGACCGTGCGCGCGCCGCAGCGGTTCAAGACGAAGCGCGCAGCGAGCTGGGGGCGATAGATGCGCGCCTCGCGAAGCAGGCCCAGCATCTCGGCCGAGGCCCAGCCGTCGAAGGGCGACGGCTGCACGGGGATCAGCACGAGGTCGGCGGCAAGGAGCGCCGAGCGCATCAGCCCCGCGACACGCGGCGGTCCGTCGATGACGACGTGATCCGCGGTGCGTGCAATCTCCGGGGCTTCCCGATGGAGCGTGTCGCGCGCGAGACCCACCACGCCGAAGAGCCGAGAGACGTTCTCCCGCGCCCGCTGCTGCGACCAATCGAGCGCCGAGCCTTGGGGGTCGGCGTCGATCAGGGTGACGCGCTTGCCGTGCAGCGCGAATTCGCCGGCGAGGTGGAGCGCGAGCGTGGTCTTGCCGACGCCGCCCTTCTGATTGAGCAGGGCGACAATCATCGCTTCCCTCCCGGCTTGCGATCGAAGGGCAATGACGGTTGCCGAGCTGCATGTTCGGGGGGCGGCGTAACGGCGGCGGTGCGATTATCCGCAGATCGCGCCGGCCAACTACAAGAGTTAGATTCTGAGTTAGACTCTAAGTTAAGGCCCGGAATCGCCGTGTCCGGCCAAAGCGTTAGCTGCGGTTCGTGCGTGCGAAGTCCCGATAGGGCTGCGTGCGGAATCCCGATACCGTTTGCGCGCGAAGTCCCGAGCGTTTCCACAGCGCCATCCACAGGGACTGTGGATAAGTGGGCCGGCAGGATTCGGAGCAGCTCGCGGCGGCCCTGCCACTCGATGCGCAGGCGATAGCCGGGCAGCGGCTGGCGTGCGGCGATGCGCCGGATCTGGAGCGCGAAATCCGAGACGCGCACCAAGCTTCCGGACTTCTCGTGGAGATGCGCGATCTCGAACAGCCAGCCCTTGGGCTGGCGGCCGGCGTGCTTGCGGGCGACGCGATAGAGCCAGCGCTCGATCCCGCCGGTGAGGCGGAAGTAGGCCGGGTCGATCGCGAGGACGAGCGAGCGGTCGATGACGCCGCGGTAGAACCAGTCGGGGAGCACGAACTCCATGCCCTCAACGCGGCCGTCGCGCGTCGTGCATTCCTCCCACTCGTTGATCCAGGAGAACTGGTGACGCCGCCAATGTTCGCCGCCCCGGATGGTCGTGCGGATGACGGTCGATTGCAGGCGGGCGAGCGCGCCCTTCAGGAGCTTATAGTCGCGGGCCCCTGTCTGCCGACCAATCGCGGTCAGGAGCTGGTAGGGGGTGAAGCGGAGGAAACGCGAGGTCTTGAAGCCGAGGTTCTCGGCCTCGACGATCTGGCTCGCCGCCCAGATCAGCACGTCGGCGTCCCAAATGGTCGCCATGCCATGCTCCGGCACGGCATAGACCTCGACGCGCACATCGCCTGCCTCGTAGTGGATCGGAGTGGTGCGCCTGGACTTCGCGAGAGAGAAGAACGGCCGCTCCATCAAGTCGCGCTGGTCGCGCGGACTGGCGTCGCCCGTCGCGACAACGAACGGGTCGAGCTTGCTTCGCTCGCTGGCTGTGATGAGGCGGCGCGACATGGGCGGTCGTCGCTTCAGCGGTGTGCGTGGCCGGCGGCGCGGGCCTCGACGTAGCGAGGATCCGACGTCGAGCGACAGGCCGCCTGGTCGGCCCAGGCCTCGAGATCGCCGATGGCATAGACGACGCGGCCGCCGAGCTTGCGGAAGGTTGGGCCGCTGCCATGGCAGCGGTATTTTTCGAGCGTGCGCGGCGAGATGCCGAGCATGCGCGCGGCCTCGTGAGTGCGGACGTAGCGCGTAGCGAGCTGCGCGGACCTGTCGAGCATAGGAAGCCTCCGTCTTGCCTCGAAGCGCCGCGGCCAAGTCGCGGCACGTCGAGGTCACGGTGGCGGAGGGATCAGGCGTTGGGGGTGGACGAAGATTTTCGGAAGGTTGTGTCCCCCTTCACGCGGCAATGAGCGGACGATTGTCCAATTCGTCACGGGCAAGGCGGGGATGAATGGAGGGGGAAGTGCGCGCTGAAGGCCGGTGTGTGGCTGATCAGCCGCCGCGCAGAAATTTGAGATAGCCGCGTTCGACGAGTGCAATCGAGTCGTGGATCAGACGGTTGGCCGAGCGCCGGGCGTGAGAGTCTTTCCACTCGACCGATGGAAGTTGGGCCTGTTCCGAGCGCAGGATCTTTTCCGCAACGTCGCGAGGGCCACCGCCCATGTCGTGAATGTCGAAGGCATGGAGAAGCTGAACGAGACGGCGCTTGCGTTGCGTCGTCAGTCGCAGAGCCTGGGGGAGAAGGCCGATGGTTTGGCCGCTCAGCCGGCGTATGAAGCGCGATGCGACGTCGAGCCGAAGATCGACCGATACGACGCCGATAGGCAGGAGAATCATGGGGCGCCGAGCGGCCAGATCGCTGCTGAGCCGGATGTGGAGCTCGCCCGACCCATCGACGATGACTACCTCCCGGCCCTCGTCATCGGTTCGGTCAGCGACAATGGAGCCGAGTTGGGATGGGTCGAGGGCCACAGGGGCGAACCCGCTCGGCGCTGCATCGAGCAGCAGCGTGCCGGGCGATAGCTCTGGCAGCCAGGTGACGGGTTCGGAGCCGACCGGAATGCTTGGGTCGTGGGCGAAACCGCAACCCCCATCGTCGGGCGAAATCCGCTCGAGCGGACTCCGCATCGACATGATCGCGCGCGATCTGGCGCTGGATTCGGGCGAAGTCGCGCCGGTATTCGGCGTTGCGACGCAGGAATTCGACGGCGAAGCCGGGACGTTCGAGGCGATTCAAGTGATCGATCGTCTCCGGCGAGCGCCAATACTCTGTGGGCATGGCGTTTCCTCTCGTCTTGCTCCCCTATTCGGGGAGCTTCAGACGATCCGGAAACGCGGCCTTTGCGCTAGACCCTATGATTGCATCGCGTGCGACGACAACCCGTACAACAGACGTGTGGCGGCTCACTGCACCCGTGGATCGAGCAGGTGCTGATAGCCGGTTTCGGTCATCCAGCGGGCGCGCGCCAGGTGGCTCTCATGGACGATTTTGGCGCGGCAGGGCTCTTGCGCTGGATCGAGCCCAAAGAGCACCAGCACGACCTCTCGCCAATCGGCGCCCTCTTCCTCGGCCATCAACAACCGAAGGTATATCGCCAGATGCTGCTCGTCATAGGCGTTCACGCGGTCGGTAAGCGGCGGCCGGTCATAGAAAGGCGCCTCGGTCATTGCGATCTTTCCCCCGTCGAGATCAAAGCAATGGAGTAGGGATTCATTTACCCCAAATTTTAACAGACTTCGCGCCTGATTAAGCCAGCGCCGCGATGCTTATGGCGCATCACGTTGCTCAAGTTGACGGTGCAGGAGCGCTCGGGACCAGAGATGAATAGCATAACCCTCGGACGAATCGGAACGATCGTTCCTGGAACGATGATTCCGATATCGGCTCCATCGTTGCCATGGATCTCAAGGAGGTCGTGGCGATCAATCTGCGTCGGTTGCGTCATGCGAAAGGAATGACGCAAGAAGAGTTGGCCGAACGGGCTGGGTTGAGCGCCCGGTACATTGGCGCGATCGAGCGCGCCGACGTGTCGGCGAGCGTCACGGTGCTGGGTCAGGTAGCCGAAGCGCTGGAGGCGGAGGCGGCCGAGTTGGTGCGAGGTCCTCATCGAAAGGGCGACTCGGCGGTCTCGGCTGAGCCTCAAGAATAGCGTCTCCGCGCCGTGCGCCTCTGGGTTCGACCTGGGCCGACGGCGGTCGAGGAACTCTCGCAAAATCGAAGCGATGCCCCGCCCGGACCAGACGGACGGGGCATTGGAGGCGGGGTCAGTCGCTCCGGCGACCGTTGGGGCGGGACCAGATCAGGCTGTAGCCCTCGCCCTCTTCGTCGTCGAACAGGTTGGCGAAGATCGGGGCGGTGAAGCTCGGATCGTCGAGCTTGAGGCCCAGATAGTCGCGGCCCTCGTTGGAGCGCTTGGCCCAGGCGGCGCCGATTTCGACCCGGCCGACATAGACGCGGTGGCTGGGGCTGTTGTCGCCGGAGCGGGTGGTTTCGGGGACGATCCGGACGTTCTTGGCCTGGACCGAGAGGGTGACGATTTCGCCGGTGAATTCGTTCGAACCGGTCTTCTTGAAGGTGCCGATGGTCGCCATGGTAGTTCTCCTTGATCTCTGTTTCCGAGCCCGCACCATTGCGGCCTCGATGGTGATCGAAGGGCCGGAGGCGATCGACGGCGCACCCCGAAGGGGCTCGACAGCAAAGGAGGGGCTTTCTTGTCTCGCGAGGAATGACGGCGCAGCCGGCAGGGGAAGAAAGTTTTGACGCCGCTGTTGCGCCATAGGCGGTCGAGGCTTTAGCCGGCCTTCGGCCAGATCCATCCATCGAAGAGGCCGTTCGGTGCGCTCGGCCTGACAGAGCTGACATCAAGGGGAACTTGGCGACTTTCGAGTCACCGCGGAGGCTGGCCAGTGAATTCGACGGTAATCCGGGCCCCGTCCTGGCCACCAACGGATCTCCTGCTTCGGAGACCAAGCTCCGGCTGCACGCCCCGTCACGCGCTTCGTTGGCCATATCCGAAAGACGTCGCCACCTCGGCCATGTCGCCTCAACAACCCGCCACGACGCCCGGTACTCTGCGATGATCGGGTGAGCTTCGACGCCAGTCGGCCCTCACTCCGCGTTCGACGACGAGGATCGCGAGCATACGGAATGCGTGATCTGGCCCCACCCCGACGGCCGTCGACGTGATGATGTCAGCCCCGCGCTAAGCCCTGTCCGGCTGGTCCGGGCGCGGCCATTCCGGTGAAGCGGACGAACGCCGTGACGCTGACGGCGACCGCGCCGATGACGGCGAAGATCGTCTGCCAGGTGGGTGAAGGCATCGCCATATGGGCGATCCCATACGTGGCGCTGTAGCCGGCGACGGTGGCGGGCGCGACATAGAGGAAGATGATCAGGAGCCGAGCCCATGCCCAGGGCACAACGGCGAGCGCGAGCTGGCCCAGGCCAAAGGTTACGCCGCCCGCCACTAGACCCACGGCGATGCCTCCAAGCACGCCGGCGCCGGTGTGAAAGGCCCAGATGCCGATCGTCAGACCGGCGAAAAACGGCAACGCAAATACAGCGAGGGTGAACAGCAGCCAGCAGATAAAGCCGATGCCGACGATGACGAGGAGTGGTCCGAAGATGATCATGGCGGTGTACTCCGTGAGATAAAGGTCTGACGGTCGCGCCTTCCACCACCACCACGGCGCGAGCATGAGTATAGCCGCAAACAGGCGCCAGCGGGAGTGGGAATCCCACTGGCGCTCTGACGTTCAGCGTGCGTGGCGGTTGGCACCTTCATGGTTGGAAGGGGTCGAATTCGTGGATGACGGCGGCGGGATCGCCGTCATATTCGGCGGCCAGCATGACGCCGAAGTTGCCAGCGTCAGCATGAAAGACGACGACGCAGACCATGAGAGTGATGGCGAGGTTCCAGCCGTTAGCGAATGCGAGGGCTTGAGACATTGATCCGGCTCCTGTGCTGAGGCGGGGACCATCCCCGCGCGACAGGCGCCCGATGTGTTCGGCCGAGGGCCGCAATCACCGCGAAGGCGAAGACGCAGCGGCGGCACGCTTCGCGTAAGCCGACCCTTTACGGGTTGATGGCGTCAGGTCCTCGGCCGGACCAAGGATCAGCGCTGATAGACGCGGGGTGGCGCCCGCCGGCAGGAGCCGCCACTCAAAGGCCGTCGCGGACAATGCGTGGAACCTCGTTGTCCTCACGGTGCGCTGGCCGATCGGCTAAGGTGTGCTTACGAGTCGACATGATGGTTGAGGCATGCGGCATGGCGGAATTCACGGGACGCGACCTGCACCTGGTGAAGAAGGCGCTCGCCATTGCGGTACTGGCGATCGAGCGGCAGCCGGGGCCGTTTCAATCGGCGTCCGATCAGAGCGATATGAAGGAGCTGCTCGACGGCCTGATCGAGAATGATACGGAGTTGGCGCACTATGCTCGTGCGGCCCGGATCGCCGTGACAGGTGAACCGGACTGAAAGGCGGCTTTGCGGAAAGCCGCCGATCCGCTTTTCCGGGTTGACGTCATTGCGGACGAAGAGAAGGCAGCGCTCACGCGCCGCCAAACTTCCAGACCGGGATGCCGAACTTCTTGGCCTTGTCGGCGAGGTTGTCCTGGATGCCGGTGCCGGGGAAGTGCATCACCCCGATCGGCAGCACTTCGAGCATGGCGTCGTTGCGCTTGAACGGCGCGGCCTTGGCGTGCTTCGTCCAGTCCGGCTTGAAGGCGATCTGCGGGACCTTGCGGTTGTCGGCCCATTTGGCTGCGATCAGCTCGGCGCCCTTCGGCGAGCCGCCATGCAGCAGCACCATGTCGGGGTGCTTGGCGTGGACCTGGTCAAGTTTGGCCCAGACCAGGCGGTGATCGTTGAAGTCGAGCCCGCCGGTTAATGCCACTTTCGGTCCCGCGGGCAGGAGCACCTGGTTGTCGGCGCGCTTCTTCGCCGCCAGGAAATCGCGGCTGTCGATCATCGCCGAGGTCAGGTTGCGGTGGTTGACCTTCGACCCGTTGCGCGGCCGCCAGGCCGAATGGGTGTGGTGCTCGAATTGGTCGGCCGCTTGATCGCGGATCAGCTCGAACGCGTTGCGGCGTTCGATCAGCGTCTGGCCCTCGGCCGTCAGTCGTTCCAGCTCGACGGACTTGACCTCGCTGCCGTCCTGTTCCCGTTGCGCGCGCTGCTGGGCCAGCTCGTTGTCGTCGAGTTCGCGTTCGATCCGTTCGATGGCGCGATGGAAGACGTTCACCGTCGACCAGAGCAGGTCCTCGAGGTCGGGTTCGAGGCGAGTGTCAGCAAGCGCCGCCACGAGGGCGTCGAAGATGTCGGAGATGCTGCCGGCGAGGATGTTCGCTTCTGGAAGCGGCCTGGGATCGGGCTCGTCGTTGAAGGGACGGTAGCCATAGAGCTGGAGTTCATGGAGGACCTGGTCGGTCGGGGACGAGCTGTGGTGCGGCTCGAAGTCGTCGTTGTGGTCGGTGGTCATCGCGGCTTTCCTTGTCGGATCGGCCGCGCCCATCGCGGCCTTCATGGCGACGAAGGCGGCGGGCGGAACGGACCTGCACCCGCAGCGCAGCGAAGGGCCGGAGCCTCGGCGGAGGACCGAAGGGTGCCGACTATTTTGTCTCGCGATGTAAAGGCGGCTCTGCCGCCGACGGAAAATAGTCGGCCCACAAGGTTGCCGGTCCGGGCCGTTTGCCGCCCGATCGCCCTCTCAGAAGGCCGTGGGCGTGGTCCTCTCCGGCGCTGGGGGAAAGCATGAGCACCGATGCATCGGCGACGCCGCTGCGCGCGCCCCATCCCCATTCCGGCTATGCCGCCTGCTCCATGAAGCGGGCGACGTCCTGTGCCGCGATCTGCACCCGGCTGGCCGCTCGAAGCGCGTCGATCCCGAGCAGGCGGAGATCCTCGTTGAAGTCGCCGAGCCGTGGCGAGATCACGATCGCCTCGATCCCGACCTCCTGCGCCCGGTCAACCAATGTCGCCATCGCGCCATCGCCGGCCGGATCATCGTCGCGGGCGATGTAGAGTCGGCGCAGCATGTCCGGGAACAGGATGGCGGAAAGATGCGCCGCCGAGAGGGCTGCGACCATCGGCATGGTTGGCAGGACGCATCGGAGCGACAGTATCGTCTCGATACCTTCGCCGGCCGCCATGACCTCGCCGGCCACGCCAAATCGAACGGCGTGACCGAGAAGATCGCCCATCGCCCGTCGCGGCGTGTCGATCGGCGCCTTGCCGAGTGTCGCCTCGGTGAAGCCGCCGGGGTCGAGCCAAGTGCGATGCGCGCCGGTCAGATGGCCGGAAAGATCGGCGACGGCGGCGATCATCGCCGGCCAGGTCTCGGTCGGGCTGTGCTCGTCCGGCCGATAGTAACAGCGCGGGTGGAAACGCAGGCTTCCGGTTCCGTGCAAAAACGTAATGCCGCGATTACGGAGATACGCTTCTACGAGAGTGCGTTCGATGGGCTGCGACATGGCGAACAGTCGCCGTGCCGCCTCCGGCGATCCGGTTGGAGCGCTGGGCGTTCGCGATCGGGGACGATCCGGCTCAGGCTCCGGGTGCGGCAGGCTGAGGAATGAACGTGCCTCATCGGCAACGTCCTTGAAGTCGACCAGGCCGCAGCTTTCCCGGATCACGTCGAGCAGATCGCCATGCTCGCCGGTCGCGGCGTCGGCCCATTTGCCGGCCGGCCCTTTCGGCGACTCCTTGAGCCGAACGAACATCGAGCGGCCCGGCGTATTGCGCACGTCGCCCACGAGCCAGTAGCCGCCTTCGCGGCGGCCGGCGGAGAGGTAGCGGCGGCACACCGCCTCGGCGTCGCGCGCGAGACGGTGCGCCAATTCGGCCGCGTCGTGGCGTGCCATCACGCGGCCTCCCGCTCGCCGATGCGCCCGACCGGATAGTGGTCGAGGACTTTCGCCAGCACGCCGGCGCCAGTGGCGTCGGTCGGCACGAACATGCGCAGCTTCCACGAGATGATCTCGCTGAAGAGGCCGTAGGCGCGCAGGCGGTCGCGCATCGTGTCGGTGAAGCCCGACAGCTCGACGCGGTGAGCGCCCATGACGCGCGCGCGGTAGAGCTGCAGGCCTTCGGCGAGGTCGAGAACGGTGCGGCCTTCCATCAGCGCCGTGAAGGCGGCATCCGGCGTCAGGGCGATGGTCCCGGTCACGGACGCGTTCGCCGCCCAAGCGGGCGAGACCCTGCGGCCGATGATGCGCTCACCGGTGTCGGTCTGGAGGCGATACACGCGCGTCGACTCGTTCGGCAGGCGCTTCCAGATCGGCAGCAACAGCCCGGCGACGATATGGATCGTACTGTCGGCGAACTCGGGGACCTCGGCGACTTCGCGAGCCCATGCGGTGGCGAAGGCCTCGCGCTCCGCCGCCTGCCAGTGGCTCTCGTCCATCATCTTCAGCGACGCATGATGGTGCTCCATCGGCCGGATCAGCCGCACGCGGCGTTCGATCTCGCCATCGTCGAGCATGAAGCTCGGCGCGGGGATCTGCACGGCGGCGCGGCCCGAGCGCTCGTTGACGAGCAGCATGGAGCGAGGATCGGTGAGATGGTCCAGCGCCTCATCGAGCGTCACCGGACGATTGCGCCGGCGCTCGGTGATGGTGAGCAGCCGGGTCTCCGCGCCCGTGGCGGGATGGGTGTAGATCGCGCGGCGATCGGTGATGACAAAGCTCTCGGCCCGCAGCGTCTCCAGCCCGACGTCATAGACGCCGCTGGCGATGGCGCCCTCGATCTTAGCGTTCAGCAACTGCTCGAAAGCCGTGAACAGCACGCCCTGAAGATCGATGGTCAGCGCCAGCAGGCGGTTGAGGAAGGTGGTGATTGGCGGCAGCTCATCCTTGATGCCGTTGGCATCCATCAGCTTCAGGCCCGTGGCGGCCTCGAACATCTGGAGCGAGCAGTCTTCGATCTTGCCGCGCACCAGCAGCATGTAGAGCTGGCGCAGCGCGTCACGGGCGTAGTGCGATTCTAGATTGTCTTCGGGTCTGAAGAGTCCCTGGCCGCCGGTCTGGCGCTGGCCGCGCGTGATCGCGCCCAGCGTGTCCAGCCGACGGGCGATGGTCGAGAGGAAGCGCTTCTCGGCCTTCACGTCGGTGGCGATCGGGCGAAAGAGCGGCGGCTGCGCCTGGTTGGTGCGGTTGGTCCGCCCGAGGCCCTGGATCGCCGCGTCGGCCTTCCAGCCGGGTTCGAGCAGATAGTGGACGCGCAGCCGACGGTTCCGTGCCGACAGTTCGGCGTGGTAACTGCGGCCCGTCCCGCCCGCCTCCGAGAACACCAGGATGCGCTTCAGGTCGTCCATGAAGGCGGCGGTCTCGGCGAGGTTGGCGGAGGCCGCGCGGTTCTCCACGACAAGGCGGTCACCCTTGCGCACCACGCGGCGCGAGCGTCCGGTCACTTCGGCGACGAGGTCCGTGCCGAAGCGCTGGACGATCTGGTCGAGCGCGCCGGGAACGGGCGGCAGCGAAGCCAGGCGCTCGATCAGCTCATTGCGGCGGGCGATGGCTTCGCGGCTCTCGACGGGTTGGCCGTCCCGAAAGACGGGCCGGGACGAGAGGTTGCCCTCGCTGTCGGTGAACGGCTCGTAGAGTTGCACCGGGAAGGAATGAGCGAGGTAGTCTAGAACATACTCGCGCGGCGTGATGTCGACGCGGATGTCGTTCCATTCCTCGGTCGGAATCTCGGCGAGCCGGCGCTCCATCAGGGCCTCGCCGGTCGAGACGATCTGGATCACGGCGGCATGGCCGTCGGCGAGGTCCTGATCGATCCTGCGGATCAGGGTCGGCGTCTTCATCGAGGTCAGCAGATGGCCGAAGAAGCGCTGCTTGGCGCTCTCGAAAGCCGAGCGGGCGGCCGACTTCGCCTGGGCGTTCAGCGTGCCGCTCTCGCCGGTGATGTTGGCGGCCTGCATCGCCGCATCGAGGTGATTGTGGATGATCGCGAAGGCGCCGGCATAGGCGTCGTAGATGCGCCGCTGCTCGTCGGTGAGCGGGTGCTCGATCAGCTCGTATTCGACGCCGTCATAGGAGAGCGATCGGGCGGTGTAGAGCCCGAGCGACCGGAGATCGCGGGCCAGCACCTCCATGGCGGCGACACCGCCATCCTCGATCGCCTCGACGAACTCGGCGCGTGTGGCGAAGGGGAAATCCTCGCCGCCCCAGAGGCCGAGCCGCTGGGCGTAGGCGAGATTGTGGACGGTCGTCGCGCCGGTTGCCGAGACATAGACGACGCGCGCGTCCGGCAGGGCGTGCTGCAGGCGCAAGCCCGCACGGCCCTGCTGCGAGGCCGCAACATCGCCCCGCTCTCCCTTGCCGCCACCGGCGTTCTGCATGGCGTGGCTCTCGTCGAAAATGATCACTCCATCGAAATCGGAGCCCAACCATTCGACGATCTGGCGGACGCGCGAAAGCTTCTCACCGCGGTCGTCGGACCGCAGCGTAGCGTAGGTTAAAAATAGGACGCCTTCGGACAGCCGGATCGGTTTGCCCTGGGGGAAGCGCGAGAGCGGGGTGATGAGCAGGCGCTCCATGCCGAGGGCCGACCAGTCGCGCTGGGCGTCCTCGAGCAGCTTGTCGGACTTCGAGATCCAGACCGCCTTGCGCCGACCCTTCAGCCAGTTGTCCAGGATAATGCCGGCCGACTGGCGGCCCTTGCCGGCGCCGGTGCCGTCGCCGAGCATGAAGCCCCGGCGAAAGCGGACGGCGTTCGGCGCATCGTCGCGGGCGGCGGTGACGAGATCGAAGGTCTCGTCCACGGTCCAGGCGCCGGCGAGATAATCGCCATGCGCCTCGCCGGCATAGATCACCGTCTCGAGCTGGGCGTCGGAAAGGAGCGCGTCGCAGACGAGATTGATCGGCAGACGCGGCCGATAGCTCGGCTTCGGCGGCGCGACCGAGGCCATGGCGGCGGACTGCACCAGCTTGGTCGGGTGCGCCTCGGCGCCCGGAATCCGGATCGATTGAAGCCGGTATTCCTCGTAGATCGCATCGCTGAGACGCGTGCCTTGGGGCGGCGTCCAGTCGATCGTCTCATAGGCGAGATCGACCGCCTCTGGATCGGCGACGGAAAGCTTTGCCGACCCCGCCGCAGCGGCGCGCGCGAGATAGCCGCGCACGGTCCGCGGTGCGGCGGCGGCCGAGACGGGAATGGCGAGACTCGGCGCGGGTGCCAAACGCGGCGGGACATGCTCCGCAATCCAACCCAACAAGGTCGCAACGTCGGGCGCAATGCCCCGCGATTCCGGCAGCGCCCCCGGGTTCTCGGCGGGCGCCTTGTCGATGACGATCAGCCGCGTGTCGATCGTGGTGCCGTGCTTGGCGTAGACCGCACCATCGATCGCGGCAGTGAACACGATGCGGCCGCGCTCCTGCAGCCGGACGAAGGCGTCGCGCCAGGCCGGGGTGTCCGGCCCGAAGCTCGCGCCGGTGATCGCCACCAGCCGCCCGCCGTCGGCGAGACGCGCGAGTGCCGAAGCGATGTGGCGATAGGCGGTGTCGGCCATGCGGCCGGCGACGTTCGCCATCGCTGAGAAGGGCGGGTTCATCAACACGACGCTCGGGACCGCGCTGGGATCGAGGTGATCGTCGATCTGGGCGGCATCGAAGCGTGCGACGGAGACGGCCGGAAAGAGAGAGGTGAGCAGCGCCGACCGGGTCTCGGCCAGCTCGTTCAGCACGAGCGCGCCACCGGCGATCTCGGCCAGGATGGCGAGGAGGCCGGTTCCGGCCGAAGGCTCCAACACGCGGTCCGCAGGCCCGATGGCGGCTGCGGTCAGAGCGGCGTAGCCGAGCGGGGTCGGCGTTGAGAATTGCTGGAAAGCCTCGCTCTCGGCGGAGCGGCGGGTGTGGGTGGGGAGAAGGCCGGCGATCTTGGTCAAGGCGGAAAGCCGGGATGCCGGAGAGTCGGCTTTACGGAACAGCGCCTTTCCGTATTTGCGGAGGAAGAGGACGGTCCCGGCCTCGCAGGCGTCATAGGCCGTCTTCCAGTCCCAGACGCCCGAGGCGTCGGAGGCGCCGAAAGCCGCTTCCATGGCGGTACGAAGGATCGCGGCATCGACGCGCTGGCCGCGCTCGAGATGTGGGAGGAGCTGCTGGGCGGCGGCGATGATCGAACAGGGGGCGTCGGGACGATGGACAGACGACGGCTGCGCGGCCTGGTCGGCCGCGATCGGAGAAAGGTCGTTCATGAAGGGGGCCTCGGGAGAGCGGGAACGGGCGAGCCGGCCGGCGCTCTCTCGGACCGCACCGGCTCAAACCCGTTCCGGCCGCCCTCTCCCTCTCATCACGCCGCCGCCTTCACGGCGCGCCACCACGCGATCCGCTCGTCGCGGGTCGCGATCGCCAATCGATGTAGGAGGTCGCCGTGGCAGGGAAGCGGCGCGCAGAAGCAAACGAGGTCGCGGCCGCGCAGCTCGTCGAGCGCGCGCAGCAGATTGTGCTGATCCGCCAGCCAGCGTTCGTGCTTCGCGATGACGATGGCCCGATCGCCGTCAGGGCCGATCCGGAACGGATTGCCCCATTTGCTGCCGCGGCCGATATAGACGGCGCCGGCTGGGACGCCATTCACTCGCTTGTTGAGAACCTTGCACATCTGCGTCGCCTCCGATCCGTTGGGCGGGTTCGGCCACGGACGGCGTGAAGCGGTGACGGTCACGCGCCTTGCGCGGAAACGGCCTGCCCGTTGACCGGCGTCGCGCGTCGTCCAGGCAAGACAAGCTTGGGGATCGGGGGCGGCGTCGCGAGGTTCGGAAGGCGAGGTGTTGGCCGTCAGCCGAACCGGAGGCCTGCCGCGGTGAAGGTATATGCGTTGGCAGTGATGGCCTCGTCGACGACGTCGTCCGAGGTCAGATAGTCATATTCCCGTTCGAGCTGGCGATAGAGCCAGCGCGCGAGATCGCGCAGCGCCTCGATGACGATCTCTTCGGCGTCGGCCGTCATGTCCTGGCCGGTCGGGCTGTCGCGCTCGACGGAGATCGCCATACAGTATTCGTGGTAGTAGCGATCGCGATGGTTCACGGTGGCGTCGAGCTGATAGAAGCTCCGGCGCTGGATCGCCTGCAGGGCGTCGGCGATCTGGTGAAGCTCGCCATCCTTCGGCGCATGGTCGCGGATCTTCCGAGGCGCGTCCTTTGCGTAGCCATAGCGCCCTTCGAAACAGGCGCCGTCCCCCTGGCTCCAGAAGCCGGAAAACCAGATGCAGGGCTTCTGCCGTGTGCCGCCACCGTAAAGGCGAACCGGCACGGTCTTGAGGTCGACGCCGATGATCGCGCAGATACACTCGAAGTCGTCATAGACGAACTCGAACCAGTCATGGTCGAAGGCGGCCTGCCGATACCAGGCGCGTGCCTTCTCCTTGGCCGCGTCGGAGAGTTCGTCGAGGCGATAGACCGTGGTTTCGATGATCTCAGGCATCGGGGTCATCTCCTTCCAAGGCGCCGCACAGCCACTCGTTGGTGCTGGTCCAGCCGACGCTCTTGCGCGCGCCGAGATCGATCACATGCGCGCCGCCGCCGAAGGCATCCAGGCGCGGCTTCGAGCAGGTGTTGGCGTATTCGAAGCCCCAAAGGCCTTTGAGATCGAATTCCTCCGCGCAGATCAGGACAAACTCGATGACGCGCTCCGGGTCTCCCGAGCAGTCGTCGTGAATCCAAAGTTCTGATCCACCTTCCGTCTGGATTGAAAGGTCGAACCCGTCCGAGAGGCGAAGCCCATCTTCGTCCTCGGGCGTGTTGGCGTAGAGGTCGATGGCGCGCGCAGCGTTCTCGGGCGTGCCGAGGTCGAGCAGGCATGAGAAGTGGGTGAAGTAGTCGGCCATGTCAGTCTCCTTAAAGTGCGAAAGCCCGGCGCGGGGCCGGGCTTCGGATGGGTTCGGATGTGGTTGGGATCAGCCGACGGGCGGACCGTGGATGCGGTCGTCGTCGAACTCGACATCCTCGATGACGGGCTCATGGCCGTCCGGCGCGATCCGGTCGATGTAGGCGATGACGCCTCCCCGTCGCTCGTCGGTGTCGATGTGTTCTGGGAACGCCGTCGATTCCATTGCGGCGGTCGCGGCTACTTTTGCCTTCTCGATCGCTTCCGCGTCGGACGCAGCTTCGATGGTCACGCTGTCGAAGGCGCGCAGCCAGAAGGCAATCTTGACGACATATTCGGTCATGACGCGCCTCCTTCATCGTCTGGATCGCGTGCGCCTGCGAGGATCGCCTCGGCCTTCGCGATCGCGGCGTGGGCCCGCTGGCGCCAGAACGGCTCGTCAGCCACGCCGCCATCGGGCGGGAGCGCGAAGACCTTGAGCAGTCCGAGCAGAACCTCGAAGTGCTCGGCCTTGCGTTGAAGGGCCTCGCCGAAATGCGATGGGATCGAAAGCGCCGGCACGCTGTAGGGCGTGACGTCGCCCGGCCAAGCGCCGGTCACATAGGTTTCGCCGGCGGATTCGTAGTCCTCCTTCTGCCCCTCCCAGTCATCGTCTTCGATGGCGAGGCGGCAGGCGTCCGCAAGCGTCTGGGCCTGGTAGCTGCGCTGGCGATAGATCGGAATACGGTAGGTGGATTCGATGGTGAACGTGGTCATGATGGTCTCCAGATATGCGAAAGCCCGGCAAGACCGGGTTCGGGTGGGATTGGAAGATGGGCGCCGCTAGAAGCGCCGGGGCGTCTAAGCGGCGGTGACGTCGGAGGGCGGTAGTGCGGCGGGCGCCTGGTCGATGCTGCCGGCTGACGCCGCGGCGAAGGGATCAACCTGCTTGTGGATCGGCTGAGCGCGTCCCATCCACGGCTGGGGGCGAATGCAGCGCACCCAGTCAGCGAAGCTCGGGATGAATCCGAGATCCTCGACCACATGCTGCTCGCCGATCAGGCGCACCGGAACGACGCGCCCGGTCGAGATGGTGATGGTCGCGCCGAAGAAACGCTCCAGCATGAAGATGCCTTCAGCGTGATGCCTGAGCGCCCGATGCCGGAAGTCGGCGGTGATCGCCTTCGACTCGTCGAACCATTGGTGCAGCGGCAGATAGTCTTCCGCGACGCCACCCCATTTCCTCACCGAGGAGAGGGCGTGGTGATAGCAGTGCCCCATGACCGCCTCCTCAGAAGGTGTGAGTGTAGTTTTCGGAGGCGGTGTAGCGCTCGTTGTAGTCGAGCGTGATCACCCCATCCGGGACATCGAAGATGACGTCGCCGTAAGCACCGTCGCTGTTCTCCCAGCCACAATGGGTCTTTTCGAGAACATCGTAGGCCAGGCTTTCGACGACGACGGCGATACCGGCGGACGAACGCCTTGGTTCGGCTTGATCCCAGATGGCCTCGGAGAATTCGATGGCTGCGCCAGGCATGGCGACCTGATCGTCTCCAGCCTGAACTTCGACATTCTCGATCTGACCGGAATCGCCGTAGCCGTCGAAGCTGACGACGACACGCGTGACGCCGGCGAGCGCCAGCGCATCGAGCAACGTGCCCTTGTTGAGGGTGAACAGTTCGGCTTCGAGCTTGGCTTGGGCGACCGCCTTCATCTCCCAGTCGGAGAGCGGCGCAACGGGCTCGGGGGTAGTAGCGGATGTGTCGGTCATGAGGGTCTCCTGAAACGAAAATGCCCGGCGCGACGGCCGGGCGGTCGGGTCGGCTGAAAAGGGGAAAGGGGCGCGGGACGGCCGAAGCCGCCCCGCACGCGAGCTATTCGGCCGCGATCATCTGCGGCGCGTCGGCTTCCGCTTCCTCGTCGTCGCCGGCGAGGAATTCCGGCAGCGCTTCGCCGTCGTCATCGGCTTCGGTGGCTTCGACTGGTGCGTCGTCCACGGCCGCGATCCGCAGCGGCTCCGGCAGCCAGCCCGTATCGGCCAGGAGCCGTTCGGCCTCCTTGGCCATGTCGCCCTTCTTCAAGTGGTCGATGAGTTGAGCCGCCCGCTCGCCGGCGCCTTCCTGCACCGCCTCGAGGATGCGGCGCTTGGGCACCCGGCCGAGATAGTTCTCGACGGTCGGACGCCAGCCGGCCTGCACCATGTCGAGATCGACGGCCTGGGCTAGGCGATCGGCCTCGGCGATGCGCTGCTCGACCGTGTGGGACGAGATGCCCGCGCCGTAGCGGTCGCCCTTCTCGTAGAGCGCATTGACGCCGAAGGAGGCGCAGTGGGCGAAGAGCGTTGCCTGCTCCTGGCCGGTGAGGGTGGTGAGCCAGTCCCAGAGATCGGCCTTGTCCTTGGGCAGCCGCTCTTCCCAGACCTTGTGACGCGCGTCGATGGCCTTCGCTGCAGGCGTGTCCTTCAGCCCCTGTGCCTGTACCGGGAAGCTGGCGCTGCGGACCGACACCTCCATCGCCGTCCCGTAGGAGAAATAGCGGGAGAAGACATCGAGGCAGAACTTGTGCAGCACGGCCTGGAACGCGACGGCGGGCGTGGACGCCAGCTTGTCGCGCAGCGCCAGCGTCCGCTCCGCGGTCAGCTCGGTCACGAGGCGATCGGGGAGCGGCTTCAGGTCCTCGTCGTCCTCGTCCTCCGGCCCGGCGACCTGCCCGCCGATGGTAATGACGGCGCGCTGAACCACGGGCGCGTCGGGATCAGCGCCGTGCGCCCCGGCCGTCGCGGGATCGGTATCTCCGTCCTGCCCCGGTTCGACGACGGGCGCCTCGTCCTGCGGACGGACGTAGCCGCGGTCGACCGACAGAGCGCCTTCGGCGTCGATGCTGACGAAGACGCCGGCGCGGGCGATGTCGGTTGGATCATAGGTGACGGGCCGATCGTCGAAGGCGGCGAGCGCCGCCTCGATCTCGCCGAGGCGTTCGTCTACCTCGTCCGGCAGCTCGTCGGCGCCGTCATACGCCTCCTCCAGCTTGGCGTATTCGGCGTTCAGCGCGTCGATCGTCGCCTGCTCCTCGCTGGTGAGATCAGTGGCGACGCCCTTCAGCGCGCGCAGCCCATGGGTGCGGCCATAGGGAAAGTCGATGGCGACCTCGATCCACTTCCAGCCCTCGGCGGCGATCGTCTCCGCCTCGGCCTTCAGTTTCTCGGCGACCAAGCCGTCGAGCAGCGCGATGTCTTCGAGCCAGCCCCCATCGTCGGACTGGAACAGGTCGCGTAGCACCACGCCGCCGGCGGCTTGATAGGCGTCGAGGCCGACGAACACCGCCCGCCGGTCGGAGGCGCGCACCGCCTTCTCCGTCAGCATGCGGCGGATCTGATAGGGCTCCTTCTGCCAGGAGCCGGAGATCGCCTGCCAGACCTGCTCCTGGCGGGCATGGTCGGCCGTGACGGTGAAGGCCATGAGGTGCTCGAGCGACATGCCGTCCTCGGCGTAGATGTCGAGCAGGGTCGGCGCGACCGACGCCAGGCGCAGGCGCTGCTTCACGACGTTCACACCGACGAAGAACGCCGCCGCGATGTCCTCCTCGGAGCGCCCCTTCTCGCGCAGGGCCTGGAAGGCGCGATACTGGTCGAGCGGATGCAGCGGCGCACGCTGGATGTTCTCGGCCAGCGAGTCGTCCTCACTGAGAATGTCGGTCGCGGGATCGCGGACCACGCATGGAACCGGCGCGGTCTTGGCTAGGCGCTTCTGCTTCACCAGCAACTCGAGCGCCCGGTAGCGCCGGCCGCCGGCCGGGATCTCGAACATGCCGGTCTCGGCGCCCTCGACGTCGAGGACTGGCCGGACGTTCAAGCCTTGAAGCAGGGTGCGCCTTGCAATGTCCTCGGCCAGCTCCTCGATCGAGACGCCGGCCTTCACGCGCCGGACGTTCGACTGGCTGAGCACCAGCTTGTTGAAGGGAATGTCGCGTGAGGACGACAGGGTGATCTTCTGAACAGCAGTGGCCATCGGGATTTTCTCCGCGACGGGCGGCCGAAAGCCTCTCTCTCGGCCTCCAACCCGTCACGAAAATCCCCTCGGCCCTCTTCCTCTCGCAGCGGCGAAAGCGAAGGCCGAGGGGTGGAGGAGTGAGGAACGGCGATCGGCGCGCTACAGACGCCGGCATCCGGTCAGCCGCTGGAACAGGGACGCTCCGCCACGGCGGTCAGAATATCGTCCAATAGTGCTTCGGCCGCCCGCAGCGCCCGTGCCGACGACAACGGCGTCGGCTTACGCCTTGCCAGCTCGCGTGTGCGATGGTCCCGATAGTAGGGCGACAAGATCCGCGTCATCATCCGCGTGTCCGGATGATGCGGATGAAATCCGAGCCGTTCAGCGGCGGCGAGTGCCTTGGCCAGATCGTGACGGACCTCATCGCGGCACCGATCGTCGTTCCATCCCGCGAAATGCAAATAGGACTTGAGCGACAGCTCGACGGTGCATCCGATGAGTTGGAGGAAGTTTTCGCGAGAATGGGGATCGCTCGCGGAGAGGAGGTGGCGTGCTCCGGCGAAGAAGCCGAGCGCATTGTCGAAGAGATACTTCCCCCGCCAGCGTGTTGGGGAGTTGCACGCGGACGGACGACGAGCCGCAGCGAATGAGGGAGCCCCATGCCGGTGGCGTCGCCGGCGCGATGGAAATGGCGCGCGCATCAGGCCGCCTCCCGCTCGCCGGTGTCGACGGACACCGCGAGCTGGTCATATTCGGGCAAGGAGTTGAGCAGGTAATCGGCAGCCTTGCTGGCCTGCGATGCGGCGCGGACGATGGCGCGGTTGTCTTCGCGCAGGACCTCGGCCCAGGAGCCGATGTAGTCGGCGTGCCGCACGGTCGGCACGATGCCGAGGGCCGCGCAGCAGAACGCCGCCGAGATTTCCGCGACCAATTCCTCGAAGGCGTACTTCTTCGAACCGAAGGAGCCTGAAAGGTCGCGGTTCAGGCGATGCGGCGCTCCACTGGCGTGCGAGCATTCGTGAAGGGCGGTTCGATGCCAATTGATCGGCTCGAAGAACGCTTGGGGCGGCGGCACCTGCACGAAGTCCTGCGCGGGTACGTAGAAGGCGCGATCGCCTCCGATGCGAAAGTCGATGCCGCTCGCCTTGATAAGCGCCGCTACCTTGGGCTCGATCAGGCCCGGCTCGGGCGGTGGAGCGGCGACCGCGACATCGTCGGGAAGCCCCTCGCACTGCGAAGCGTTGAAGACCGTGAAGCGTTTCAGGAACGGAATGGCCTGCGCATCCTCGCCGGTCTCGCCGGCGCGTCGCTTCTCGTCGTCGGGGATGAAGCGGTCGGCATAAACGACGGTGGTGCCGCGTTCGCCGCGCCGTACATGGCCGCCGAGCGCCAGCGCCTGGCGGAAAGTCAGCCAACTCTGGCAGGGATAACCATGCTGGACGACAGCGCCCCAGAGAATGAGCACGTTGATGCCGGAATAGCCGCGCCCCGTGGCGGCGTTCTTCGGCATGGCGAGCGGCGCCTTCGCCGCGGCCGTACCCCAGGGCTGGACCCAGGGCAGCCGCCCAGCGTCCAACTCGCTGATGATCTTTGTGGTGATCTCGTCGTACAGGCTGGCGCGGCCAGAGCCGGTCTCGTGGCGGTGCTTGAACATCGCGGGTCTCCGCGACGGGTGCCAGGAGCCTCTCTCCCAGCCCTCAACCCGTCACGGAAAACCCGGTCCGCACTCTCACTCTCCGGCTATGCCGGCGCCAGGGATGGAAGCCCGAAGGGGGGAAGACCCGGCTGCCGGGGCTTCCGCTTTGCCGACAGCCCGGCCCAGCGGGCGGCGCCCCTCAAGGGATGCGATCGAACCATGGGCACCGATGTGGCACGCGCTTCATTTCGTACAGGGGACTTCGAGGACGGTCTCGACGTGGCTATGGTTCTGACCTGCCAGGAAGTCTTGGTTCGAGCCGAATTTGCAGATCGCCAAGCAGGCTTGGGTCCATGCCCTCGCCGGCGAGAGTTTGCAGGTAGTCGAGCAGATCGTCCTGCCGCGGTTGACCAAAGGCCAGGCGATAGACCGTGAGGCTGCGTTTGAGCCAAGCGAGTCGCGTGACTTCCCGGCTGAACGGCAACATCGGCACGCGCCGTTCGACCCTCACGGAACCTTCGTAGATCCAATAAGGGATGAGATCGGTGTCGACCGCCGCCTCGGATCGCGCGCGCTCGAACATCAGCTTCCACGGATCGTCAGGTGCCTGCCCACAGCCCCTGACGACACCGGCTTGGCGCTCGGCCAGGTTGAGGCGCACGGCGTGGCCCTTGAAGCGGTGGACGCGGCCTTCGCGCTGTTCGAGGTCCACCGGGTTGCCCGGCAGGTTCCAGTGATAGACGCGATAGCAATAGGGATGGAAATCCAGCCCTTCCTGGCCGACCGACGTGGTGGCGAGAACGAACGGTCGGAACGGCGAGTTGAACGCATCGCGCACGCCTCCGAGCCGGGCGACGGCACCGTCCTCGTCTTTGTAGTCGGCGAGCCGCATCGCGAAACGTCCGCGCATCTGGAATTTGCTGATGGCGAGGGCCTCGCCATCGACATGCACGTCGTCGACGTCGATCTGCGATGGGCGGATGGCCAGAGCCTCGGCCATGGCGCGAGCGACGCCGATGGCGCGTTCCTCGGCTACGAGGGCTCCGAGACCTTCGGCATCGACAAGGTAGTGGGCGTATTCGTCCAGGACGGCCTGTAGATTGTGATCGGCGCAATAGACCAGCACGCGGCGCCAATAGTGATCGTCGGTATCCCGTCGCAGCAGGGCGACCGCGTCATGCTGGTTGAACAGCGCCCGGAACGACCAAGCGACTTCCGCGGCGGCGCTGAGCAAGCGCGAGTCGTCCCACGACAGCTCGGGCGCGATCCGCTTGAGGGCGCGAAGCGCACAGACGGCCGGGCTGCCGAGCGCCACGTCGACCAACAGGTCGGGAAGATCGGCGGACGAAGCGCCGATGTCGTGCGTCTTCACCGCTGCCGCCAGTTCGGCGACATGTTCCTGAAAGGCGTCTTCGCTCGCCAGGGCGCGCATGCCATGGGGCGTCTCCAGCCAAGCGCTGGACCGCGCGCCCAGCAGGTCATCAACCACGGCGGGAGCGGCCCACTCGGCGCTGTTGGCGTCCTGCCGCGACGCCGCTCCTTTTCGCAGGGCCTCGAGGGCGGGCCTGAGGCGGTCGCCTATGGCGGCGCGCATGCCCTCCTGTGACAGGGCGGTCTCGGTTTCACTGAAAACCGCCAGCGGATCGGCCAGTTCGGCCAGAGTCGGCGATGGATAGATCAGCAGCAGCGCGCGCAGACCCACGAGCCGGCCCTGATCCTGTCGGAACTGCAAGGGGCGCAGACGATGTTGCTCGAAATAGCGTCGGCCGGATTCGCCGACGCCCATGCGCCGTTCGGCTTCGTAGGACAGCAGGGCCGCGATCGCGTCGGGCACCATAGACCAGGACGAAAATATCAGCGCCTTGGTCAGCGGCGCGCCGGATCGCGCGTCACCGTAATAGGGCATGGCGGCGGGTATCCAGAGATTCTGTTCGAGGCGCTGGCCGAAGATGTCGTCCATGATCGAGCGCATGCGGCCATTGGCCGGCTCCAGCGGCGCATAGGCGTCGATGGTGTCGTGATCGAGCATGGTCGGCCGAGCGGCCCGGATGGCGCTGCGGAGGGTAGCCGAGGGCGCCTCCGCCTCATCCGTCAGAAGCTGCTTCAGGCTGTAGTGGCGCATGAAGTTGAGCAGGTAAGGCGCGGATTTCCAGTATTCGATGATCTCCGGCGCATCGAGCGTGCGCGCCACTTGCGACAAGGCGGACGCCTGCGCGAGATCGGCGGGCGCGACCGAGACCGTGATGGCCGGCTCGCTCATCATGGAGTCGCGTCCGATCGTGGACGCGACCCGCTCGGTTCGGGCGATCACTTTGCGCAGGTGCTGTTCGATGGCCTGGCGCGCCTCGACCGCTGCAGCGTGCGATTGCGGCAGGGTATGCAGGAGGCTGCGGAAGGTGCGCATTTCGCGCGCGAGCGTGGCCGCCACCTCCGGCCCTTTTTCGCGGCCAAAGAGGAAGCTCAAGGTTTCGAGGAAATCCTGATAGTGGTCGCCTTCGTCGGGCTCGTCGCCAGCGAGCGTGAGCATCCGATAGGGCGTGGCGGAGAGCAGCAGGGTGCGGGCGGCATGCCCGTCGCCGCCGGAATAGTCGAACAGTTCGCGCGCGAGGATCGCCGCGTCGCTGTCGCCGTGCAGCAGATCCCGAAACCGCTGGAACTCGTCCATGATGATCAGGTCGGGTTGCAGCGCGTCCACGCAGGCATGGGAGAGCTTGGCGCGCAGCCGGGCGACCAGGCTGTTGCGCGGCTGCGTCATCTCCAGGGGATAGCTGTCCCGGCGGCGCGGGAAGAGTTCGCAGACCCGTTCGAGTTCCTCGAAGAGGTCGCGATCTGCCTGCACGTCGCGGCGGAAGCGCTCGATGATGCTCTTGTCGACGCCTTCGAGGGTGAGCGTGTCCACCGCGCGGTTCCAGCCGTCGATGCCGGCCGTGACCTGCAACAGATTGTGCAGGCCCCGCGGGCGCGAAACGAGGTCATGCAAGAGATGGTGCAACAGGGCGCGTTCCTGCGTCACGCCCGTCGCGGAGCGCAGATCGAAGGTCGTGCCCGGCGTCAGGCTGATGAAGTTCACCTTGTTGGCGTCGAGGCCGACCTGATCGCGCAATTGCAGGGGAACCAGGGTCATGCGGGTCGGCAGGGCCAGCTCGCGCCGCCCGAGGACGTTCAGCCGGTTGAGATTCTGGGCGGCGATCGCCTGGTTCGAGCAGATGTAGAGGATGTCGATCCGTTTGGTGCTGTCCCACAGGTGCTCGATCATGCGGGCGATGACGCCGCGCGCCACCATCGTCTTGCCGAGGCCGACTTCGTCGGCGACCAGGAACTGGCGGACGGGATCGTCCTCGCCGTAGAGCCGATCGAAGACATAATCGACGGTGCGCCGCTGAAAGACCTTGAGAGGCGCGAGCGCCGCGTCGGCGCGGAACCGTTCATTCGGCATGAGCGGCGTCCTGCGTGGCGAGCGCAACCCGGAAGGTGTTCCAGAGCGCGCGGAACTCGGCCGGAATCGGATCGGTATCGGCGCCGTCGCCGGTTTCCAGGCGTGCGATCAGCCGTTCGATGGCGCGGAGCTGGTCGCCGCCCCGACACAAGGCGCGAACCATCTCTTCGAGAATCGGCGCGTCGTCGGTAGCCGCGCGCCACGCGCCCTGACCGGACCCATCCTGCGCCGCCAGCGCGGCGGCGAAGGGATCGCCCAATTCGGAGAGGAGCAACCGGAGATAGCGGAAGAAGGCGTCCTTGCTGTCGATCACCCAGCGCAGGATGGCGGCATGGCGCTCGGCGGGCAGCCCCTCCATCATAAGCCCGGTACTGAACAGGATCGTGACATTCTCCGTCTCGTCCGTCAGGTGGCAGGCGAGGAAGCGCGTGAGATCGACCAGCGGCATTGCGCCAAGGTCGACAGGCTGTCCCTGCCGAAGAGGCTCCAACACATCGCGCGCATGACCGTCGCCCCGCGTGATCGGCCAAACCCGCAGGACGCCGATCCCGGCAAGGGACAACGGCTTGGACGGCGCCAGCCAGACCCGCCAGGCGGGCGCGCCATCGGCGTTGGGCTCGGCGCGCTCGCAACGGAGCGTGAGGCCGCTTTGGCAAATCTCTCGCCGGGCAAGGTCCAATCGCGCCTCGGCCGCGCGTTGCGCGGCGTCGGCGGTGTTCATCTCGTCGCGGACGAAAGGCCGCGTCAGCCGGCCGAACCCCTTCTCGCCGAGGATTTCCTCGACGCTGCCGACCCGTGACCGCTTGCCGGTCAGGGTCGTGAAAATCTCAACATTGCCGCCGGTCAGCAGCGCCGGCCGCGTGGCGTTTCCGGAGCCGACCGTGATTGCGGTGTCCCAGCCGCGCTCGGCGACGAACGCCTTGGCGTGGAGCCCTTGCAAGGCCGTTGCGTCGGCCTCCTCGCCGTCTTCCGTGGCCGCCATCTCGTCGAGCACGGCGACGCGCGTGAAGCGGTCCAGTGTGGGGCCGGACACCTGCGCGAGTTCGTCGGAGCGTCCGATGAAGATCGGCTTTTCGGCGCTGGGCAGGCCGGCGAGCAGCGACAAGGTCTGGTCGTCGCAAAAGGGCGAGACCACGCCCAGCCGCACGCAAGGTTCCGGGCGCCACGGCTTGCCGCCGAGGCCGTTGACCGCGAAGGAGACGCTCTCGAATGGCTCGGGCAGGCTCCATTCAGCGCGCCGTATGTCTTCGGCCAGCTCATCGACAAGGCTCTTCGTTCCGTCGGGAGCGCCGACGGTCGCCAGGTCGGGGAGCTGGCGAAGGAATTCGGCGACCGGGCGGTTGATGGCTTTGGGCTGCTTGGAGATCACGCCGTCGAGGGTGGCGGCAATATCCCAGGAGCGGTCGCGCGTCAGGTTCCGGGAGAGGATGAGCAGGCGCAGGCGCGCCGGGTCTTCGGGCCGCAACGGCGTGAAGCGGAGCGCCCACATCTTGGGGTGGAAGGCTCCGCCGTGAGGGGCGGCGACCTCGACCACGATGCGTTCGAGCAGCGAGCAAAGGCGGGAATGGGGACGGACGCTCGCCTGAATGTGGCCGGCGTCGGTGAAGACGACGAGGCGGCCGGCGATGCGCTCGGCGCCTTCCAAGAGCGCCAGGGGATGAGAAAGGATGTCGTCGCGATTCTCGGCGGCGAATAGCGCCAGACTGACCGGCAAGGCGAGCGCGGTCTCGAAGTCGAGCGAGAAGGTCGTGGCGACCGCCGCGTCGAAGACGTAGCCGGCCGGGGGCTGAAGATTGGCGCCGTAGAGGGTTCGCTGTTCGGGATCGAGACTGCGCCTATTCAGCATGGGCCAGATCCCGCAGATGCGATATGGCCTGCGCCCAGCGGAAGGTGAGACGGTCGGCGCCCGATGCGCCGGTCCAGCGGTCGCGCACGGCGTGATTGGCGTAGCGGGACTGGCTGGTTTTCAGCCGGCGCTCGCGCTCCTCGACAAGCTGCCGCGCCGCAGGCGACGCGATCACCTGCTCCCTCCCGGCCAGAACCAGCTCGCGCCACTCGGTCACAAAGCGCTTGGCGGCTGGTCGGACGGCGTGCGCGGGGTGCTCGACGACGTTCCAGAAATCTTCGAGCGACCATACGCGGACGGCGCTGGGATCGAGTTCGTCGCGCCAGGCCGCAAGCCGCTCGCGATAGTCGTCGATCCAGTCGTCGCGCTGGCGCAGCTCGCTGAGCGCGAGATTGTAGAGCAGCGCCGCGCCGTGCATCACCTGGGAGAATATTTCTCCATGCTGGACGAGGCGGCGCGCGACGGCCGGAAAGGCCGACAGATGCGGATGGGTCCATATGTAGTCGCAGTCCGCGTCGATGCCTTCGCGCGCCAGCATCGTGAGCAGCGCCGCCGGTTGGCTGGCGACCAGGCGGTCGATGAGGAACTGCGCCTCGTCCGTGGTCAGGCGGAAGACGGCGCGCTCGAGCAGGTCGCTTGGCGTCTGCGGCAAGGCCGAGTTCCAGACGGCGGGCGCCTGGGCGCCGGCCAGGGCGTCTTCGCCGCTGGACGCGCCATGCGAACGGCCGCGGCCGCGCAAAGTGACGAACAGGCTGTCGAGCGAGCCCGGAAAGACCCGGATGCCCCACGCGCCCAGCCCCGCCCAATAGACCGAGCTGGGCAGCCGCTGGAGGCGTGGTCCGGCGTCGCGGCCGATGATGCCGTTGGACTCGCCCCCAACTTTCAGGGCGTCGGCAAGCCGGATCTCGGCGTCGCGCGCCTCGCCGCGGAGTTGCGCCTCGGGGATTTGGCGTTTCTCCAGTGCCCGATAGAGCCAGGGTATGAACAGCATGTAGCGCAGGCGCGTCTGGATCGTGCTCGTACCCGGAAACAGGTGATCGGCGATGGAATCCCGGATCGCGCCAAGCCCCAGCTCGTCGCGGGTCTCGCGCTCCTGAAAGAGCGCCATGATCCGTTGCGCGCGCTGTCGCTCGGCTTCGTCGAAATCGATCCAGGCAAGAGATGACATGGGGTCAGGCCGCCTCGTGCTCGGTCGGCTTCGTCGGCAGGACCGGGATGACGGCGCCGGAGGTCATCAGCACGATCAGCCCGCGCTCGGCGCTGGTCATGTCGAGATAGGCGCGCACCTGCGCGCGATAGTGATCGAGCGTGCCGGGGGCTGGCGCCACATCGCTTTTCCAGTCCACGACGACGGCGGGGCGACCCTCGGCCGTCAGGGTCAGGGCGTCGGCGATCCCGGCGGTTGCGGTTTCCACGCCGTCGACCGCCTGTGCGGCATAGACGGGAAACTCGGCCAGAAGGCCCGGCCGCAAGGCCGCGATGTCAGGTAGGGCCAGAGTCCTGATGACGCAGGCCGCCAGTTCCTGGGCCGACAGTCCCGTCTCCGGGTCGACGACCGGAGACTGGCCGAGAGCGTGAATGAGGTCGCCGGCCCGTTCGGTCAGGGCGGCTTCCGCCTCTGGTGTTTCGCCGGTCAGCACCTCTTCCATGAGCTTGTGCAGGATCAACCCGCGTTCGCGGCCGCCCTGCACTGGGGCGGCGGCCAGCTCGGGGGGCTGGTCGTCGGCCGATCCCGTCCAGAGGGCGGCCTCTTCTTCCCGCAGCACGCTCCCGGCGGTGTTTTCGTCGCGGCTGGGGGCAAGCCAGGTCAGCCGCGTCTGCCCGGCGGCGATGGTTTCGGCTTCGGCCGCGAAGATCGCGCGCGTCTGGGCGTTGGCCGCTCCGGCGGCCGTCGCCGTGAAACCGGCGGGCAAGTGGGAGGCGTCCAGGCCGGGTAGCGCGGCAAGCGTCAGATCGACGAGACCGATCCAGGCGGATTTCGACGGCGTGGCGTCGAGCCGGGGCAGGACGAGGAGTTCGCGAGCGCGGGTGGCCGCGACGTACCAGAGCCGGATGCGTTCGCGATCCAGCTCGTCCTTTTCCGCGTCGCGCGCGGCGTCGTAGCCCTCGGGCGGGACGCCCAGGACCGGGCAATAGAAGATCTCCGTCTGGCGGTCGATGACTGCGCTCTCGGGCGCCATGACGCCGGTCATGGTGTTGATCGGAATGACGATCGGCCATTCCAGCCCCTTGGCGGCGTGCATGGTGAACAGCGCAACGGCTTCCTCCTGGGCGTCGGGCCGGCCTTCGACAGCGCGCGCCTCGTCGGACCACGCCGCCGTCATCGCCTCGGCGAAGGCGCGCAGGCCGCGCACGGCGTAGCCGGTCGACAGGCTGAGATAGAGATCGACATTGGCGAGCGCGCGCTCGGCCTGGCCGCGATGGCGTTCGAGGAGAAGCGGACGCACGCGCATCACGTCCACGGCCTGCGACAGCAGCTCGTGCGGAGTCGTGCTGTTGCTGCGGCGGGACAGTGATTGCAGCCGCTCGATGACCTCGCGCGCGAGCGGGTGCCCGATGACGGCGGGGTCGATGCTGAGGTCCAGACGTGGAATCCGATCCGGTTTCTCCTCCGACCGCGGAAGCCCCCACACGATGTCGAGCAGTTCTTCCTCGGTGAGGCCGACCAGAGGCCCGCGGAGCAGCGCGCCGAGCGCCAGCGTGTCGCGGCGATCGGCGAGGACGCGGGTCAGCGCTATCAGATCCTGGACCTCCTGGCGGCGGAACAGCCCCTTGCCGGCCTGCGTCGCCACGGGGACGCCGCGCCGCTCCAAGGCTTCCTCATAGCGCCACAGCTCCGCGCCGGTCGGCGCCAGCAAGGCGATGTCGCCCGGCTGGCAAGGGCGCTCGGCTCCGCTGCGACGATCGATGATGGGGTGGCTTTCGATCAGCCGGGCGCACAGATCGGCGATGGCGCCGGCTTCGGCGTCACGCTGCTGCTCGGCGCTGGCCTTGCCGTTTTCGTCGGCCACGACGATGTCGAGGGCCGCCACGCACAGACCGCCGCGATCGTCATGGAACGGGTCGAGAGCGGTGAAGCCCGGCTGCCCGCCAGCCGAGAGCGCGACCTCGAAGCGCTCGTTGACGAAGGTGAGGATCGAGGCGCAGGAGCGGAAATTGGTGGAGATCGACAGAAGGCTGCCGGGGTCCTGGGCGCGGAATGCGTCGCGCGCCTGCACATAGGCGCCGACATCGGCGCCCCGGAAGCGATAGATCGCCTGCTTGGGGTCGCCGACCAGGAAGAGCGCGCCCGGCCGAATGCGGAACCCGGTCCAGTCGTCCTCGCCATCGACCGGCTCGCCGCAAAGGCGCCAGAAGATCTCGGTTTGCAGGGGATCGGTGTCCTGGAACTCGTCGACGAGGACGTGGGCGAAACGCTGCCCGAGCGCGCGGCGGACGTCGCTATGGTCGCGCAGCAGATCGCGCGCGGCGAAAATCAGATCGTCGAAATCGAGCTGGGCGCTCGCGCGCTTGTGGTCGCGATAGCGTTGCAGGATTGGACGCGCTTCGTCGATCAGCGCCGCCAAGGTGTGACCAGCGGCGGCCTGCACAAGCGAGACCCAGGCGTCGCAGCAGGCGGTGTAGTGGACCTCGGCGTCGTCGTTCAGCCGATCACCGTCGGCCTTGGAGAGACCGGCCTGATTCGCCGCGGCGGCCCATTTGCCCTTCTTGCGGTAGGAGGCGAAGGCCCCGGCCTTGGTGCAAAGGTCCGGATGGGGCCGCGAGGTCAGGAGGCGGACGAGGCCCGCAGGCGTTGCGGGATCGGGATCATCCGCCAAGGCGGTCGCCATCTCGGCCAGCCGCTGGACGATCGCCGCCGTTTCCGGCTCGGCCGCCGCCGCGCCATCCATGAAGCCCGCGAAGTCGGCGATTGCCTGGCGGAACGCCGTCAGGTGGCCGCCAAGCGGGGAGACGGGCGGAGCCGAGAGCGTGCGGCGGCGGCGCAGATTCTCGGCGATCTTATGGATAAGCGCCACGGTCTCGCCAGGGCTGTGCAAGACCATCTCGGCCAGGATGCCGCCCTGGCCGCCGGACAGGCGCTCGCGCAGCCAGCCATCGACGATTTCGAGGAAGGTGAGATCGGCCTGGTTGCGGTCCACGACGCCGGCGCCGGGATCGATGTCGGCCTCCGCCGGATAGGGCTTGATCAGGCGCTGGCAGAAGCCGTGGATGGTCGAACAGGTGATTTCGTCGATCGCGGCGCTGGCGGCGGCGAGATTGTCGCGCTGGACTTGGGACAGACCATTGGGCAGCGCCACGCGCAGTTCGGGCGCGATCTTGCCGGCCGTGAGGTCGGCGACAAACTCCCGGACGCGTGACAGCAGCTCGCTCGCGGCGAGTTCGGTGAAGGTGACGGCGGCGACAGCGCGCGGGGGGACGCCTTCGGCGAGCATGACGGCGATGCGGCCGGCCATGACGGCGGTCTTGCCCGACCCCGCGCCGGCCTCGACCAGGATCGACCGATCATGGAGGCTGATCGCATCGCGGCGCGCGCCGTCGTCCTTCAGCACCTTGGACACACTGCTCATTATTCTGCCTCCCAGACTTGAGCGGCTTCGCCCAACCGTTCCGTCGCGCCTGGGAGCTTGCGCTTGCAATAGGTGGCGCTGGCGTTCGCTGGCAGGGCGAAGGCGAGGTCGTCATAGTCGCCGCCGGTGTCCGGGCCAGGCAGGGCCGCGCCGCGCGACAGGCTCGTCCTCGCCGCGCGAAGGTAGCCAGTGATCTCCGCCAGCACCGCCTCGGGATCGTCGAGCTGAAGATCAACGGGCTCGCGCGGGTAGAGCAGCGAGGCGCTGATGGCGACGTCGTCGCCGAGCAGTGCCTTCACCGCGAAGGCGTAGAGGCAACGCTGAAGCTCGCGGCCGCCGTTCAGCCGGATGTCGCCGCGCGGCGGCCTGCCCGTCTTGTAATCGCGCACGAGCGCGCGCTTGCCGTCGCCCGAGATGTCGAGCCGGTCGATATAGCCGGCGATGTTGAAGCCCGTGTCGGGAATCGTGACTGACGCGCTCGCATCCCAAGGCGTCTCCGCACCGGATTTCGGCTCCGAGCCGCCGAACGGCACTTCGCCATAAGCGCGAGCGCCGGGCAGGACATCATCGCCATAAGTCAAGGCGCGGCCCGCCATCACGCGGGCGTCGTCGAGGGTGCGGCTCCAGATGACGGCTGGCGGAACCGGACGCTCGCTTTCCCAATCGCCGGCGACGGCTTGCGCGGCGCGGGCCACCGCCGCTTCGACGGTCTCCGTGTCGGCGGCGGCGAGCCCGCCTCCGGCTTCGAGGTCGCGCAAGGCGCGGTCGAGAACCATGTGGACGAGATCGCCGATCCCAAGCGCGTCGAGCACGAGCGGTTCGGCGCTGCTCTGCGGTTCGCGCCAGCCGAACGCATAAACCCACACGAAGCTGAGCGGATTGCGCAGCAGGCGGCGAAGCGAGCTGGCCGACTGGGTGCGGTCGAGGATGGCGAGAACGAGCGGATGATCCGCCCGCACGAGCCCATCATGGGGAGTGATCTCCGCTTGCCGCCAGTCGCGCCAGCAGCCCTGCGCACCGACCGCCTGCGGATCGGCGGCGAACTCCCGCGACCGGGCCATCAGGCGGTCGGTTTCGCTAAAGGCGTGCGCTGGCGCGGCGTTTCGGCGGAGGTAGGTTTCATCGCCGTGCCCGACGAGCAGTGGACTACGCCCGAGAAGGCGTCCGTCGCTGTCGCGTCGGGCGCGCGAGAGGACGGCTTCGCCGCCCGTCGTCGCGAGGATCGTCTCGAAGTCCCGGCGGTCGGCGAGGTTCACCGGCAGTGGAACAAGCACCGGAGTTGGGATGATATGGTCCGGAATCAGCCGGTCCTCGGCGATGCCGCGCGGCCAGCGCGAGGAATTGAGGCCCAGCAGTCGCACGAAGCGGCGGGGTGACGCCGCGAGCGCGCTGGCCGGCATCCATGCGACAGAGACGCATGCTTCCAGCCCATCATCCTGCTTCAGGGTTTCCAGCGTCGCGTCGATCGAGGCGGCGGGGCCGGCGAGCAGCGCCTTGCGCCAGATCGCGAGCGCCCGGCCCTTGAGGAAGGCTTCTCCGATCTCGCCAGCGGCCTCCGATCCTTTCGCCAGGGTTTCGACCGCTGCGCGCAGCGCGGGAGCGTGGTCGACGCCGTCGGGCCAGTCTTCCGGCGTCAACCGGGCCAGAAGGCGATTCCAGGCACCCGGCGTCGAGAGCGGCGCATCGGTCGGCAGAACCCGCAGCCAGCCTTCGGGTAGGGTCTCGAAAGGCCCGCTGTCCCGGCAGAGCGCCGCGAGGCGCCGCAGCCGCGACTGCGACACGCCGCGGACCACAATGTCGGCCAGCGCTGCAGAAGCCTGGCCCTCGCGGGTGGTGACGGTGCGGACGCCGTGGACGAAGTGCAGGTCGATTTTGGCGTCGGCGCGCAGGGCCAAGAAATGATCGTCATAGTCGGCGGGCGAGGCTGTCGCGATGGCGATCTCCGAGGGCGAGACGCCCGAGGCGAGCAGGCTTCGTGCCCAGCGCATCGCCTCGATAGCCTCATGATAGGCCGTCGCCGCGCTGACGGCGCTGATCCCCGGCGCTTGCGTCTGCGCGCGCGCGACCATGACGCTCGTGCCGTCCAGCCATGCGGGAACGCTCCTGGGGCCGGCCGTCCACTGCACGGGGATATGGGCGGTAAGGGCCTGGAGCAGCGGTCGCCAGCAGGGCGAGAGTTCGGTAAGGCCAACGATCTCCATCGGGCCCAGGACCGCCGGCGCATGACCGATGCGGGAGGTTGCGGCGGCGACGATGTCGATGGGACGCATCATGCCGGCTGGAAGCTCGGCGAGAACGGCCTCTTCCAGGCGCGCGATGGCATCAATGCGCAAGTGGTCGGTCGCTCGCGCCGCGAGGTCGATGCCCGAGCGCCAAGCCTTGTAGAGCGTGTCGGTTGCCGCGTCGATCATACCGGGCAGAGCCTTAATGCACTCCAGCTCGCCCATCGGCGTCGTAGGCAGGACCGCCTGGATGGCGGCGCGCAGGCTCTCATCATCGATGGGTCGAATAAAACCGCCGGCAAGGCGCACCGCCGCCTGCTCGAAGGTCATGACCTGGAGGCCATGATGGCCATCACGGGCCGCCGCTAGGCGGCCTTGCCGCATGGCGAGACGGCCATGAACAATCAGACTGGATCGTTTCGAGACGGCCATGGCCGCTCTCCTTCCGGGAGCTACTTCTTGTTCGGACGCTGGGTCAGCGCCGTGGCCCGTCCGCGAATTGCCCTCTTGCACGTATCGCCCCCAACGCGCGCGCCGATCATTGTTGACCGGCGCCGCAGATGGGGATAATAATTACACGCATCGCGTCGATATGTCCATATAGTTTTGATGCTCATCTGACGCGCGGAGGCGGGGAGCAATGCCGGGAGGCGAGGCGGTGCTGAAATGGGGCGTGGAGCGCCGGCTCGAATTCATCGAGTTCCGACTTTACTGGGAAGGCGGCGTGAATCGCTCGGACATCATCGAGGCTTTCGATGTGTCCGTTCCGCAAGCATCGAAGGATTTGACGCTCTATCAAGAACGGGCGCCGCACAACGCTGTCTATGACAAGAGCGCCAAGCGCTATGTTGCGAGCAACGAATTTCAGCCCTGCTTTCTGAAACCAGATGCCGGTCAGTATCTCAACCAGCTTCGGTCCGTTGCTGAAGGCATTTTGGCCTCATCCGAATCCTGGATCGCCCACTCCCCTCCCTATGCCGGGCCGCCCGTGCCGGCCCGCGGCGTCAACAACAATACGTTGCGAACGGTGCTTGCGGCGATCCGCCAAAACCAAGCAGTCGAGGTCAAATATCAATCGCTCTCCAGCGATGATCCTCGCTGGCGATGGATCGCGCCACACGCGATAGGCTTCGACGGATTCCGGTGGCACACCCGCGCCTTCTGCGAGGTCGATAAGTCGTTCAAGGACTTTCTGCTCTCACGCATCATAGAGGCCAGGTCAGTTCGTCCGAGCGTGGTATCGCCAGAGGATGATGCCGACTGGAATGAACTCATCACGCTGGAAGTAGGGCCGCATCCGGACCTCTCCGAAAGCCAAAAACGGATAATCGCCCTCGACTACGGCATGCGAGGGGGGCGAGTCCAAATTCAGGTCCGAAAGGCGCTTCGCTACTACGCGCTGAGGCGACTCGGGCTGGATACTCCGCGGGACGCGCGGCGCCCACAGGACCAGCAGATCGTGCTTCTGCGTGAGGGGGTCGTCGATGAAAATCATCGATAACACCTCGCTGCTTCTCGGCGACGATCTGAAGGCGACGGTGGGACGCGCTACGCGGCTGAAGATCGCAGCGTCATGCTTCTCAATCTACGCCTTCGAGGCGCTCAAATCGGAGTTGTCGAAGGTCGAGAGCCTCCAGTTCATCTTCACCGCGCCGACGTTTGTGCCAATGGAAGTAACCGACCGTCTACGCAAGGAGCGGCGAGAGTTCTTCATCCCTAAGACGGCGCGCGAGCGGGGGCTGTACGGAACCGATTTCGAGATCCAGTTGCGCAACAAGCTGACACAGCGTGCGGTCGCCCGCGAATGCGCCGAGTGGATTCGAAAGAGAGCGCGCTTCCGGTCGAACACGACCAAGGCTCCGATGCAGCAGTTCATCCATGCGGGATCGGAGGCCGGCGACGTCGCCTATATGCCGATCAGCGGCTTCACGGCCGTCGATCTTGGCTACCAGAAGGGTGACGCGATCTCGAACTTCGTGAGCCGCATCGACGATGCCGCTCACACACAGGTCTATCTTCAGCTCTTCAACCAAATATGGAACGACGAGGAGAAGGTCAGCGACGTAACGGCCGCGATCTGCGACCACATCGAGTCGGTCTACCAGGAGAACTCCCCAGAGCGGATTTACTTCCACATCCTCTACAATATCTTCCAGGACTTCCTCGAGGAGGTCGATCAGGACGCGTTACCGAACGACCTGACCGGCTACAAGGACACTCTCGTCTGGAATAAACTGTTCAACTATCAGCGCGACGCGGCGACTGGCATCATCAACAAGCTGGAGATGCACAACGGCTGCATCCTGGCTGACAGCGTCGGCCTTGGTAAAACCTTCACTGCGCTGGCGGTGATCAAATACTACGAGCTGCGCAATCGGTCGGTTCTGGTTCTCTGTCCGAAGAAGCTCACCGACAACTGGCGAAACTATAACACCAACCTGACGACCAACATCTTTGCCAAGGATCGCTTCAACTACGACGTCCTGTGTCACACCGATCTCTCCCGCACGTCGGGGGAGTCGTTTGGCATTCCGCTCAACCGGGTAAATTGGGGCAACTATGATCTCGTCGTCATCGACGAGTCGCACAATTTTCGGAACAACGACGTCTTCAAGGACCGGGAGACACGCTACCAGAAGCTGATGAACAAGGTCATCCGCTCCGGCGTGAAGACTAAGGTTCTGATGCTCTCGGCGACGCCGGTGAACAATCGGTTCAACGATCTGCGCAATCAGCTCGCGCTGGCCTACGAGGGCGCTTCCGAAAACCTCAGCCGCAAGCTGAAAACCAAGACTGGCATCGAGGAGATTTTCAGGCGCGCCCAGAAGGCGTTCAACGCCTGGTCGGATCTGCCGCCGCACGAGCGAACCGCCGCCGCGATCCTGAAGGCCCTCGACTTCGACTTCTTCGAGATGCTCGATGCGGTAACGATTGCCCGGTCACGCAAGCATATCGAGACCTTCTACGACACCAAGGATATCGGCAAATTCCCGCAGCGCCGAAAGCCGCTTTCGTACCAGTGCCCGATCACCCATCGCTCAGACGTGCTCGGCCTCAACGACATCTTCGGCAGCCTGTCGGTGCTCAAGCTCGCGGTCTACGCCCCTATCAGCTATATCCTGCCGAGCCGACTTCGGAAGTACGAAGAGATCTACGACACCCAGGTGGAGGGCGGTCGCGGCAAGCTGCGCCAGGCTGACCGCGAGCGGAGCCTTCAGGCTCTGATGACCACCAACCTGCTCAAGCGGCTGGAGAGCTCGGTCGAAGCATTCCGCCTCACGCTGCGGGCGCTGAGCGGCAACATCGCGCAGACGCTCCAGGCGATCGACACCTATGAGCGCACGGGTGCCGCCGCGAGCGTAACCGACCATCTCGGCGATCCCGGTTTCGATCCCGACGATGACGATCTAAGCGGGCTCGATGAGTTCACGGTCGGAAAGAAGATTCAAATCAGCCTTTCGGACATGGACCTCCCGTCCTGGAAGCACGACCTCGCTGCGGACATCGCGCTTATCCGTGACCTGATCGCCTCGATGGAGAAGGTGGGTCCCGAGGATGACGCAAAACTGCAGCATCTGAAGGATGTCATTACCCGCAAGGTCGCCGACCAGCTCAATCCCGGCAACCGAAAGGTTCTCATCTTCACCGCCTTCGCGGACACGGCAAAGTACCTCTACACCAACCTGGCGACGACCTTTCTCCAGTCGCACGGCCTGCACTGCGGCATGGTTACCGGCTCCGACGCGCCGAAGAGCACGCTGAAAAAGAGCTACGACTTCCAGTCCCTGCTCACGCTGTTCTCGCCCCGCGCGAAGGAAAAGCATCTGGTCCTGCCGCACGAAACCGGCGAGATCGACATCCTCATTGGTACGGACTGCATCTCCGAAGGGCAGAACCTTCAGGATTGCGATTATCTGATCAACTACGACATCCACTGGAACCCGGTCCGGATTATCCAGCGCTTCGGGCGCATCGACCGTATTGGGTCGCCGAACGCGCAAATCCAGCTCGTCAACTACTGGCCGGAAATCTCACTCGACGAGTACATCAATCTCAAGGAGCGCGTCGAAAATCGCATGATGATCGCCGACGTCACGGCGACTGGCGATGACAATGTACTGACGTCCAAGAGCAGCGACATTGCCTACCGGAAGGAGCAACTGAAGCGCCTCCAGGAAGAGGTGATCGAGCTGGAGGACGTGCGGACCGGGATCTCCATTACCGATCTTGGCCTCAACGATTTCCGCATGGACCTTCTGAACCACATCAAGGAGCACGGCGACCTCGAGCATCTGCCCAACGGCATGCATGCGGTGGTGCCAGCGCAGCCGGCGCTCGGGCTCAAGCCCGGTGTGATCTTCGCGCTGAAGAACATCCACGACAGCGTGAACATCAACCAGCAGAACCGGCTGCACCCTTATTACCTCGTCTACATCGGTCATGACGGTAGGGTCATCATCGACCACACCGAGGTGAAGCGGCTGCTCGACCTGATCCGCACGAGCTGCAAGGGCCAGGTGGAGCCGATCGGGGCGGTCTGCCAGCTGTTCAATGAACGGACGCAGGACGGTCGCAAGATGGAGCAATGCTCCGCGCTTCTGAGTGCGGCGATCCGCTCAATGATCGAAGTGAAGGAAGAGAAGGACATCGACAGCCTGTTCAGTGGCGGGCGGACGACGGCGCTGGTCCACACCATCGCCGGACTCGACGATTTTGAGCTGATCGCCTTCCTCGTGATCGAGGAGGGAGCAGCATGACGGCAGCCTTCTTCGACTATCCCAAGGCAGCCGCCTTCGGCCGCGTTGTCCCCAAAAGCCGGATCTATGAGCATGCCGGCGTCGGCACGGCGCTCAGAGATCTGTTTGTTACCCAGGTCGATCAGATCGTCTGGAAGTACAAGCTGGCGCCGGAAACCACGAATCTCGCAGCGACGAAGGCCGTCAGCGAGATCCAGGTGTTTGGCATCAGCCTGCGCACCGGCAAGCTCGACGAAGAGGTGCTGCGCGCCATCGATCGCGCCATCCCCTTTCCGTTGATTTTCGAGCTCAGCTGGCCGGGGAAGCGTAAGGCGGTGGCCGCCTTCAAGCGGCCGAGCGACGCTGATTCCACCAAGTGGGTTGTCAGCGCCTATTTCGGGACCGATTGGGTGCCCGACGACGCGCCGCGCCGGCCGCTGCCGGTCGCGCTCAATCTTGGCGGGCTCTACGATGCCCTCCTCACGGCGCTGATGCCAAACGCGGCTGGGAGTGGCGAGGACATCCAGGCGCGCGTGGCGCGGATGGAAGCGATCCGGGCCAAGACGCGGGAGGTGGACCGGATCAAGGCCCGGCTTGCCCGCGAGAAGCAGTTCAACAAGCGCGTGGCGATCAACGCCGAGTTGCGCGCTGCACAGCAGGAACTGGAGCGCCTTTCCGGGGGCGATCCTGTCAGCGCTGCGGCGAATGAGTAAGGGAATGAATATGGACAAGCTGAAGATGCACAGCCCAGACCTGAGCCAGGAGAACATCGCAAAGATCCGCGATCTGTTACCCGGCTGCGTGACCGAAGCGCGCGACGAGGCGACGGGGCAGCTGCGTCTGGCGGTAGACTTTGATCAGCTGCGTCAGGAGTTGAGCGACCGAATTGTCGAAGGGCCGCAAGAGCGTTACCAGCTTGACTGGCCAGGGAAGAAAGAAGCGCTCGTGACGGCGAACGCCCCCATTGCGAAGACTCTTCGCCCCTTTCACGACGAAAGCGTAGACTTCGATACAACAAGGAACCTTTTCATTGAAGGTGACAATCTTGACGTCCTGAAACTTCTGCAAGAATCCTATCTCGGTGCAGTGAAAATATTATACATCGATCCGCCGTATAACACTGGTAAGGATTTTATTTACCGCGACAGTTTTGCAATGCCCGATGAGCAGTTTTCAATTGCGTCGGGCGAGAAAGACGAACGCGGAGGTAGGCTGGTCGCAAATTCTGATTCGAGGGGTAGATATCATTCTGACTGGATGTCGATGATGTATGCCCGCCTCACGGTTGCCAAACGTCTACTTCGAGATGACGGCGTCATCATGGTCAGCATCGACGACTATGAGCAGTCAGCTCTGCGAAAATTGATGGATCAAGTATTTGGCGAACGCAATTTCGTTGCGCAACTCGTATGGGAAAAGGGTCGGAAGAACGACGCAAAATTCTTTTCTGTTGGCCATGAATACCTCGTCGTTTACGCACGGGACGCCGTGTCACTGCGTGAACGGAAGGAAATTTGGCGTGAAGAAAAGCCCGGAGCACGAGATATTTGGGATGAATTCGTCAAGTTGAGGGCGCTTTACGGAGATGATTTCAAAACGATCGAAGCTGACCTGTCTAAGTGGTATTCAGATTTGCCCAGAGCGCACCCTGCGAAGAAATGGGCTCGCTACAAGCGCGTTGATAAGAACGGACCTTGGAGGGATCGAGACATCTCGTGGCCGGGAGGCGATGGGCCCCGCTACGACGTAATCCATCCAGTTACTGGTAAGCCGTGTGCGGTACCGGAGGCGGGTTGGAGATATTCGTCATCTACAGAAATGCAGCGGCAGATCAAGCTTGGCTTGGTGGAGTTCCGGGATGATCATACGGAGCCGCCTTTTCGTAAGGCGCATATCCGTCCGATTCCTGACGAATTCGACGAGGCTCAAATTGAGTCCGAAACCGAGGATGAGAACGGCGCGGATGGCGAAGATACTGAATTTGCGACGCAGGTTCGCGGATCGTACTTTTATAAGCAGTCTCAAGTTTCGGTAAAATATTTGCGCAACCTCATGGGCGCGAAGGTTTTTACGAACCCCAAGGACCATGAGGAGTTGGCAAGACTGATTTCATACGTCACGCCGAACGAGCGGGCCGGCATTGTTATGGATTTCTTCGCAGGTTCTGCCAGCACCGCTGAAGCGGTGTTCCGAGCCAACGCGACATACGGGACGAACCATCGCTTCATCATGGTTCAATTGCCCGAGAGTTTGGAAGATGCGGAGTCGTCAACAACGGGAACTGCAAAGAAGACTGTTCAAGCGGCGATCAAGCTTTTGAAGAAAAGTGGTCGACCGCTGGTTCTGTCTGAAGTCTCCAAAGAGAGGATCCGGCGATCAGGAAAGGCCGTGATCGGGGAGCCTTGCGATCCAGGTTGGACCAAGGATGTTGGCTTTCGGGTGCTAAAGGTGGACACATCGAACATGAACGATGTGTTCTACCGCCCGGATCATGTTGGCCAAAAGGACCTGCTCGCCGCTATCGACAACATCAAGCCCGACCGCAAAGCAGAGGATCTATTGTTTCAAGTGCTGCTCGACTGGGGCGTAGACCTGACGCTACCGATCCGGCGTGAAACGGTGCAGGGCAAGACCGTGTTCTTCGTGGACGGGAACGCGCTGGTCGCCTGCTTCGAGGCCGGCGTGACAGAGGAGCTGGTGAAAGAGCTTGCCGGCAGTGAGCCGCTTCGCGTCGTCTTCCGAGACAATGGCTTCGTGTCCGACGCGGTGAAGATCAACGTCGAGCAGATTTTCCGCCAGTTGTCCCCCGGCACCGACGTCAAGTCGATCTGAGGGAGCGGCCATGAAGCTGAAATTCAAGGTCCAGCCCTATCAGACCCAGGCGGTGAATGCGGTCGTGGACTGCTTCGCCGGGCAGCCGATGTCGAGCGGGATCAGCTACCGGATCGATCCGGGCCGCAAGGCGCAGACGAGCGCGTTCGAGGAAGGCTTCAAGAACGCCGATCTGGTGCTAACCGAGCTTCAGGTGTTGGGCAACATCAAGGACGTCGAGCGCCACCAGAACCTGCCGATCTCGGAAAAGCTGGTTGCCAGCGCCGGGTGCAGGATCAACCTCGACATCGAGATGGAGACCGGCACCGGCAAGACCTATTGCTACATCAAGACCATGTTCGAAATGAACAAGCGCTACGGCTGGTCGAAATTCATCATCATGGTGCCCAGCATCGCCATCCGAGAGGGCGTCCACAAATCGCTCCAGATCACCGCCGACCATTTCACCGAGAGCTACGGTAAGAAGGCGCGCTTCTTCATCTACAATTCCAGGCGGCTGCACGAGCTGGAAAGTTTTTCGTCGGACGCCGGCATCAATGTGATGGTGATCAACATCCAGGCGTTCGCGGCGCGCGGGGCTGATAACCGCCGCATCTATGAGGAGCTGGACGACTTCCAGTCGCGCAAGCCCATCGACGTGATCGCCAGCAACCGGCCGATCCTCATCCTCGACGAGCCGCAAAAGATGGAAGGCGCGGCCACGATGGAGGCGCTGCCGAAGTTCAAGCCGCTCATGATCCTGCGCTATTCGGCGACCCACAAGACGCAACACAACCGTGTTCACCGGCTCGATGCGCTCGACGCCTATAACCAGAAGCTGGTGAAGAAAATCGCCGTGCGGGGCATCCAGACGCGCGGGCTCGCCGGCACGAACGCCTATCTGTACCTTGAGGGGATCGAGATCTCGAAGAAGGCGCCGCTGGCGAGGCTCGAGATCGAGGTGAAGCTCGCGAGCGGCGAGATCAGGCGCCAGCTCAAGCGATTGGAGTTCCGTGACGACCTCTTCACCGAGTCCGGCGAGCTGGACCAGTACCGCGACGGCTTCACAATCTCCCAGATCGACGCTCGCAACGACACGGTCGAGTTCACGAACGGCCTGGTGCTCCGGGCCGGGGAAGCGACGGGCGACGTGTCCGAGCGCGACATCCGGCGCATCCAGATCCGCGAGACGATCAAGGCGCATCTCGACAAGGAGAAGCAGCTCTTCGCCCAGGGCATCAAGGTGTTGTCGCTGTTCTTCATCGACGAGGTGGTGAAGTACCGCGACTACGCCCAGCCTGATGAGAAGGGCGAGTATGCCCGCGTGTTCGAGGAGGAGTACGAGCTTCTCAAGGCGGAGTATTTGGCGGAGCTGGCGATCGATAACGACGCCTACCGCAAGCATCTGGCTGGCATCGACGCAGCCAAGACACACAACGGCTATTTCTCGATCGACAAGAAGACCAACCGGCTGAAGGATCCCGCCGTCGGCGCGCGGTCGGTCGATTCAGATGATGTCGATGCCTATGACCTGATCCTGAAGGACAAGGAACGGCTGCTGTCCTTCGCGGAGCCGACCCGGTTCATCTTCTCGCATTCCGCGCTGCGCGAAGGGTGGGACAATCCCAACGTCTTCGTCATGTGCATGCTCAAGCACAGCGACAACACCGTTTCGCGGCGGCAGGAGGTTGGCCGCGGGCTTCGGCTGTCGGTCGATCAGAACGGCGACCGAATGGATAATCCCGCGGTCGTCCACGACATCAACGTCCTCACGGTCGTGGCCAGCGAGAGCTACAAGAACTTCGTGGCTGGCCTCCAGAAGGAGATCGCCGACACGCTGACATCCCGACCGCGCAAAGCGACCGAAGCCTACTTCACCGGAAAGACCATTGCGACCGATGCCGGCGCGATCGAGATCACGTCAGCGATGGCGAAGCAGATCTACCGCTACCTGGTGAAGAACGACTATTCCGACGACGCGGACCAGATCACCAGCGCCTATCACCAGGCGAAGGAAGCCGGAGCCCTGGCGGCTCTACCCGATGAGCTGAAGGCGCATGCCGATCAGATTTTCCAGATCATCGACAGCGTGTTCAGCGATGGGCAGCTGCCGAAGGTCGAGGACGGCCGCAAGCCCAAGACTAATCCGCTAAACGAGAATTTCGAGAAGAAGGAGTTCCAGGAGCTTTGGCGGCGCATCAACCAGAAGGCCGTCTATCGCGTCGAGTTCGATTCCGAGGAGTTGGTCCGCAAATGCGTGAGCGCCCTCGATAGCCAGCTTCGCGTGACGCCGCTCCAGTACACGGTTCATACAGGGATCCAGGGCGATGGGCTGACTGATGAGCAGCTGAAGGCCGGCGACGGCTTTGCCCTAACAGGGTCGACCACCGAGCGCGGCGGATCGGTCCATTCGCTCGTGAAGTACGACCTTCTCGGGAAGATCGCCGAAAACACGGAGCTTACGCGCAAGACCGCGGCCGACATCCTGACCGGCATTCAAGCCAGCGTGTTCGGGCAGTTCAAGGAGAACCCCGAGCACTTCATCGCCGAGGCGTCGCGGATCATCGCCGAGCAGAAGGCCACGATGGTGATCGAGAGGTTGGCTTATGACGGGCTCGCTGAGCGTTACGACGTCGATATCTTCACTGCGAACGAGACCGGCCAGGATTTCTCCAAGGCCACAACCAAGCTCAAGCGGCATGTCTACGACTACGTGGTCACCGACTCCGACATCGAGCGCAAGTTCGCCGACGAGCTCGATACCGCCAGCGAGGTGGTGGTCTACGCCAAGTTGCCGCGCGGCTTCCTGATCCCGACACCTGTTGGCGACTACAACCCGGACTGGGCGATTTCCTTCAAGGAAGGAAGCGTCAAGCACATCTACTTCGTCGCCGAGACCAAGGGCACCATGTCCTCGATGAAGCTCCGCGAGATCGAGAACACCAAGATCGCGTGCGCGCGAAAGTTCTTCGACGAGATTGGCCGGCGGATCAGCGAGGAGCGGGTCAAATACGACGTCGTCACCAGTTACGAGAAGCTCATGGACATTGTCGGGCGCGCAGCCGCCTGAAGCCAATCCAGAATTGTCGGAGAGGCTCCTGGCTTCATAGGCGAGCCAAAAGGTACCGGCCAACGGCGTTGGGGAAGGGAAATAGATGGGCGAGGAAAGCGAAGGGCGCAAATTCCAGTTCCTGCGGAACGGCGATGCCGAACCTTCAGATCTTGACTGGAACAAAGGGGTCGAGAGCGCTCGTCAGGCTATTTCCGAGGCCATGAGCGCCAAGAACATCGCGTTCCTGCTTGGCGCTGGATGTTCCTCCATGATGAAGGACAAAAAGGAACTCGGCATTGCAACCATGGCCCCTCTGGCCAAGGAGTTTTGCGGGGAAACACTCGAGGCGCGCGCGGCAGGATTCTACGCCGATCCGCCGGTAGTTCACGCTGCGCCGGCACCATGGCGGCTGACCAAGGGCGAAATCGACTATCTCGATACGCTCGGCATCGACCTGGCGAAGGATTACAGCCGTAACCTGGAACGCTTGATGGAGGTGCTGTTCGCGCAGCGGTTCGTGCTGCGCCAGAGCGAGAATCCCGATCTTCACCCCTACCGCGCTGTTCTCGACGGCATCATCAAGAAGGTCCAGGATTTCCTGTGGACCCGTGTCACCCAAGGGGCCTTCGCCACGGAGGGCGACTCCACCGTGCGCGACCTCTACGAGCGGTTCTACAAGAAACTGGTCCTGCGAGATCGGTCCTTGCCCCGGCCATGGGTGTTCACGACCAACTACGATCATTTCAGTGAATTGGCGATGGATCGCCTGGGTATCCCGTACGCCAACGGGTTTTCCGGCGTGGTTGAACGCCGCTTCAACCCGGCGATCTTCCGCTATGCCCTGGCAGAGCAGCTTGATGTCGCCAGCCGCAAATGGACCGCCGTCGACGCCTTCGTCTATCTCTGCAAATTGCACGGTTCGGTCACTTGGACCGAGGACGATCATGGCCTGTTCCCGATCAAGGAAATCTGGCCGCCTGAGTCCACGAACCAGATGCTGATCTATCCGACGCCGGCGAAGCAGAACTCTTCGCTCGGCTCGCCCTATGCGGATCTGTTCCGGGAGTTTCAGTCCCGGATTGTGCGCGAGCAGAGCGTTCTCATCACCGCAGGCTATGCCTTCGGCGACGAGCACCTGAACAACATCATTTACCAGGCGCTGACGATCCCGACTTTCCGCCTGGTGATCTTTGCCGAGCCAGACATGGACGGGGAGATCGCCAAGCTGCGGGCGCTGCGCGACCCGCGTATTTGGATCATCGGAGGCGACGGCCCTGTTGAGGGAACCAGGGCGCACTACTTCGACATGATCGTCGAGCACTTCATGCCACAGCGCCCCAGCGACAGGATCGATGATGCCGTTCGCAAGGTGTTGTCCGATCTGGCGCCGAAAAAGGACGACGAGAAGAAGGACGACGGGGCATGAGCCACGACGATCGTAAGCGCGCGATCGGCAAGGTGGTCTCGGTCGCGGCCGACCGCTTTGTCGTCGAAATGCACGCGGGCACCGACAATTTCACGGTCGTCGGCTTCGACGACGTGCATTATGTGGCGCGGCTGGGGTCATTTTTGGTGATCCCGTCGCAGTCGGAATATGTCGTGGTCGAGGTCGTCGGCCTGCGTGAACGCGATGCGAGCACGCCGTCCGAGCGAGGCGATTTCGACCGGGCCGGCTCTTCCAAATATCTGGATGTGGTGCCTGTCGGCATGTTGCCGATGCGTGGCGGCGCGTTCCGCTTCGGGGTGTCCGTTTTCCCGTCTCTCTATGCGGATGCGCTCTATGCGCTGGACGGTGAGCTCGACCGCATCTTCGAGACCGAGGCTGCCGTGGAGCCGTCAGTCGACCCAAATGGCGGCGCCTGCCAACCCGAAGGGGCCACGCGCTACCGGGTGCTGCCGATCGGCAAGTCGGTGGTGTTCGAGGACTACGACATCAAGGTCCGGCTAAACGAGTTTTTTGGTGGCCATGTCGCCGTCCTGGGCAACACGGGCAGCGGCAAGTCCTGCACGGTCGCATCGGTCTTGCAGTCCCTTTTCAGCAAACCCCAGGAGCATCACGCCCGTGGTGCGACGTTCATCGTCTTCGATGTCAATGGCGAGTACCACGCCGCCCTGAACGCTTGCGCGAAAGAGGGGGGCATCGGAGTCGAGCGCGTCGTACTCGACGGCACGGCTGCCGGCTTCCGCTTGCCGCATTGGTTCCTGGAGCTGGCGGAATGGGAGTTACTGCTGCAAGCCAGCGAGCGAACACAACTGCCGGTCCTTCGGACGGCGTTAGGTCTGACAAGTCTCTTTCATGCCAATACGCCAGATGCTCTGGCGCTGCGCGAGCACTTTGTCGCCACCTGTATCATTGAGTGCTTTCGAGGGGCAGACGGCGACTCCCCCGTATCGAAATTTCAGCGCGTCGTCTCCCTTCTCCAGAAGTATCCGACGAACGGCCTGAATATGGCGCTGTTGAACCGCTTTAGCCCAAATTTTCAGTACGGAAATTTTTCGGGGAACAACCAATCGGCATTTCTGGACGAAGTGAGAAAAAAGCTCCGAGAGGATGCACCCTTACCAGCCTACAATCGGACGCCATTCTCTTTTGATGAGCTGCACGAGTGTCTCGACTTCGCGATCCTCTATGAGGAAGCTCACGGCAACCGCCAAATTCGAGATTACTGCTCGTCAATGGTTACGCGGCTCAGATCTCTCCAGGAGAGAACAGAATATGCCTTTCTGCGTCACGAAGGAGCTGACGTTGACGCGGCTGTGAACGATCTGGAATTCTTGACCAGCATTGTCGGTCTGGAAAGGGCTGCCGGCGAAGCGTTCACCAAACGCAATCAGGTCATTATTATTGATCTGAATTCCGTCGAAGATGAAATCGTTGAGTTGGTCAGTGCGGTCATCGCACGCATGCTTTTTAGGTTCCTTCGTCATGCGGAACCAAGAAACCGTTTCCCCATACATCTGCTGCTCGAAGAGGCTCATAGGTATGTCGCCTCCGCGCCTTCCCGCTTTTCCATCGACGCCACCAAGATATTCGAGCGCATCGCCAAAGAGGGCCGCAAGTACGGCATGTTCGTGCTGCTGGCGTCCCAGCGTCCGAGCGAACTATCCAAGACGGTCCTCAGCCAGTGTTCCAATTTTCTGGTTCACCGCATCCAGAATCCCGACGATCTTTCTCAAATTCGTCAAATGACGCCATTTATCTCGGAGTCGGTCCTCAAGCGGTTGCCGTCGTTGCCTCGGCAGCACGCGCTGGTGTTCGGTACGTCAGTCAATCTTCCCACCACCTTCAAGGTGCGGGAGGCGTCGCCGCGACCGCGTAGTGACGATACGGCCATTGTCGATCTCTGGTTCCACGAAGAAGGTCGAGTTGCGGATGTTCGCCTGACGCCTCGAGCTGTCAATGATGACGCGGCCGGAGAGCAAGCCGTCGAAGCCGTCATGGAGAACGAAGCGGAAGATGACATCTTCTGACCATCTGGAGGCCATGGCGCAAACGCTGGAGGCGACGGGGGATTATCGGGTCCTTCGCCGTCTCAAACCGCGCCCATCCATTGCGCCGCCTGCTGGTATGCCGGTCCGGCTCGGTATGCTGGTGGATGTGGAAACCACGGGGCTCGATCCTCAGCGTGATGAGATCATCGAAATCGCCATGACGCCGTTCAGCTATGGTCTGGACGGTACTGTGTTCAACGTGGGCGAAAGTTTCCAAGGGCTGCGCGAGCCGAGCGAGCCGATTACGCCGGAGATCACCGCGATCACTGGCATCACCAACGAGATGGTGGCCGGCCAGATCATCGATCCCGCCGTGGTGGCCAAATTTGCGGCACCGGCTTCGCTCGTCGTCGCGCACAACGCGGCGTTCGACCGTCGCTTCCTTGAACGATTCAGCGACGTGTTCTCGACTAAGCCGTGGGCATGCTCGCTAAGTCAGGTCGATTGGGCAGCAGAGGGGTTCGAGGGCACGAAACTCGCCTATCTCGCTCAGGCCGTAGGCTTCTTCTATGACCGTCACCGCGCGATGCACGACTGTCTTGCTACGGTTGAGTTGCTGGCGATGCGGCTGCCCCGATCTCGCGTTACGGGCCTTAGCCGCCTCTTGGATGGCGCTCGCGCTGTTTCCTGGCGCATATGGGCGGAGAATTCTCCTTTCGATCTCAAGGAGACCCTGAAGGCGCGAGGATACCGCTGGAACGGTGATCCCGGTCCTCAGCCGCGCGCTTGGTACATCGACGTTCCCGAGGCTCAGCGTGAAGCTGAGGTGCGGTTCTTGAGAACGGAGATCTATCGGCGCGAGATCGACCCGTTAGTCCGCAGGATCGATGCGTATGATCGCTTTTCAGATCGAATTTGACCTGCACCCGAGGCGTATTTGATGTTCTCGGCGAAGCTAAGCGGCCAGCCGCTGCTCTTTACCGCCTTGCTCGTCATCGTCACCGGCCGCCTTCTGGAGGAAGCGCGCAAGCGCGGCCTTTCGTGATGCCCGATCGAGCGCGTAGGCGGTCTGCTTGAACGCCTTCCCATCCAGCAGGCCCTCGATATAGCCGGCGATCGTGTCCGCCGCCATGATCAGGGCCGTGTCGAGCGTGTGGATGTATTTGCTTGTCACCGACCCCTTCGCATGGCCGACAAGGGCCGCGATCGTCACTTCCGTGAAGCCGAGATCGTTGCCGACGCTCGCGAAGCTGTGCCGCAAGACGTGGGGCGTGACGTCCGAGAGCAGTGAGTCCTTGAAGATCTGCTCCCAATGGTTGGGGAAACTGCCGAACGCATTGTCGTCGCCGTAGCCGGGGAAGACATAGGTGCCGGAGGCTGTCTTCCGACGCGCTTCGAGAAACTCGATAACAGGCAGACCGATGGGACGGACCGAGGTGCCCTCCTTGCTGTCGATCAGCCGCAGGCAGCTCCCATCGGTATCTGCTTCAGTCCACATGAGACCGATTATCTCGCTCCGGCGGCAGCCAGTCAGCGCGATCTGACGAATGATCTCCACCGTCGTCGCGTATTTCTCGTCTTTCTCCGCTACGCGCAGCATCTCGCCCAGCGTCCGGTACTCCGCTTCCGTGAGCCGGCGGGTGCGGACGTTGTCCTTCGGCTTTCGCAGGCCGTGGGCCGGATTGATCGCGATGATGCCAGCTTCGACAGCGTAGGTGAGGATGCCACCGAGGAGCCCGACGGTTCGCGTGGCCGTTCCGGCCCCGCCGCGGACGATGGCCTTGCCGCGCAGCTTCTTCGTCTTCACCGAGACTCGCGTCTTCCCGGCCATGATGTCCTTCAGGACCTTGTTGATGTCGGCCTTGGTCAGATCCTTCACGCGGCGCGTTCCCAGGAGCGGAATGATGTGCCGCTCGATGCGCCCGGTGTCCGTTACGACGGTCGTCGGCTTCTTGGGCCGTCCGCCCTTCCCCAGGATGAGACCTGCGTTCAGATCGTTGAGATACAGCGTGCAGAGCTCTTTGACCGTTATGGCCTTGTGATCGAGCTGGCGCTCCTCGGCGGGATTATCGCCTTGGGCAACACGGCCCAACTGGACCTTCGCTTCCTGTCTCGCGCTTTCGGCGGTCCAGACACCATGCAAGCCGATGGTGTAGCGGCGCGAGCGGCCCAGTGCTCGGTATTGAAGGACGTAGCTGCGCTTGCCGGAGGCGAAGACACGCAGGCCGAAACCTGGTAGCTCGTCATCCCAGATGACGTAGTCTTTCTCGCGGGATTCGGCGGCGTCGACGAGCCGCTTCGTGAGCTTAGCCATGGGAATTCTCCCGTCCAAACTCCCATTCTCGCGTAAGCACCACGTAAGCAGCCGGACGCAAGTCGGAGCGTGTCCGAGGGTACGTCAGGCGAGCCGAAATTTCAATTTGTTTAGTAATTACAGTATCATAGCGCATCGGAGCGAAACCCATCGAAAAGCGTCGAAGGGCAGGTTAAATTGCTCCGAAGGTAGAGGCCTCAGGTTCGAATCCTGATGGGTGCGCCATCTCCCTCCTGGCCTGGCTCAGGGTCGAGCGGTTGCTCCCCATCACTCTCGAACAACCCGTCACGAATCCCTTCGGATTCATACTCTCATGGGGCGTCGAGGAGTTTCCCCGCCGAAGGAGTTGGCCGAGACGGAGGCTCCGGGCGGGAGGCTCTCACTCACTGGGGACACCACACGATATTCGCGGTGCGCAGTCATTCAGGAACGGTGAGCAATCCCTTGACGGAAAACAGCTCGACCGTGCGCATGAGGATGGCGCTCGCGTGAGTGAAGTTTCCGAGCTGATCCTTGAAATAATAGCTCCACTTTTCGCCATGGAAGAGGTTGTTCCGCAGGCGGTAGACGATGATGAGTAAGGCCAGAATGATCTCTGCGGCGCCCGTTTGAGCTTCACTTAAAACAGCCTCGACCTCGGCACGGCCGCCGTTCTGGCCCGGGTAGAAGCGTAACGCCTGGAAGCGATGGTTGAAGCCACTACCGTCGCGGTAACGCGCGGTGAAGAACGCAAGAGCCTCCTGAAAGGGCTCAACATCCAGGCCAGCTCCATGGTTCGCGGCCTGGGCGACTCGCGCGCGGAAACCGCCAATGCTGGCATTGTTTGCCATCACTCGTGCTTCGAAGAAGCTCCAGAGCAGAGAGAACTCGTGGATTGCTTGGCGCTCTTCGGGCGCTAGGTGAGCATAGCCTTCGGTATTGGCATTGAGCCATGCCTCAACAGGTGACATCAATCTTCCTTCTTGCACTCGTTTGGCAACTTACGCCCAGTTGACAAAACGATGATCGGGCACCGGGGAAATTCACCCTCATTCGTAGGGCAGCTCTCCGAACAGCCCGATCATGAGATCACCGTCGTACAGAGAAAATGGAATCTCGACGTAGTGGTCGGGATGGCGCGGAAGAGCGCGCCCGTCGTTCGGGCCATTCTTGGTATGGCCGCGGATGTGTTCGCCATTCTCCTTTATGTAGGGAAGCACTACTAACCGGCCGTGGTTGGTGGAGAGAATTGTGCCCTCTTTCCAAACCGTCTCCCCTTCGGCTTCGCGCGTTGAAGAAGTCTCCTTCACCTGCCAGCCAATGCCCCCGTCGGCCTCGTACCAAAAGACGATGCCATTCGAAACCAGGACGCGTTCTCCTCTCGCGAGCGCTTCGGCGAGCAGGCGCTGCACGCTTGCAAGCTGGAGCAATTGATTAGCGCGCGGCAGCAGGATTTGTCTGATCCTAGCTTTCGTTTTGCCCCAATGCATGGTCGCGCTGAGATCGAAGCCATTCGCAATCTTCGCGCGTTCGGCGGTCAGGGCCGCCTTCTCACCCGCGAGATACGGTCTCGACCAGATGCCGTCGTGCCCGAGGAACAACAAGTAGTGTGCCCAACGGTTGTTCGATCGACCGACCTTGGCGACCTTGAGGTAGGGCATAGCCGCAAGCTGATCCGCGAGATCGGCACGATAACGCTCTGCCTCCGGTGCGAGCTTAAGCGAATCGGCGTTCGGCTGCTCGTCGCCAGCATGACGACGCAGGGCTTCGGCGAGCATCAGCGCCTCTTCATCCTGCAAGCGCTGCTTGGCCTGCAAGGCTTTGTCGACCTTCAATTGCAGGGATCGCTTGGCGACAGGGTCCATCGCACGATTAGAGAGCGCTGCCCGTAGGGTAGGATTGAGCGCGGTAGCGGCTGCGATGGCGGCATCCCGATCAGGATAGTGGTCGGCAAAAACCGAGTCGTTCTCGCCTGGCACCATGCGCTCGCGCCAGATCGGAGCGAGTTCAGCTTTGTCGACAAGCTCCTGCATGAACCAGCGTTCGTGCAACGGGCGGTAATGGGGCCAGACCGCGAGAATGGTATCGGACGCTCGCTTCAGCTCGGACCACTTCATGCCGCTTTGTCCTGACGGGTCCGCACGTCGGCGATCCATTTTTCGAGCACATCGATCTCACTCTCGATAAGCGCCGGGGCGGGCAAGCGTGGATTGATCTCACCAGGCTGACTATGGAGGAGCGCTGAACAGCGCCCAAAGGCCTGCCGCATCACCATGCAATCAGCGTCGGTGAGCACCGTCAGTTTGATGAGCCCCGTCGTGTCGACCTTGCGCGACAAGCGGCGGATCACCGGCCCTACCGCTTCCTCGACGGCGCGTTCCCATGTGGTACGAAGTTGATCCTGGAAGGACGTCACCTCACGAAGCCACTTCGCCTGATCGCCGCGCTCGTGATGGATTTTCACGTTCGCAAGATGCGCCTTCATCCCCTCGATCACTTTGTCGAGCGGCATGACGCTGGCCGGCGGCTCCTGGTGACAATAGCCGGCGTTGTCGGCGCCGCGGCTGATCAGCCGATAGGCCACCGGTGTCGCTTCCCGCTCTTTGGTCGCCCGGCAGGCTTCATCAAGAAGGAGCAGGAAGGCCATATCGTGGGTGAAGACGATCACCTGCCGAGTCTGCCCGGCCTCGGCCAGTCGGGCGGCAACCTTGTCGCGGTGTAGATGGTCGAGTGAGGAGACCGGGTCGTCGAACACGATCGCCGACTGGGCGTCGATGGTCGAAAGCTCCGCCATGAAAGCGGCGAGCGCCACGCAACGATGCTCGCCTTCGCTCAGGACTTTGCCGACCGGCTCGCTCGGTTTGTTGATGAGCCGGACCTGGAAGAAGGGAACGCCCGCGCTGGTTTTCGCCTGCTGAAGTTCGATGGCAAGACCGGCGACGCCGAGCTTGTTTACCTCGATGGCGAACTGGCCACGCAAGCGGTTGGTGACGAGCGCCTGCGCGATACGGGCACTCTGGGTCGTGATCTTGTTCGTCGCCGTGTCCTTGTTGGCCTTCTCGATCGCCTCGACCGCCTTGAGGCGTTCGATCTGGGCCAGCACATCGGCTTTCACCACACCGAGCCATTTGCGGTCGGTGAGGCCATCACGCTCGGCGATGAGCGCCACCCGCTGTGGAGAATTGGCCTCCGCCTGGAGGCCGGCAATGCGGGCGGCGATATCATCGAGCACCGTGCGCAAAAGAGCGACGGAAGGGACTGCTGCGGGCGGAAGGGCCAGCATCGCCGCCAAGTGGTGAGTTCTGAGAAGCGCGCGCAGCCGCCAGGCCAGTTGCAGGATTTCACGGCGAAGAGTTGCCGCCAGTTCTTCCTGGCCAATGTCATCCCGTATCAGGGCCACGATTGCCAGCAGATCGGTCATCGAGACGGCCTTCGACGAGACCTCCTCGCACTTCTCACTGTAGGCGTCAGCGGCTTCCTGCTCGCGGCGCTTGCTCTCGTCCTGAACAAAGGTCTCAAAACTGCGGAGCCGCTGCGCGGCCTCCTCGCTGAGCGGCTGTAGGCAGAGGACGCAATGGGCGCCGCCTTCCGTTACCGGAAACGGCCGATCCGGGTAGGCAGATGCGCGCGAATAATCGCGGGCGGCCTCCCACAAGACCTTCCAAACCTCAGAACCAATATCGGGCAGCGGTTCATCGGCGAAGAGATTTGCGGATGCGGCTACGGCGGCGGAGCGCGCATTCGACAAATGCGTGTGGGCTTCGCTGAGCTCTGTCCACGTTTCATCCGTGGCGACCGCAGCCAGGTGCTTGAGCTGGCTGACAATAGTCTTGATGCGGTTTTCCTGGCCCTGGAGCTGACGAACGGTCCGGGTGGGATCACTTGAGAGATCTGTTGTGAGCGTCTGGAGGCGTGCTTCCTCGTCGGACGATAGGCCGGCGAGGTTCTCGATGTCTTCCGGTTTGGTCTTGCCCGACAGCCCGGTGATCAGCTTGCCGACTGCAGTGTCCTGCTTGCATTCGGGTGTGGAAAGGACAGCCGGCGTCTGCTCCTGGAGCGCCTTAATCTCCGCGGCCAGCTTGGCCTTTACGTCCTGACAGGCCTGCGCGAGGCCGGCGAGAATGCGGAGCGGAAGCGGAGTGTAGGCGAGATCGTTGGTGTTCTCGACATGGACGTTGGCGGTTCGGGAATCGAACACGCTCACGGCGGAAAGCATGGCGTCCGGCGCGCTGCCCTGGGTCCACGACGCGCTTCGATTCTGTCCGCCGATAAAGAAGTCGATACTGGCGGCGGGAGTGCCGGGGCTAGCCGCATAGATGTTGGGCAGGATCGCGTCGCCTTTCGGCGAACGCGCACGGCAGAGCTGTTTGAGAACGCGGGCGTAGCCAGATTTCCCTGCGCCATTGTCACCATAGATGACCGTGAGACCGACCTTTCCGAAGGATAGCCGCTCGCCGGACGCGAGGGCGTTGACATGCGATAGGCCGTGTAGGGCACCAAGGCTGACGACGGCGTGGCTGGCCGCCGGGTCCCGGACGTGGCTGGCGTCGAGGGGGGCTGCCTGTTCGGTGGCTTTGCAGATGCCGACAAGCGTCGTGATATCGGCGCTTTCAAGCTTGGGCTGACTACACAGCCGCCGCAGCGCATCGCGCTGCCAAGCCGGCAAATCCGCCGACCATTTGAGAATGTCGGCAAGAGCTGCTGCTTCGTTAGAAAGATCGCCGTCCTGTCCGTCCATGATTCCCCCTGACCTTTACTGCCCCCAAGGCTCAACTTCCGCCTTCGGTTCTTGCCATCAGCATCTCATACTCCCCCGATGATGCGGCGTTCTTGCCCCAGCGGCACGATCCATCCGCCCGCGCGGTCCGACCGTGCAAAGTCATCTGGCTGCGTGGTCTCGGTCAACCGGCCCCGCACTGCCTCAGGCTCGGCATCGATAGCGGCGCGGATGAGATCCCGGTCTATCCCGACGAAGATCGGTCGGAGATTAAGGCGAGCGAGCACTTCCTGATCGGTGCCGGAGATATCGGCATCGCTTACAGGTCCGGCGCGGGTGACGATTCCACCGACAAGCCCGCCGATCGAGCCTGTCTTCTCAACCTCACCCACCGGGGCGGCATCAAGTAGCGATCGTGCCGTCTGGAGATCCGCCCGGAGCCGGTTGGCGAATGGCTGATGGGTCATCCGCTTCAGGACATCGGACAGTTCGGCATGCCCAAGTGGCCGGATTAGATTGGCGATGTGGAGGCGGAGCAGCCCAATGAAGAGTGCGTCTTTTTCCTCTGGCTTAATCGGCTCGCCCTCGTCCTCGGGGTCCTTGACTGAGAGATGGGCATCGGCCGGGCCTGAGACGGCCATGCCCCAACGTGTCGCAACAGCGATGCGCTTCACTGTGACTTTCCGGCCTCGGGCCGTCACATCAATTCGCGCGGCCTGCTTCCAGGCGCGGGCCAACGCCGCTGCCGGGCCTCCTGCATCATGGCAGCCCTTGGCCTCCGCGACGGTTAGGGAGGATAGGTCGGAGGCGCAAGCAATCCAGTCAGGCAGATCACCTCGGGACAGACGCGTGATCTTCACCTTTCTGCGCCCGTCGAGATCGATTACGCGACTGCCGAGATGCGCGAAGATCGACAGGTTGAAATACCGTTCGAGATAGGCGCGCGCGATAAAACGCCCGAACAGGCCAGATAAGGCCACCTTCACCTCGCGGGCCTGACCTAGCGGCTCCTTGAAGATGAAGGGCGTCCCAGAACCAGTAGGGGTGAGCAGCGCATCCAGAATGGACCATGCGCCATAAGCTGCACCCGGCGTTTGCAGCACTTCCCGAATACCTGCGTCCTCGATGGCCACTACATCTAGGTCGATGGTGGGGCCGCTGACGGGATTGGCGGTTGGGGGGTCAAAGCTGTGCAGGAAGGTTCTTGTCATAAAGCCAGCGCTCGGTCAGTTCACGTGCTCAATTGCGCTGGCTATGCGATCGATATTGGCCCCGCGCCCTCCGACCGCCTTCGCGGCGGCGTGGGAGGTCGCGGTGAAGGAAAGCACCTTCCTAGCTGTACACGGGGCGAATGCTTCTCGGGTGGTGTCGGCCTTATGCGGCGGGCACTCCTGCGTGCCGCCCCTGCCAGCGATAAGGCGCACGCGAACCATGCTGTTAGCCTCCCTCGATTTGCAGTGGCTTGCCGCTGAACACCACGAGATTGTCAGGCTCAGATGCGAACCAGGCATAGCTACCCCAAGCTAGACTGCTGACAGTTTTGCGGAATGTCGGTGAAGCTCGATCAAGATAAGCGGTCACGAACGCCACGTGCTGTGGCGCAAACCCAGCCCCTTCTGCAATTTGCAGGAGTGCCGTCTTGCGCGCATCGTTGACGGGACCGTCCGTGTGCACGACCTCGACGAAGATCAGCAACGGGTGCGACGGGCCGAGGTCGACCAGCACGATGTCGGGCAGGCTTCTATCCGCTGGGATCGTCAGACCGATCGCCTTGGCCAGCTCGTCATCGCGCGCCACTACCTTATTGCCACTCTCGCTCAGGGTGATGACCCCCGGCTTTTGCAGGAACTTCGGCGCGAAAACTTCGATCACAGCCTTGGAAACGTCGGCGCTCGGTCCGGTTGTCATGCGCCGGGTTTCGCCGTTAGGAAACGTCACAAGTTCATAAGCGCCTCCACCGGCTGCGCCCCTGCGAACGATCGCAATTCGGGCGAGCGCGCCCGCGTTGAGATGTTTCTCCCGCCAAGCGGCCGCTTTCGCAATGAACGTGGCTTCATCAAGACCGGGCGACAGCAGGCCCGCGAAGTCGGCCTGCAGAGCATAGCGTCCGGCTGGCGACGTAGTGGAAAGGCCGGGACGCTCGATCACAGCGCTATTTTGGATCAGGGCATATCGGATCGTGTCATCGCGGATCGATTCCCGTGTATTCACCGCGTACCAGCGGCCGGGGACGTCCGCCTTGCTTGGCTTGATGGAAGCCTTTGCCCATGCGTCGCGTGCATCGTCACCCGACTGCGCTGCCTGTTCGTCAGTCATGCGCGTGACCTGATCAGGGCGAATCCATCGGTCTGCGCCTTCGACCGCGCCCGCGTAGAGCATGACAAAGATCGTCTTGGCCGCGATTTCCCAGATTGAATGCTCGCGGTTCTGCAAGCCTTCTGGGAATATTTCCGGCAAGCGTGCGTGGATATCCTTCCATGGCAGGACTTGGGGGAGCGTCATGCTTTGAGGCCATAGAGGCCGCGCAGAGCCTTCTCGATGGTCGCACGCGGAGAGTCCTTCGCGACAAGCCGCTCGATTTGCGCCATGGCCGAGGCAGGCGGCAGCGGAATGGCCTCCAACTCAAACGCCGACACGGCGACGCTCCCGCTGATGCAACGGAACACCTGATCGACCACATCGCTGTTGAGCACGGCGGCAACGGCGGCGGGGGTCACTTTCGGCTTTCCGATAGCGCGCACCATGTTCAGGTGGTTTTCGATGATCACTCCGCCCTGCGCATCAATGAAGGCCTGCGGCAATTCGGCGGCGATGAGGCGCCGGGCCTGCTCCTTTGCCGTCGTGCGCTGCACGAGGACGCAACTCTGATCTACGACGAGCCAGTCATCGCCCGATTCTGTCTTGAAATAGGGTGCATGGTTCTTCTTCTGCGCACGGAAAACGAAACGCCCGTCAGCTGTCACCGCCTCTGCCCAGATCAATGGAAGTAGCCCACGGGCGGCGCGGGCGCGCATCTGCGGCTTGAATCTGTTCCAGACAAGCGGGCCGGTCGAAACGCCATATCCCCAATCGGAAAGGCGCGCGGCCATGCCCTCTGCCGCCTTAATGAGCTCGACATGGCCAGGTTCGCGAGGCGCGAGCCAGGGCGCGCCAGCGTTCTCCGGCAGCCCGACTTTTCCATTCTTAGTGAGGCGTGCCTCGCGCTCGTTATCAACATTGAGATAGTGGACTTGGAAACGGTCGCGCTTTCCGTCCTTGCGGTAGACCGCCAGCAGAGTTTCCTGCAGTACATCCTCGAAGACACCGCGGCGCGCATGGACGAAATCAATCGCGATGGGCGGAGCCTCGGCCGCGAGAAGCTGGCGCAAGGCGGTGTAATACTGCCCGCCTAGAACGCTTGTGGGCGTCAGATAGGCGATGATACCGCCCGGCCGTGTCCATCGCAGCGCAACGTCAGTGAACACGCCATAGATGTTGGCATGGCCGTAGAGGCTGCGTGCATAGCGGGCGCGTTGCGCAGCCGAGAGGGTCACGCGCCCGTACGGCGGATTGCCGATCACCAGATCATATTGCGCCACGGGCAACTCTTCGAGCGTGTCACAGACTTTCACGAAGACCGGTGTCGCGCGGCCGCTCGCCATACTGAGATCAGATAGGAAGATTTCGAGCGCAGCCTGTGAGAGCGATGCCGCATGCGGATCAAGCTCGAGGCCCGAAAGACGGGTGCCGAGCTGGGCAAGGACAAAAGCCGGCTCGCTGCCTTCAAGCGCCTGGCGCATGCGCGCGGCGGCTTCCAAAAGGAAGGCGCCACCGCCGCTCGCCGGATCGAGCACCCGCGCACTTGACCAGTCAACGCCGCTTTCGTCGGCGAGATCGAGTAGGCGCTGTGTCAGTGCCGGAGGCGTGTAAAATGCGCCGAGGGCGCTGCGCTCCCTCCCCGGCAATAGGGTCGTGTAGAGGCTGGTCAAGAAGTGCCCGCCTTCCAGGAGGGGCAGCATAGCCGCCTCGCGCCCAATGGACGTGGCGAGCTGGCGCGCGGTCGCATCGAGCTTTCCGCGAACTGTCATAAAGGGCGGACTGAGGCTCAGCCGAGGTGCCACACAGGCGGCAAATGCCTCAATGGCTGCCCGCGCGAAAAGGGCTGCTTGGCTAGTGCGGCGCGTCTCCGGGATCGTTTCTGCCCAAGCCCGAGCCATGACGCGGGCGCGCGCCAATTCGACGCGCTTGGAGTCTATGGTAACGGCCGTGTCGGCTGTCGCCGGCTTTTTCAAGCGTGCGGCTGATCTGGAATTTGTCATCTCTTCCCCCCCGTCCGCGCCCTAGCCGCTTTCGGCTTGAAAGGCGCTACCTTGATTTCGTCCGCCCGTTTCCGAACTTCCGCAATGTCAAAGCTGGTCTGCATCTCCATTAGCTGCTCGATAGGCACGCCAAAGGCCTTCTCAATGCGAACCGCCATTTGGGGCGTCAAATCCGAGCGGCCGTTAAGCAAAGCCGAGAGTGCCGGCCGGGTCACGCCGAGCACCTGTGCGGCATCCGTCACCGACAGGCCGTTGGCCTCGACAATCTCGCTTTTGACGAAACCGCCAGGATGGCCAGGCTCTATTGTCCGGGCTGCAGCTCGCATATGACCGCCTCCTTACCTTTGCGGCTTTATCGACTGTGCTCTGTAAAGAGTCGCTTTACAAGTCTTTTGTTCCATTTTTGTTCACGATCTTTCGGCCGCCGCGCGTTCGCGACAGGAATACAGCGGTGATTACGCCGTCAGAACCGCCTCACTCGAAGGAGTGCGACTCGGCGGGCATCCTGTCGCGGGTCGTCGCGATCCATCTATTCTCCAATGGCAATGGTCGACACGCACGACTTGCGGCTGATCTTCTGGCTATCAGCCGTGGCTGTGAACGCTTCACCTGGGGCGCGCCGATCTCGTTACAGCGGCTGAGACTCGCGCCCTCTACATCGCGGCGCTCCGATCCGCTGACAATCATGACCCCTCACCATTGCCGCCTTCGCTCGGTCTTAATCTCCATGAAGTCATTGGATGTTTCGACGAAAATTCTCGGCAAACTGCATAAAGAACTCAAAAGTTAGTCAACATGATTCGCGATGAGATCCTCAGTGACCTCCGCCAGCGCATCAAGCGCCTTTTGTCGGATATCGAGCTGATGCTTCAGCTCCAAGACGTCCTTCAGCCGTACGATTCGATGCGTACCAACAGTGCGGAACGGCAAATCGCCGATTTCCATCCGATGGACCACGAGCGATCGCGAAATGCCAAGCACTTCTGACACCATCGTAGGGCTCAGGCCTTGGTCTTCCGCGACCATTGCGACGTGCTCATCCTGCACACACGCACGATCGGCCACGTCGGCAGCTAGGAGGATATTATGTCCCCGGTCATGAGCCTTGCCGCCCACGACCTCGCCAACATCCGGCGCGATCAAGTGCTGCTCAACATCATCGGGCTGATGCTGGTGATCGTGGCCATCGCAGACGCCTTGCGCGCTTTCGGCTACTTCTCCGACTGGTGTGTTACGATCCAGCTCCTTCTGCTTCTCGGCTAATCTCGGGCTGATGCCCACCTGATGGTCCGCCCATAGTTACATATCTCGCATCTGGATCTTTCGCCTGCCTATGTCGGGATGGGGTGTTTGTTCGGCGCCACGGCATTGGGCCGTCGAGCGGCTTCCCATTGGTGCTGAGCAGCTTCAATCAGTCGTAGTGGCTTTGGCGGGCCTCGAATGCTCCCATGTCTTTGTCTTTTCGGTGTAATCGATTTTCGATATCGTAAGTCGATAAACTGCGAATCAAGAAGGCAGATGACATGACAGGGAGCCGGCCAGAGCGCGCGGCGGCTGAAAAAAGGCGGCGGCAGGTGATGGAGCATCACGACCTGCTCTCAGGCCTTGTCCGTCTGCACGTCCTCCATCACGCGGCCGAGCACGAGATTTACGGCCAGTGGATGATCGAAGAGCTGGCGCACCACGGTTACCGCCTGTCGCCCGGCACGCTCTATCCGCTGCTGCACAAGATGGAACGTGACGGCTACCTCACATCGCGCTGGGAGCGCGACGGCCGCACTGTCCGCAAGTTCTATTCCATTACCGACAAGGGACGGGCGGGCCTTGCCTTAGCCAAGGAACGCGTCCGCGAATTCACCGGAGAGGCGATAAAGCGATGACGGACACGACGAGCCACGACCAGAGACAAATCACCAGAGGCTCGGCCGCCGAGGTACTCGCGGCCTTCCTCAAGCTCGGCCTCACGTCCTTCGGCGGACCGATCGCGCATCTCGGGTATTTTCGGGATGAACTGGTGCTGCGGCGTAAATGGATCGACGAAAAAGGCTATGCCGATCTTGTGGCGTTGAGCCAGTTCCTGCCTGGCCCAGCATCAAGCCAAGTGGGCTTCGCCTTGGGACTGCTGCGCGGCGGTCCGCTCGGCGCATTTGCTGCTTGGGCGGCCTTTACGCTGCCGTCGGCCATCCTCCTCACCCTGTTTGCCCTCGGAGCGGCGGCGTTTGGTGGTCCGGTCGGAAGCGGTATCATTACCGGTCTCAAGATCGTTGCCGTCGCCATCGTGGCGCAGGCGGTCTGGGGCATGGCAAAGAACTTATGTCCGGACCGAGAGCGGGCCACCATCGCCCTGGGAGCAGTGCTGATCGTCGTCCTTCTGGCGGGCTCGCTCGGGCAGGTGGCAGCGATCGCAGCGGGAGCCGCAGCGGGGCTGCTGTTCTGCCGCAATCATCACGAAGCGATCACCAGCCACATCAACTTCCCCGTCTCGCGGACGTTCGGGGCGATTTCGCTCGCTCTCTTCTTCGCTCTGCTCTTCGGGCTGCCTATCGTCGCGACCGCCACGTCTTCTCAAGGCCTGGCCGTCTTCGACTCGTTTTATCGGGCCGGTTCGCTCGTCTTCGGCGGTGGACATGTCGTGCTGCCGCTTCTCGAAACGGAGGTGGTGCGAAGCGGGTGGGTCAGCCACGACCAGTTTCTCGCCGGCTATGGTGCGGCGCAGGCCGTGCCAGGGCCGCTCTTCACCTTCGCGGCCTATCTGGGAACCTTGTTGGGGCCGGCGCCCAACGGCCTCATCGGAGCGAGCATTGCTCTGGTCGCAATCTTCCTGCCAGGATTCCTGATCTTGCTTGGCGTCATTCCGTTCTGGGACAGCTTCCGCAAACGCGACAGCGCGCAAGCGTTGATGCGCGGTGCCAATGCCGCCGTCGTCGGCATTCTCGGCGCAGCGCTCTACGATCCCGTCTTCACCAGCGCCATTGTCGGCCCGCGTCAGTTTGCCTTGGCACTGTCGTGCTTCGTGCTGTTGATGGCGTGGAAAGCTGCGCCCTGGATCGTCGTGCTCATCGCCGCAGCGGGTGGCGTGCTGATTGGCGCCACCTGACGGCAGTCGCAGCCGAAGAAAGCCACAAATCCCGATCTGGACACATCTGAGGAGCCGTCGCTACGGAACAATTAATCGTAGTAGCTTCGGCGAGTCTCGGATGCTCGCGGCGGCGTTCGCGGGCCGCGGATTAGAGTATCATAGTGCTCCAGCGGAAACGTAGTTATCAGTCTCATCTACGCTGGAGCGCCACCTCCCCAACCTACATTGGCTTCCGCCGACTGACGCCCGCATCCGGCATCGCTTTTTTTGTTTAAGCTTCCCCGCTTATGTATCGCCTATGGCCCAGCCGACCTTCTGCGGTAACAGGTCTGCCGTAGGACAGCGATGAGGTAGGCTTCGATCTCAGCTTTAGTGCTCGTGTTGGGATAGGTCGTGACGTGTGTTGCGACCGCGCCGGCGAGAATTTGCTGAATGATTTCGAGATCCACATCGGGAGGGAAATCACCCCGATCACGGGCCTGGCCGAGGACAGCGCGAATCCATGCGTTCCGGTGTTTCAGGCTGGCGTTCCAGTACGCCTCGCGGAGATCAGGATAGTGCGGGAGCGTGGTATTAGGCGGCGTATGAGATTAGCTGTCTCGATCGTAGCGGTACGCCTTCCAATCATCCCCCCAGAACGGCACGAGGCCGCTTGCGCGGCAGTAGGCATTGTATCTGCGGTAGAATTCGCGGTCCTGCTTCAGGCGCCGTTTGCGCGCGGCGAGGCAGCGGCGAGCGCAGGCAGGGAGTTGCCCTCGGATCGCTCTCATGATGACTGCAACTCTCCAAGTCATCCTCGGTCGCCTTAGCCAATCCTGGAGTCGGCAGCTCAAGCGCGTGTCAATTGACGCCTCGCGGCCACCACATCCAGAGCTTGAACACCACGATCGCGCCAATGACGACAACGATGCTGATTAGGATGGCCAGAGCCTTCGCAACACGGATGGTCACAGCCGCAAACGAACCGGGCTTTGGCGCCGACGATCTGTCGGCGAGCGCGCCTTCCGACGCGCTTGGTTGCGGTCCAGGGTGGTTATTTGCGGCATGAGTCGTGAGGGACGATGGAAAGCGCGGTGACATAGCTGCATTCCCCGACCTGGAAGGCCGATGACTGCGAGTGATAGGAGCTATGGCATAAGAACAGTATTTAATATGCTTGCCATGCGTAAGGCCGGCATAAACATCTCGAAGACAACCATCCGCAAAATACGTTAGGTATTAGGCGTCACGATACAGCGTGGATCTATTTCGTCGCGCCGACCTGAGTGGACCAGTCGGACGAACGGATTTGCCGACGTTCGGCGGAGCGAACGTGTTCAATAGATTTTCTCGCCGCCGCCGAACTGCATCGACAGCTGGTGACGATGTGCCTTGCGCACTTGGGAGTGGCGGCGGAATAGGCAAAACCCGCGATCGAACGGCAAGCGAGGCGCCGTGCAGGCCCTTGGGCGCGTACATCTACGAAGTAGATCCTCGCGCAGCCTACCGTCTGCGCCGCTGCCTCATGAAGCCACCAGGGGGGCCGGCGCCGGCAAAGCCAATCCATAAAGCTCGCAGATCAGGCTGCGACACTCCCAAAGATCGTGGCCGCATGCGTGGGGTAGTAGACGTGATCGCTATCGTGGGCCACCTTATGGCAAGGACTTCGGAAGCACCCGCAGTCCAATGCCCGAGGTAGTCAGCCACAAGGCCTCGTTCTAGTGGTTGAATCCATCGGTGCGCAGCTTTTCATGCCGCCCTAACGCAAACATCGCCGCGAGCAGCGCGTAATGGTCAGCCAGGTCCTTCCGCTCGTTAGAGCCATCGGGCCTTTTTGAAACGGGCGAAGAGCACCATGCAGATGACGCAAATGCCCCCAACCACCGTGAAATAGCCGTACCTCCAGTGGAGCTCCGGCATGTTCACGAAATTCATGCCGTAGATGCCCGCGATGGCGGTGGGAACCGCAAGGATGGCGGCCCATGCTGCGAGCCGGCGCGTAATCGCGCCCTGCCGTTGCTGCTCCAGCAGCGTGCTGGCCTCGAACACCGACGACAGGACCTCGCGCAGACCCTCCACCATGGCGCCGACATTGCGCACATGCCCCCGGACGTCCCGGAAGTAGAGGCGGACCTCGGTGTCTATGCAGGGCAGGTCGTGATGCTCAAGCCGGCTGGCGACCTCTTCCATGGGCGCCAGCAGTCGCCGAAATCGCATCAACTCCCGGCGCAGGTTGAAAATCCGGGTGACCTCCTGACGGCTTAGGAAGGCGTCGAGCGCATGCTTCTCCATATTCAGCACGTCCTCTTCAATCGCCTCCACAATGGGAACGTAGCCGTCGACGATGAAGTCCAGGAGTGCATGCAGGACATAGTCGACGCCGTGCCTCAACTGGCCGGGCGAAGCTTCCAGATGAGTCCTCAGGTCGGTGTGTGCCCTTCCCGAGCCGTGACGCACGGTGATGATGTGCTGGGGGCCGACGAAGATGTCGGTCTCACCGTAGAGTATCTCGTCGTCCTCCAACTGGCCGGTCCGCGCGACGACAAAGAGCTGGTCTCCGTAGACGTCGACCTTGGGCATCTGTCGCGCGTTGAGGGCGTCTCCCACCGCCAGTGGGTGGAGTTGGAAGCGCTCGGCCAGGATATTCAGTTCGGCTTCGCTGGGCTCGAGCAGGCCGATCCAGACAAACTCACCAGGTCCGGTCTTGAGGGCGTCGATGCGATCCAGCGAAACGCTTCGGACCCGTGTTCCCCCTGCATAAACATAGGCGGCGATCACGCTCATGCGGGGGCGCTCCGTACTAACTGAAATGCTGAATTGGTCGCCTAGCCCTGCGGCTGGTGGCGCCGGCGATGAAGCGGCGCTATTGGTCGCCGGAGACGGCGGCTTCCTGGACCTCCAGCCCGGAAAGCCGGTAGCCAACCTGCAACTCGGTGATGAGATGGACCGGCTGCGAGGGCTCGTCCTCAAGCTTTTGCCGAAGCTGGGCCATGTAGATGCGGATATAGTGTGAACGCTCGGCGTAGCCCGGCCCCCACACCTCCATAAGCAATTGCCGATGGGTGAGCACCTTGCCATGCCCGCGGATGAGTGCTGTCAGCAGCCGGAATTCGTTCGGCGTGAGATGCACCGGCTCGCCTGCTCGCGCGACCTCGTGGGTTGCGAGGTTGACCGTGACCTGCCCGAACTTCACCACCGGCGAGGCGGTAGGGCCTTGTGAGACCGTGCTTGCGCGACGCAATTGCGCTCGCACGCGCGCGAGCAGCTCGGGTACGCCAAAGGGCTTCGTCAGATAATCGTCGGCACCAGCATCCAGCGCTTCGACCTTCTCGGTCTCCTGCTCGCGGGCCGAGAGCACGAGAATGGGAGCGGAGATCCAGTTCCGAACCTCACGGATAAGGGTCTTGCCGTCCCCGTCCGGCAATCCGAGATCGACAATCATCAGATCCGGCTTCCGACTGCCCGCGTTAAGGCGCGCTTCCTCGGCCGTGGTTGTCTCGAAGACGTTCATGCCCTCCTTTTCGAGCGCCATGCGAACAAAGCGACGAATGTCGGCTTCGTCCTCAACGATCAGAATGCGCGGCTTGATCATACAAAGATTCACTTTCAATCTCCGGAGGGGTGCCGAGCGGCAGCCGGATTTCAAAGACAACGCCACGCGGCTTGTGCGCTTCCGCCCTGATCGTCCCTCCATGGGCGGCGACGATACTGCGACACAGGGCCAAGCCGAGGCCAACTCCGGCGATTGACGATTCCTTTTGCCCCCGGGTGAAGGGCTCGAAGAGCGCCTCGGGATCCGTCGTCGGCAGGCCTGGCCCATCGTCCTCGACGACCAGATACATGGAATCGCCGGAAGCGCCGCCGCGAATGGTGATGGTGCTCGTCGGCGGCGTATATTTTGCAGCGTTGTCGAAGAGATTGATCAGGACACGCTCGATTAGGGGAGCGTCGACCTCCACGAGCGGCAGATCGGGTGGCAGGACGGTTCGAATTGCCCTTGGTTTCAGTATCGGGGTTGACTGGCCCAGCGCGCTGCCGACGATCTCACTGACCGAGTGCCATTCCTTATTGAGATGCACGCCTTCACTCTGCATCCGCGCGAGGTCGAGGAGGTTGCCCACGAGGCGTTTCAGTTCGTCGGCCTGGATACGGATAGAACGCGCGAGACCGCTTCGATCCGCCTCGGGAAGCTCCTTCGTTCGCTCGAGCGTTTCGGCTAGTCCGCGTATGGCCGTCAGCGGAGTCTTGAGATCGTGCGACACCGCCGAAAGGAGGGTATTGCGGAGCTTCTCGCCCTCCATGCGGACCAGCGTATCCTGCGCGACGTCCACGAAATGGATGCGCTCAAGCGCAAGGCCGATGGTCGAACAGCAGGCGTCCAAAAGGCGTCGGTCATCCGGGTCGTTCGATAACCGCTCACCGGCCGGCAGGATGGCGAGCACGCCTCGAGTGGCCATCGAAGCCTTCAGGGGCAGGTACAGGGCATCGGCGGCGCTCAGCGTCTGTGTCCCAAGGCCCGCCTCCTGGGCATGGTCGAAAGCCCATTGCGCGACGGACAGGTCGACCTGGCCGGTAGCTTGAGATGCGACGAGGCCGTCCTTCTCGTTGGGTATGAGGAGAACGACCTGCGCGCCGATTAGAGGCGTGATGGCATCCCGGCATATCGATACGACCTGTTCGACCTTTATGACGCTAGACAGGTCGCGGGCGATGCGGGCCAGCGTGGACGCCCTGCGCTCGCCAGCGCGGGCCACTCTGGCTTCGGAACGCATACGGGCGGCAAGTTGGCTGATAACTATCGCCACCGCAAGCATCAGGGCAAATGTGAATAAGTACTGTGTGTCGGTGACGGCGAAGGACAGGCGCGGTTCGATGAAGAAGAAGTCGAAGCACGCAACGGACAGCAAGGCAGCCCAGGCGCCAGCGACGCGGCCGAGACGGATCGCGACGAACACCACCGTCATCAAGAACAGCATGACGACATTGGACGGATCGAAGACACGTAGCAGCCAAGCGGCAAGCGCCGTCGTCGCGCCGCAGGCGAGCGTCGCAATGGCGAGCGCCTGCGCATAGCTTTGAGACGTATCCGTTACCTTGCGTTTGATCGCGGGACGGACGTCATCTACGCTGAGCAAAATCAGGCCCATCTCCGGGCCTGCACGCGCGATTCTTTCTTGAAGCCGCGATCGGAAGGGTATGAATTGCCAGCCGAGCGGATTGCCGACGATGAGCTTCGTGACATTGCGCTTGCGTGCGTAGTCCAGAAGGGTTTCGGCGACATCCTGCCCGGGGACATTCGCAAATTCCGCTCCGGCCGCCTGCGCCGCTGCGGCGATATTCAGCAATGTTTCCCGCGCTCGGGTATCGTCGCCGTGATAGGGCTGGTCGATGTGGACCACGATCCACTTGGCCTGCAGGCGCTGAGCGAGCCGGGCGCCTTCGCGAACCAGCTTCTCCTGCGAGCGGTCCGCGCTGACGCAGACCATGAGCGTTTCCTGGGTAGGCCAGACCGTTTTGACGGCATGGGAAACGCGGTAGCTCCGCACGTCGGAGTTGACGCGGTCGGCGACGCGCCGAAGCGCCAGCTCGCGCAGAGCGATCAGGTTGCCCCGGCGGAAAAAATTCTGGCGAGCGCGCTCGATCGAAACAGGTAGATAGACTTTGCCTGCACTCAGCCGCGCCAGCAGGTCGTCCGGAGGCAGATCGACGAGCACGACATCGGTTGCGGCGTCAAAAATGCGATCGGGAACGGTTTCCCGCACACGCACTCCGATGATGCCTCCGACGATGTCGTTGAGGCTATCGAGGTGCTGGACGTTCAGGGCGGTATAAACGTCGATGCCCGCGTCCAGCAGCTCTTCGACATCCTGCCATCGCTTGGCATGGCGGCTGCCGGCGACGTTAGTATGCGCCAGCTCGTCGACCACCAGGAGCTTGTATCCAGAAGCGAGCGCCCCATCGAGATCGAACTCCGAGGTGGGCCTTCCATTGCCGCTCACCGTCGTGCGCGGCAGAACGGGAAGGCCCTCCAACATTTCTTGCGTGTCTTTGCGTCCGTGGGTTTCGACAATCCCGATCCCGACCGCGACACCCTCGGCATGAAGCTGGCGGGCCGCCTGCAGCATCGCGAAGGTCTTGCCCACCCCCGCGCAGGCGCCGAAGAAAATCTTCAACTGCCCGCGTTTGGAGCGATGGGTTTCATCCTTCACGACCTCCAGCAGGTCGTCGGGATCAGGTCGTTGATCCTTCATCGGTGCTGCCTAACCTCAAACCTGCGCTCCACCTCTGTTCAAGGGAATACCTGTCAGAAGAAGGGGGTGAGCAGGATGTCGATCAGCTTTATACCGACAAACGGCGCGATGATCCCCCCCAATCCGTAGATCAGCAGGTTACGGCTTAGCAGGCGCGCCGCCGGCTCAGCCCGATAGGCCACGCCCTTGAGGGCGAGCGGGATCAGGACCACAATGATCAGCGCGTTGAAGATCACCGCGGATAGGATCGCGGACGCCGGGCTGTGGAGGCCCATGATGTTGAGGGCTCTGAGCGGAGGATAGGTCGCTACGAACGCGGCCGGGATGATGGCGAAATATTTCGCCAGATCGTTGGCGACGCTGAACGTCGTCAGCGCGCCGCGAGTCATGATCATCTGCTTGCCAACTTCAACAACCCGGAGAAGTTTCGTCGGGTTGCTGTCGAGGTCGACCATGTTACCGGCCTCCTTGGCGGCCTGCGTGCCGCTGTTCATCGCGACCGCCACGTCAGCTTGCGCCAGCGCGGGGGCGTCGTTTGTGCCGTCGCCAGTCATGGCGACCAGCCGGCCCTCCGCTTGATATTCACGGATGAGACGCAGCTTGTCTTCCGGCGTCGCTTCGGCGAGGTAGTCATCGACCCCCGCTTCGGCGGCGATCGCGGCGGCGGTGAGCTGGTTGTCGCCCGTGATCATCACGGTCTTGATGCCCATGCCGCGCAGCTCGGCGAAGCGTTCCTTGATCCCGCCCTTGATGATGTCCTTTAACTCGATGACGCCGAGAACTTTGGCGCCGTCGCTGACGACCAGCGGCGTGCTGCCGCGCCGGGAAACTTCGTCAATGATTTTGGCGACCTCCTGCGGAAACACGCCTCCCGCCGCCTCGACATGCGCGCGAATTGCGCTTGCCGCACCTTTGCGGATTTGGCGGCCATCGATGTTTATGCCGCTCATCCGCGTGTGAGCGCTGAAGGCGATCGCCTCCGCGCCGTGAAGCTCGCGGCCGCGCAGATCGAACCTCTGTTTCGCGAGCACGACGATCGAACGTCCCTCCGGTGTCTCATCCGCCAGCGACGCGAGCTGGGCGGCGTCGGCCAGTGTCTGCTCGGGAATCTGCGGTGCCGGAATGAACTGCGTGGCTTCGCGGTTCCCGAGCGTGATCGTGCCGGTTTTGTCCAGCAGCAGAACGTCGACATCGCCGGCCGCTTCAATGGCGCGGCCGGAGGTGGCGAGCACATTAGCCTTGATCATCCGGCTCATGCCTGCGATGCCGATCGCCGAGAGCAAGGCGCCGATGGTCGTCGGGATCAGGCAGACGAGCAGCGCAATGAGCACCGTGATCGTGACGACGGAGCCGCCACCGGCGACGATCGTGCCGAAGCTTGAGAATGGCAGAAGCGTCACGCAAACGAGAAGGAAGATCAGCGTGAGCGCGACCAACAGGATGGTGAGAGCGATTTCGTTCGGCGTCTTCCCGCGCTTCGCGCCCTCGACCATGGCGATCATTCGGTCGAGAAACGCTTCGCCCGGCTTTGCCGTCACGCGCATGACGATCCAGTCGGACAGAACCCGCGTGCCGCCCGTAACGGAGCAGAAGTCGCCGCCAGATTCGCGGATCACGGGGGCGGACTCGCCGGTGATTGCGGATTCGTCGACCGAAGCTGCGCCTTCGATGACCTCGCCGTCGGTGGGGATTATCTCACCAGCTTCGACCAGGACATAGGCGCCCACATCCAGCTCATCATTTGGTTGCGGCCAGGACTCGCTGTCACGGTGGGGCTCCTTGAGCATGCGAGCGACCACCTTCTGGCGGGTCGCCCGCAACGCGTCCGCCTGAGCTTTGCCGCGGCCTTCTGCCAACGCCTCCGCGGCATTGGCAAAGAGCACCGTGAACCACAGCCACGCCGCCACCGAAAAAATGAAGATCGCCGGAGCTTCGCCTTTGCCGGTCAGCGCCTGGATCCACAGCAAGGTGGTGATGATGCTGCCGAGGTAGACGACGAACATCACCGGGTTCTTCATTTGAACACTCGGTGACAGCTTCCTGAACGCCTCGCCGATGACCGAGGTCCAGGAGACGGGCTTTAGAGCGCCGGCCGTACCTGCGCCGTGCGGCGCGGTTGTCTCTACGTAGGACATGATGCCACCTTGCTTTATTGCGCGGCGGGACGGGCCGGAACGGCCGCATCGAGCGCGAGATTGAGATTGAGAACATTGACCCGCGGATCGCTGAGAATCCCGAACTGGCGGTCAGTCGTGTTCTGATCCACGAGTTGCAAGACCGCCTCTGTCGTTAATCCCCGAGCTTTGGCAACGCGTTCAGCCTGGAGCCTGGCGTTGGCGATCGAGATATCCGGGTCGAGGCCAGAGGCGGATGCTGTTACCGCATCCACTGGCACTGGCGCATCAAGGGCAAGGCCGTTCTCTTGCCGGTAGGCTTTCGTTCGCTCGGCGACTGCGTCAAGCAACTTCTTGCTGATTGCACCCTGGTTGCTGGCACCGCTGAGCGCGGCGTTGTACGGCTGGTCTATCGTCTTCGATGGATCGCTGGGGTCCGTTCCGGACGTGGCGCTCGGGCGTCCGTGGAAGTACTCCGGCTTGGTGAAGTACTGGCCGATCTGCCGCGAGCCGACCGCTTTCCCGTCCTTGACGATCAGGCTTCCATTTGCCTGATCGGGGAAAAGGATGTTGGCGACGCCAGTGGTTGCGAGCGGGTAGACGATGCCGGTCACCACCATGAAGAAAGCGGCGGAGACCAGAACGGGCCGGACAAGACCCTTGAACGCCGATTGCGACGCTGACGAGGAAGCGTGGATAATAGCTTGTTCGTTTCTCATGAGAGCGGTCCTTAGAATGTCGTGCCGGTGAGCATCATCAGGTGCTCGACGACCGGGCCGAGCGCGAGCGCCGGCAGGAAAGTCAGGCCGCCGACGACCAGCACCACGAACACCAGCAGGCCGGTGAACAGAGGCGTTGCGGTCGAAAGCGTGCCTGGGCCTTCGGGAACCATCTTCTTGGCCGCTAGCGAGCCTGCGACAGCCAGCATCGGGAGCAGGGTGAAGAAGCGGCCGATCAGCATCGCAAGGCCGATCGTCGTGTTGAAGAACGGCGTGTTGGCGTTGAGGCCCGCAAAGGCTGAGCCGTTATTGGCCGTGCCCGACGTGTAGGCGTAGAGCACCTCGCTGAACCCGTGCGGCCCCATATTTGCGAGGCTGTTAAGGGTCGACGGCACCAGGCAGGCCAGGGCCGTGAAGCCCAGGATGCTGAAGGGATGCGCCAGCACGGCGATCATCACGTACTTCATCTCCCTCGCCTCGATCTTGCGACCCAGGAATTCGGGCGTGCGACCGATCATCATGCCGACAAGGAACACCGTCAGGATGACGTAGGTGATGAGGTTGATGAGACCGACGCCGTCGCCGCCGAAGACGTTGTTGAGCATCATCTGCGCGATCGGCACGAAGCCGCCCAGCGGCGTCAGCGACGAATGCATGGAGTCGACCGAACCGGTCGTCGCTGCAGTCGTCGTCGTCACGAACAAGCTGGTCTGAGCAATGCCGAAACGAAGTTCCTTGCCTTCCATGTTGCCGCCTCCCTGAAGGGCCGACTGCGTCTGGTCGACGCCAATCGAGGCTAGCAACGGATTACCACCATGCTCGGAGCCGTAGACGAGAGTGAGGAAGCCAACGAACATTATCAGAAAGGCGGCAAAGAACGCCCAGCCCTGCCGACGACGCAAGATCATCGCGCCGAACGTGTATGTGAACGCCGACGGGATCAGCAACATGCTCAAAATGTGCAATGTGTTAGTGAGCGGTGTCGGGTTTTCGAATGGATGAGCCGCGTTCATGCCGAAAAAGCCGCCGCCGTTGGTACCGATGTGCTTGATGGCTTCAAGGCTGGCCACCGGCCCCAGAATCAGCTGCTGCTTGGCGCCCTCCAATGTCATTACGATTGCGTCAGCGCTCAGCGTTTGCGGCATGCCCTGCCAGACGTAGACAATAGCCATGCTGAAACAGAGCGGCAAAAGCAGACGATAAAGAACTCGCGTGAAATCGACCCAATAATTGCCGATATCGGCGCTCTTCTTGCGACTCAGCCCACGGATAAAACCACCGGCAGCTGCAACGCCTGTAGCCGCGCTTATCGACATCAGGAAGGTAATAACGGCCATCTGAGAGAAGTTCGAGAGACTCGACTCGCCCGAATAGGCCTGCCAGTTGGTGTTCGTCGTGAACGACGCGGCGGTGTTGAAGGCCAGGTCCGGCGTTTGCGCCGCACGCGCCAGCAGATCGCCGGGCAGGAAATCCTGTACGCGCAGGATGACGTAGCCCAGAAGCATCATGGCGGCATTGCTGAGAACCAGCACCATGCCGTAGCGCTTCCACGACATCTTCTCCTCGGGGTCGACCCCGAGGACCCGATAGGTCCCCCGCTCCAGGAAGTTATGCGATGGACTTGAGAAGAGATGCGTCATCCATTTCCCGAGAACCACGACCAAGCCGGTCATGATCGCGAGAATGAAGACGAATTGAGTGATGTCTTGAGTCATGTGAACGCCCTCAAATTCGATCCAGGGCCACGATGAACCCTGCTGTGATTGCGAAGAAGACGAGCGTCACGGCCACGAATATGAGATCGCCCATAATTGCCACCCGGTTTGTTGTTGCGATTTCTGCTCTTTGCTCAGAAGCGTTCCGGCTTCACGAGGGCGTAGAACAGGTAGACGAAGAGGCCGATGGCGCAGAGGCCGGTCAGCCAGGTCATGACGGCAGCGGTCACGGTTGAGCTCCCTCAGATTTTGGGGAAGCCAAGGACTGCAAAACGCAGATCGGCGTTCGCGGGTCGGCCGTAAGCTGCGGTGAACGTGGTTTGAGTTTCGGAGATGGAAAATCGTGCAACATGCCTACCGGCTCCATTTTCAGGTCGTATTGCCGGCGAGCATTTAGTGCGTCGCATGTAAGAGTAGTGCTGCGTTTTTACGGCCCCCCGTAAGGATGGCGTAAAGAACCCGAAAAAAGCGGATTGGCGGTCGAGCAGCGTCAACGAAATCTTGCGTCGTGTATGCTCTTCACGTTGCGCCATTTGGTAAGCATGGGCGCAAACCGCAATCACCCGGCACGTACCTTATGTGGTTCTTACGACGACAGATCAAAACTATATGCCACGCTTACACCCGATCGCTTACGCATTGCTCGATTCTTTACGAATCAATCGGTTGAAAAGCACCGAGTGTTGGGGGGCTAAGTCGGCATGAATGGAGATTTTCGTGTCCCCACCTCGTCATAGGCGTTGGTCAACTAACCGTGCTGACAACGAACATCGAAATCGAGGTCCGGCATCTTCGCTATGTCGTGACAGCCGCAGAGCAAGGTAGTTTCCGAAAGGCTTCCACCAAGCTGGGGGTGCGAGAGTCAACGATCAGTCGACAGATCAGAGATCTCGAAGACGCGCTCGGCTCAAGCCTTTTCATCCGACGGTCCTCCGGGGTGCTTCTTACGCAGGCCGGGGAGAGCTTTGTCGAGCGGGCGCAATGCGCACTCACGCAGATTGAGTATGCGATCTGTGATGTTGGCGCGATCGGTCGCGGTGGCCATGGAGTCATCCGCATCGGCCTCCTTTCGTCGCTGGCGACCGGGTTCGTCGCGAACCTGATCGAACGCTACAGCAAACATCACAAGGAGGTGCAGCTCGAGTTTCTCGAAGCCGACCATGCCGAACTCATTCCGGCGATCCGTCGACATCAACTCGATATGGCGTTCATAACGGAGCCGCTGCAAATTGAGGACTTCAGTTCAATTCGACTTTGGACAGAGCAAGTATATGTTATCTTATCGAAGCATGATCTTCTCGCGTCTCGATCGGAAATCGTTTGGGACGACATACGCCAGCGACGCTTCGTTGTGACCGAGGTCGCGCCAGGACGGGAGGTCGAGGCGCTCCTTGTTCGCAACCTCTCTTCATTAGGCTATCGTCCTCATATTCTGCGGGATCGAGTGTCTCGCCAGACGTTGATGCAGCTCGTCGCTTGCGGTCGAGGCATTACCCTCGCGAGCGAATCCGTAATCGAAGCGCAATTTCCTGGCGTTGTGTACCGGCCGCTGAGTGGATGCTCCCTTCCGTTCTGCGGGATATGGTTGGACGAGAATGACAATCCTGCCTTTCGGCGGCTATTGAGCGTGGCAAACACCTTGTCCAAGGCGCGCGGGGGCTTGGCGAGGAGTGACTCCCGTACTTCGTAGTCTATTACAAAATCAACGGATATTGCTTCGGAAGTACCGTCTTTATGCGATCCTTACGGATCATAGGAAGATAAGGCGCCGCTTTTACGCCCCCCCTCTTACTTCTCGCGTGCATCAACCTTCAAACAAGGGGAATGCACCCATGAGAACTCCCGTGTCACGATCGCGTATTCTGTGTGAGCGGCGACCCCGCCGTCCTGCCTGGCAAGCGCTCTTGTTACTCGGTAGTTGCGGGGCGCTTTTCAGCGCGGGCGCTTATGCGGACCCGCTTCCGAGCCCCAGCTTCTCGGGTCCGCTCGTGCCAAACCCTAATCCCCTAACGGTTGATGCAGGGCCATTCGGATCTGTCGCCGTCACCGGCCAAGTGAGCGGGATCGGCGCTCTCCAGAGTCATGCAACCCACGCCGGCGGGATCGGCAATCAAGATGGGTTCGTCGATCTGAGCAATGCACAGGTCGAAATCCAGACAACCCAGGGGCCGGTGCAGTTCTACGTTCAGGCTGGCGCATACTCATTGCCGTCGCTGGGCTCGTCCTATCTGCAAGCGACCAAGGCAACGGATCAGTTGTTTGGCCCTGTGCCGGTCGCCTACGTGAAGGGGGTGATCACGCCGGAGCTGACGGTCATGGCCGGCCTACTACCGACTCTGGTGGGAGCGGAGTCGACCTTCACGTTCCAGAATATCAACATCGAACGCGGACTGCTTTGGAACCAAGAGCCGGCCATTAGCCGTGGCGTCCAGATCAACTATGCGCATGGGCCTTTCAGCGCGGCAGTGTCTTTGAACGATGGTTACTATTCCGGCAAGCTGAACTGGCTTTCGGGCACTTTGGGCTATGCAATCGACTCGTCGAATTCGATCAGCTTTGTCGGCGCTGGCAGCCTGTCGCGGAACGACAAGTTGTCAGTGGCGACTCCCGTGGCGCAGAATAACAGCAGCATCTTCAATTTCATCTACAGCCACGCAAGCGGGCCGCTGACGATCACGCCCTATCTGCAATACAGCCACGTCGGGCGTGATGACCAACTCGGCATCAATCGCTCGGCCGACACTTATGGCGGCGCGGTGCTCGTCAAATATGCGCTGAACACCGAATGGTCTCTCGGCGCGCGCGCGGAATATCTGAAGACGACCGGCGGGACGTGCGGGGCAGATGCCGACTGCACACCCACCAACCTGCTCTACGGGACAAAGAGCGACGCATGGTCGCTCACCGTCACGCCAACGTACCAGAAGGGCGTGTTCTTCGCGCGTGGAGAGCTGTCTTACACCCGGATCGGCAACCTTGAGGCTGGGCTCGGCTTTGGCCGCGACTACGCTCAGCGCGATCAGGTTCGCGCCCTGGTGGAGACCGGCATTCTGTTCTGAGGGGGGCGCCGCCGCCGCCCGACAACCATGCCGGCTGGCGGCGCGCAGATGATCAATCACAAGCAAAGGAGATGGAGTATGAACTCCGATAAGTCCGATGACCCTGACGGTGATTCACAGCAGCGTTTTTTCATGGCCCCCGACCATTTGGGCCATTGGGTCGTTCAAGACCTATCCTGTGGCCGATCAGGCTATTTCATCAACCGAGAATGGGCGAGAAAATTCGCCCTCTCCGAAAATGGGCATCGACCCGACCTGATCGTCGAGCTTCCCCAAGCGAGCGCGCTCCTCTTCCGGCAGGTTGCTTTCCACGACGACAATCTATCGAAGGGCGGAGCGCCCGCCCATCGGAAGGCGGCCTGACATGCTTGCACGCAGCAAAGAAGATAGCACATCGCCCGTGGCGAACGCCTATGACCTGTCCGGCGCGACTTATGGCAGCTATGCGGATGGCGATACGTCGAATCTATTCCGTTTTAGTGGCACGCACGGCTACGCCGACCGCCAGGTCTGGGCTTGCGTCACGGCCAAGCTGTCCGAGATACGCCTGTCAGGGACAACCTCCCTTAGCGTTCTCGACGCGGGATGCGGCCCGGGCACTTGGCTAAAGCGCCTGGTAATCAGTGCAAAGGAAATGGGCTTCGTCGAAATCTCCGCCCGCGGATTCGATGTTTCCGCCGAGCAGATCCAGCAGGCCCGCGTGAATTGCCGTCGCCTCTCGTCTCTTCCCGGCGTAAGGCTGGAATTTACTGTTGGCGACCTGACCCACGCTCTTCCCGAGGCCGACGACAGCACTGATCTTACGCTGTGCCTCTACAGCGTGCTCAGCCATATTCCTCCTGCGGAGTTGCCGTCGGTCGCCAGGGAACTTGGGCGAGTCACGCGCGGCAGCTTCATCACGACCGTCCGCCCGATTGGGAGCATGGCGTCTGGACTTGTCGCCGCGATCGATGACGTGCGCCGGCTTCGCCATGATCAGCGGCGAAATTGGTGCGAAGTAGAACTCGCGGATGGCGGCCGCGCGGCATTCAGTTTTCATCTCTTCTCGACTGCCGAACTGGAATGCCTCTTCCAAGGCATTTTCAAGATCGAGAATCTTGAAGGATTGGATTTCTTTCATGGACGCTTCGCAGCCGACTCACGGTGGAATCCGCCTAGCCAAGACCTTCCACATGTGCTGGCGGTAGAGCTTGCCAACATGGAGAAGAGCTTCTCAGGCAAGCCCGAATATAATGATCACGCCAATCACCTGCTTCTGGTCGGTCGCAAGGTGCCACAAGGCCGCCGATCAGACAGCCAACAGCCCCGCCCCAAGCTCACGCTGCGCTCGCTGAGGCCCTGATCCACTCATTGCGGAGGCGACGGTGGATTGGCTCGGCATTCTTGTCTTTCTGACGGCCGTCGGCGCTCTGATGGTCGCCGCATGGCGCTGCGGACTGTACGAGGCCAAGCCACCGTTCGACCCGACGATAGGGTTCCGCGATCCCGACCGCGATTATTGGGAGCTGTATCGTGCTCGACACGTCGACCAGCCGCAGACGGCCGAGATGACTGAAGGCGTCAAAGCGCGTTCAGTCGCAGATGATAACGACGAAACCTCACATTGATGGCTTCCTATTTGTTGATCAGCCGGTAGCCGACGCACCGTTCGGTTTTCAGGAGATGTTGATCAGCAGAGCGACCCGACATTTTTACCCGAAGATTGTGGATGACGCGTCGTAACGCCATCCGGCGCGCTCCGGTCGATTCCCCCCAGACGCTTCTCTCAATGTCGCGGAACAGCAAAACACCACCGTGGCCTTGTGCCAGAATCCAGAGAGTCCGGTATTCGACGTCCGTCAGTGCGATCGTTCGCCCCTCGACGTGAGCGCGGGGGTGATGCAGGTCGAGACGGACAGCGCTTTCACCGTCTGGGATAGCCAGACCATGCTGCCGCCAGACTGACCGGAACAACAGTCCGGTACGCGCTACTAGGTCTGATTCTAGGAAGGGCGCTTCGAGGCAGTCGATCCCAGAGTTAACCGCATGCGCAACGGCGTTTTGATCGCCGTTCTGGAGAACGAACAATACAGGCAGCTCGGAGCGAACGCGACGGAGAGAAGCACACCAGGTCAACTCCGCTTCGCTGCCCGACAGCACGGCGACATCGTATTGATGTCGGGCGAGCGCCCCGAGCGCAGGCCGCGGTTCCTCGAAGGGAGCCGCCTTATAGCGGACACGCTGTAAAATTCGGGCGATATAGCGCCGGATGCCCGCGTCAGATGCGACTATCGGGACAGCCGCGTATCCATCCAGAGCGACCTGCGGCCATCGGAACACACCGCTTCCATCTTCAAGCGCGGCGCTGCGCACGCCACTCGCCGGAACGGTTGTCGGTGCGATGGCTGCTGCGAAATCTGCCTGTTTGGCGAGATTGAGGGGCGAGCGACTGCTACCGGATCTGCTGCGAGATATTTGGCCTTGGCGTATTTGCATTTACGGCCACGCCCTGAGCACGGCTGAGCTAATCAGCATCAGAACAAGCATGGCTAGGCCATGATCCCAGATGCACAAGCTCGCGGGGGGAATTGGCTGTCGCTTGAACAGGGCTGCGCCGAACACCATCAGCGCCGAAAACCCGAACATCAGGTGGATCAAGCTTAGGAAGAGGAGTGGTCTGTGCTGATCAATGATCAGCGTCGGGGAACTAAATAAGATGATGAAAGCGACCTGACGCTTGAGCAACCGTAATTGTGTACGTGAGCGCTCATCGGGGTCACGTAACACTTTGAGCCAACGACATGGATCGCGCGCGTGCCGCATGGATGCACGGTTAACATCGGCAATCTCAAGACAGCGCAAGATTTGGGGCGGTTCTGTAAGAACCGTATAGGGAAAGTCGCGATCCGGCTGAAGCGTCCTGTCTCATAGGGTCGGAAAATTTGATGCCGTCTTTACTTGGAGACGGCTAGGCATGTTCAAATTCCTCGATCCCACTCAACCGAGTCATGGTCTTCCATCTCGATGCTGCATCACGCCTGACGCTCCGCCGCTTTTCCACGAAGCTGGCGATTTCGGCTGTCATCGGAACATACGGTAAGGCCGGCTATCTCACGGCGGTCTCGTTCTGGATCGGGCTCTATTCGGCATTTTGCGTGGCCTTCGCCCTGATCCTGAAAGAGCGCTTTTTGCAGCGGGACGGATTCAATCATTGGGATGAAGCGTTGTGGCTATTGGTTGTGGCGCTCGGAGCGCATATCGCCAAGGGCTTTGTACATTAACTGCGCAGCGAATGCTTATTCGCACCAACTGGGCCGATGGACTTAGGTATCTGCTTTTCCGGCCCCCATAGAACGTCGCGCCTTCGCAAAAGCCCGATCAGTGGCGATGAAGCGCTGCAACATGGGTACTATCAGCCGAATGGGATCGGTTGGTGGATGATTGGTCTCCCGACCAAGGATCTCGGCATAGGCCGCAAGATCGCGATGGAGGCTGGCGGGCAGTTCCAGCGTCACCTTGACCGGTTTTTCGTCGGCGATGGGGCCTAGTTTCAGCTTTGTCATGTCAGCTCCCGTAAGGCTCGAGGATGAGATCGCGCGTGACGATGACCCGGACCGGGAAGCCTGGCCGGATCGTCAGCGTCGGGGCCACCCGGAGCTGACGCCGAATGATTTGCTGGCCGGCGTCGTTGATCGTGTCCTGGCCGCCGTTGCGGATGGCGCGGAGAAGCCGGTCGTCGTCGTCGACGGCGAGTTCAGAGCCGACGGACAGCAAGGTCGAAAGTCCTGCGGCCTTGGCGAGATCCCACCAGTGATAGTCGACGCTATCTTCCAGGCCCGCATAACCCATCGGATCGGCGCCGGGCTGGCGCTCGAGCACGATGGAACGGCCGTTCGGGAAGATCAGACGGCTCCACACAAGCAGAACACGACGCTGTCCGTAGCCAACGTCATTGCTGTATTCACCGATGATGCGGGTGCCTTGCGGAACGAGGAGGATGTGGCCGGTCGGACTGTCGTAGATGTTCTCGGTCACCTGCGCGGTGATCTGGCCCGGCAGATCGGAGCGAATGCCGGTAATGAGGGCGGCCGAAATGACGGCGCCGGCCTGCAGCACATAGGGCGACACGGGCGCCATGACTCGATCGGCGGCGACGGTACGACGATCGACAGGCGCGTTGAGGAACGCAAGCTGGCGATCCTGCGCTGTGGGAGCACCAGGCTGCGGGATAGCTCCAAGGCCGGCAAGACCGGGATTGGTCATGCCTGCGGGCGTCGCCGGCGTCGATCTCGGCCCGCTTTGGAAGAACACGCGGCTGGTGCGTGCCGCTTCGATCTCTGCGAGACGACGTTGCTCTTCGGGGTCAACGCGCGGCGTCGCCGACATCGCGGGCGGCGTAACGGGCTGGCCGCGGTTCTGCGCCTTGACGATGGGGCGGCCGAGGTCTCCGGGCAGCGCCGGACCGAGCACGGGACCGGTGTAGTCGCGAGGCAATCCCGCGAGCCCGTCGGCGGTCGCTCGGTTGTCCGTCGAATAGAGTTCCTCGGCGGCTTTGCCGTGGTCGCGGGTCTGGAGCGCGTAGATGAGCGCTCCACCGACACCGATGCTGGCGACAAGGCCGACACTTGCCAGGACCTTGCGCGACAGGCGCGTGACGCGCGGCGGTTCGGCGCGCAGGCGCATGGGCGCGGTTGAATCGGCGGCGGGCGCCGATTGGTGCTGCGGTTCGGGGGTGTCGTTCTCGGTGTCGCTCATGATGCAGGCTTCCCATCGGTTCGCACGATCCTGACGGTCTGCTGCCGGTCGCCGCTGCCGAGGCGCAGCTCCGCGGCGCCGAAGATGCGGTCGACGATCAGGATGTTGTGGTAGATGCGGCTATTGACGATCTGCGCTTCGCCGTCGGAGCCGAGGACGAAGATAGGCGGCATCTCGCCCTGCGCGATCCCGCGCGGAAACTCGACATAAACGCGCCGCCCGTCATCATAGACGCCGACCGGCCGCCACGGCGGCGTGTCGCCAGTGATGCCATATCGGTAGTTACGCGCGGTAGCGGCGGGGATGATCGGCATCGCCGGGACCTTCGTGCGCTGCCACGCTGGAGGCGCGGGATAGGCCCATGCGACGGCCGGCATGTAAGGCGTAGTGCCCGCTCTCAGCTCGAGCATGTACATGCGTCGATCGGTCGTGATGACGAGGTTGGTCGTGATGTCGGTGCGCGTCGGCTTCACCAGGATGTGGACGCGACGCGACAGGCCCGCTCCGCTTTCGGTATCACCGATAATCCAGCGGGCGGTGTCGCCGGCGGCGATCGGACCGGCGCCGGTCAGGCTTTCGCCCGGCTCGAGCGCGATGTTGGTGATCTGACCGGGAGCGGCATAAACCTGATAAAGCGCGCCTTCACTCCACGGATAAATCTGGATCGCGTTGTAGTAGCCCTCGCGTCGTGGTTCGACGCGGGCGGCGGCATTGGCGTTTTGAACCCGACCGGTCGGCGTGCTGGCGGCGCTTCCGCCGTGCGCGGGCGCCCAAGCGGGCGGCGTCTGGAGAGGACGCGGCGGTTGCTCCGTCACCGGCGCCGGCACGGCCGGCAGCGGCGGCACGTCGTTGTCGTAGCTGATTGAGGGCGGCTTATATGTCGCGCATCCGGCCAGCATGGTTGCTGACAGGAGCGCAATCGCCAAACCGGAAAGACGGAAAGACGGAGAACCGGAGATGCGGAAGGTGGCGCTCATTGGGACATCTCCCGCGACCAGGAGATGGCGTTGACGTAGATCCCGAGCGGATTGGCGCGCAGCCGCTCGGCGTCGCGGGGCGTCTGGATGACGATGGTGAGGATCGCGGTCCAGCGCTCGGAGCCGGCGAGCTGGCCGTTCTCGTAACGCTTTTCAGTCCAGGCGACGCGGAAGGAATCCGGCGAGGCGCGCAGCACGCTGGAGACTTCGACGGCGATCTGCTGGCGGCCGACCTTGGTGAAGGGATCGTTGGCGCGCGCATAGTCATTGAGCGACGCGGCGCCGCGATCGGTCGTCCACTCGTAAGCGCGCAGCCAGTTTTGACGGACGATGATGGCGTCGGCCGGGATCGAGCGGACCTGCTCGATGAAGCGGGCGAGATGCCAGGCTACCTGCGGATCGGTCGGGCGATAGTCGGCTGTCGCCGGCGCAACCGATTGGGCCTGGCCAAGGCGATCGACCTGCACGACCCATGGCACGACGGTGCCGCGTGCGGACTGCCAGACGAGGGCAGCGGCGAAGCCGGCCGAGAGGACCAGAGAGCCGAAAGCCATGAAGCGCCAGTTCCTGGCCTGCAGACGGGCCGAACCGATGCGCTCGTCCCAGACCTGTGCGGCCTTTTGATAGGGCGTCTCAGGTTCGGGAGATTTACCGTAGTGGGCGGCGGGTCGTTTGAAGAGGCTCATGAGCGGTCACTTTCGGAAAGGTTGACGGAAGAGCCGCCGCCATGGCTGTCGCCGGATTTGACGGCGTGGGCGGCCAGCGTTGTTCCATGCGCGAGGGACTGGTGGCGCTTCATGCGCTTGGCCCAGTCAGGCGGGCCGGCGCCATGCGCCGCGGCTGCCTCGCTCGCTGCTCCAGAGCCTGGGATCGTGCCCATGGTCGAGGAGCCACCGGTCGCGCCGAACGTCGCCCTGGCACCATCGGAGAAGCTGGACTTGACGCTCTCGGCCGCGCGCGAAGCCGCGCGCTTCAACGGCGAGGCCGTCGCTGAGCCGGCAGCACGGGCGACGCCGCCAAGGCCGGAAGTGACGCCGGCAGCGCCGGACTGGCCGAGTGAGGCGACGCTATAGGCCGCGGCGGCGCCACCAGCAGCGGACGCGCCACCACGCACGGCGGCCGCGCCACCGGACATCGCTGCCGCCCCTCCCTTCAGGGCAAGGCCCGCGGCCCCGCCTGCGGCGAGCGCGGCGCCACCGACCGCGAGACCGGTGCCGACCGCCGCGCCGGCGCCGAGCTGGGGACCGCCACTGACAAGACCGGAGGCGATGCCAGGGCCGAAGATGCCGAGGCCGAGCAGCGAGAGCGCGGCGAGAACGACAGCCATGGCGTCGTCGATGGTGGGGGTCTGCCCGCCGAAGCCTTGCGTGAATTGGCTGAAGAGCGTCGAGCCGATACCGATGATGACAGCGAGGACCAGCACCTTGATGCCAGAGGAAATGACGTTGCCGAGCACGCGTTCGGCCATGAACGCGGTCTTGCCGAACAGACCGAACGGGATCAGCACGAAGCCGGCGAGCGTCGTCAGCTTGAACTCGATCAGGGTGACGAAGAGCTGCACCGCCAGGATGAAGAAGGCGAGGATGACCAGCGCCCAGGCGAAGAGCAGGCAGGCGATCTGGATGAAATTCTCGAAGAACGAGATCCAGCCCATCAGGTCGGAGATGGATTCGAGCAACGGGCGCGCGGCGTCGAGGCCAGTTTGGGCGACCTTACCGGGCCGCATCAGGTCCTGAACGGAGAAGCTCGTTCCTGATCCCTTCAGGCCGAGGCCGGCGAAGGATTCGAAGATGATCCTGGCGAGGTTGTTCCAGTTGCTGATCAGATAGGCGAAGACGCCGACGAACAACGTCTTCTTCACCAGGCGGGCGATGATGTCGTCATCGGCGCCCCAGCTCCAGAACAGGGCCGCGAGCGTTACGTCGATGACGATCAAGGTCGTCGCGATGAACCCGACTTCACCGCCCAGGAGGCCGAAGCCGGAATCGATATAGGAGGTGAAGACCCCGAGGAAATTGTCGATGACGCCTGCGCCGCCCATGGTTCACTGTCCTTCAGACGACGGGGCAGCAGGCGACGGCGACCGGCCGAGGAAGCGGTCGCGGGTCTGCGCCCACACGCGAATGCATTCGGGGTCGCTGGCGGCGGCCTGACCAAGCTGCTGGCACCGGCGTTGTCCCTCGCGCAGCGGATCTCGCGCGGGTTCGACAGCACGGGCGGGCTCCGCGACCGGAGTCGTTTCTTTCCGGGTCATCTCGATCGCGGTCGCGGTGAGGGCGATCGCGACGAAGACCAAGGCGCCCAACCGGGCCAGCATCTTGCTGTCCATGGTTGCGTCCTCAGTTGCCGTTGCCGAACATCCGGGCGTTGCCCGGCTGGTAGCCGGAGCCCGGCGTCAGGAATCGGCGACGCTGCTCACGGCCCTGGTCGGCGGCGGTCGCACGTTCGGCCTCTGTGATGGCGGAGGCGCGGCCGTTCGCCGAGATCACAGCGACCAGGTCGGAGAGCTGCTGGGACTGAAGCGCGAGGAGTTGATTGCCGGCCTGCGTCGCTTGCAATGCGCCGGTCGCGCCCTGGCTCTGACTGACGAGCGAGGACATCTCGGTGCGGTTGCTGTCGATATTCGTGACGACGCCGGCCTGCACGCGCATCGCGTCCTGCAAGCCGCCGACGGTCGTCTGCCAGCGCGCGCGAGCGTCCGACACCAATTGAGCGTCGGTCGAAGAGAGCGACACCCGCCCGTAACGCTGCTGGAACATCTGATCGACGTTCTGGACGTTGAACGCGATGTTCTGCGCTTGCTGCAGGAGCTGCTGAGTGCGCTGCACATTCTGCTGGAGCTGCTGCAGCGAGTTGTACGGGAGGCTCGCGAGGTTGCGCGCCTGGTTGATGAGGCTCTGCGCCTCGTTCTGGAGCGAGCGGATCTGATTGTTGATCTGCTCGAGCGAGCGCGCCGCGGTCAGGACGTTTTGTGCGTAGTTGGTGGGATCGTAGACGATGCCACCGAAGCCGAATTGCGCGTGCGCCGGTGCGATCAGCATCGGCGATGCGGCAAGCGGCATCGCCAGGAGGAAGGCCGCGAGCGACAGCGCGCGCGGACGTGAACGGTGGGCAATCATGGTTGTGGCTCCTTTTCTGGCTGCTGGGGGATGAGGTTGCTGAGGTCCGGGATGAGATCGGCCGCCCACTCCGCGCCGCGCAGACGCAGCCAGGCTGCGAGGAAGCGGCCGCGGCCGTGCTCTTCGACGGTGCGCGCGATCTCGGTCTGGTCGGCCTTGGAGGATGCCGCGACGAGCGCGAGGCCGACTTCGGAGAGGCCCAGCTCGAAGAGCCGATTGCCCCTGCGGCTCTGGCAATAATAGTCGCGCTTGGGCGTGGCGCGCGCGAGGATCTCGATCTGCCTGTCGTTCAAGCCGAAGCGCCGATAGATCGCGGTGATCTGCGGCTCGATCGCGCGTTCGTTCGGTAGAAGCAGCCGAGTCGGGCAGCTCTCGATGATCGCCGGCGCGATGTCGCTGTTATCGATGTCGGAGAGCGATTGCGTGGCGAAGATGACGCTGGCGTTCTTCTTGCGCAGCGTCTTCAGCCACTCGCGGAGCTGGCTGGCGAAGGCGTCGTCATCGAGGGCGAGCCAGCCCTCGTCAATGATGAGCAGCGTCGGCGAACCGTCGAGGCGGTCGCCGATGCGGTGGAAGAGATACGAGAGCACCGCGGGCGCAGCGCCCGTGCCGACCAACCCCTCGATCTCGAAAGCCTGGACGGATGCGGAGCCGAGATGTTCGACTTCCGCGTCGAGCAGCCGCCCATAAGGACCGCCGACGCAATAGGGCCGCAGCGCCTGCTTCAGGTCGTTCGATTGCAGCAGGACCGTAAGACCGGTGATCGTGCGTTCCTCGACCGGCGCGGACGCCAGCGAGGTCAGCGCCGACCAGAGGTGCTCCTTCACGTCGGGCGTGATGGGGATGCCTTCGCGGGTGAGGATCGCGACGATCCAGTCCGCCGCCCAGGCGCGCTCCGGCGTGTCGTGGATGCGCGCCAGCGGCTGGAGCGACACCGAGGCGTCGACGCCCTCGGTGAGATCGCCGCCGAGATCGTGCCAGTCGCCACCCATGGCGAGTGCGGCCGCGCGGATCGAGCCGCCGAAGTCGAAGGCGAAAACCTGGGAGCCTTCGTAGCGCCGGAACTGCAAGGACATGACGGCGAGCAGCACGGACTTGCCGGCGCCGGTCGGTCCGACGACAAGCGTGTGGCCGACGTCGCCGACATGAAGAGAAAACCGGAACGGGGTCGAGCCCTCGGTCTTGCCATACAGCAAGGGGGGCGACCCGAAGTGCTCGTCCCGTTCCGGCCCCGCCCACACCGCCGACAGCGGGATCATGTGGGCGAGATTCAGCGTCGAGATGGGCGGCTGGCGCACGTTGGCGTAAACGTGCCCGGGCAATGAGCCCAGCCATGCATCGACGGCATTGATGGTTTCGGTCATGGCCGTGAAATCGCGGCCTTGAATCACCTTCTCGACGAGTCGCAGTTTCTCGCTCGCGATGCGCGGATCGGTGTCCCAGACCGTGATGGTCGCGGTGACATAAGCTTCGCCCGCGTAGTCGGCGCCGAGTTCCTGAAGCGCGAGGTCCGCGTCCACGGCTTTGTTAGACGCGTCGGTGTCAACGAGCGCGGACGCCTCGTTGGTCATCACCTCCTTGAGGATCGCGGCCATCGACTTGCGCTTGGCGAACCATTGCCGCCGGATCTTGGTGAGCAGCTTGGTCGCGTCGGTCTTGTCGAGCAGGATCGCGCGCGTCGACCAGCGATAGGGAAAGGCGAGACGGTTCAGATCGTCGAGGATGCCGGGCGTGGTCGCGGTCGGGAATCCGACGATGGTGAGAATGCGCAGATGCGCGGTCCCGAGCCGCGGTTCCAGGCCGCCGGTCAGTGGCTGATCGGCGAGCAGCGCATCGAGATAGATCGGGGTTTCCGGCACGCGGACGCGGTGCCGGTTCGTCGATACGGTCGAATGCAGATAGGTCAGCGTCTCGACGCTATCGAGCCAGGCGCATTCGGGCATGAATCCGTCGAGCAGCGCGATGACGCGATCGGTGCGATCGACGAAAGTCTTCAGCACCTCGTTCGGATCAATGCCGCCGCGCTCGCGGCCTTCATAGAGCCAAGCCTCCGTGCGCGCGGCGTCTTCGGCCGGCGGCAGATAGGTGATGGTGAGGTAGTAGCTGGAGACGTAATGCGCGCCGGCCTCCTCGAAATCGGCTTTGCGCTCGGCATCGAGCAGCGCGGAGGCGGCGTCGGGAAAGAGGCTCGACGGATAGGTCGACGCCTCGTGGCGCTGCGCCTCGACGAAGATCGCCCATCCGGTGCCGAGACGGCGGAAGGCATTGTTGAGCCGACCGGAGACGGCGACCAGCTCGGCGGCGACTGCCGAGTCGAGATCGGGACCGCGGAAGCGCGCGGTGCGCTGGAAGGAGCCGTCCTTGTTGAGGACAACGCCTTCGGCGACGAGCGCAACCCAGGGCAGATAATCGGCCAATCGCGTGGCAGTGCGGCGATATTCGGCGAGGTTCATCATGGCAGCGCGCCTCCTCAGACGGACAGGTGAGCGGGGATGCGCAGGTGACGGCGGCCGACCTCGACGAAGAGCGGGTCGCGCTTGGCCGCCCACACCGCCGCGAAATGGCCGATGGCCCAGATCGCCAGGCCGACGAGCCAGAGGCGGAGGCCGAGTCCGACGGCGCCGGCGAGCGTGCCGTTCATGATGGCGATCGCGCGCGGGGCACCGCCGAGCAGGATGTGCTCGGTCAGCGCCCGGTGAACCGGGACGGTGAATCCCGGGACTTCGGCAAGCTGTTCGAGAACGGCCGTCATCAGACCAGCGCCCCGCCGCCGAATGAAAAGAACGACATGAAGAAGCTCGACGCGGCGAAGGCGATCGACAGGCCGAAGACGATCTGGATGAGCCGGCGGAAGCCGCCCGAGGTGTCGCCGAACGCGAGCGTCAGGCCAGTGACGATGATGATGATGACGGCGATAATCTTGGCGACCGGCCCTTCGATCGATTCCAGGATCGATTGCAACGGCGCTTCCCAGGGCATGGACGAGCCCGAGGCGTGCGCGGCCTGCGTGAACATAAGGGTGAGGGCAACGGCCGCGGCCGCATTGGCCATGGTGCGGCAGCCGCGCGAAAGCGTGCGGATCATGATGGTTCTCCTGTTGGGTTGGGGGTCGCTGGCGTGGTGCGGTAATCGCCGTCAGGGCCGAGGCCCTCGACGCGGGCAAGTTCCGCGAGCCGGCGCTGCGCGCCGCGGCCCGACAGGACAGCGACGAGATCGATCGTCTCGGCGATCAGGGCGCGCGGGACAGTGACGACGGCTTCCTGGATGAGCTGCTCAAGACGGCGCAGTGCACCGATGCCGGTGCCGGCGTGGATGGTGCCGATGCCGCCAGGGTGACCGGTGCCCCAGGCTTTGAGGAGATCGAGCGCTTCGGAGCCGCGGACCTCACCGATGGGGATGCGATCGGGGCGCAGGCGCAGCGAGGAGCGGACCAGCTCGGAGAGCGTGGCGACGCCATCCTTGGTGCGCATCGCAACGAGGTTCGGCGCGCTGCATTGGAGCTCGCGCGTGTCTTCGATGATGACGACGCGGTCTTCGGTCTTCGCGACCTCGGCCAGCAGCGCGTTGGTCAGCGTCGTCTTGCCCGTCGACGTGCCGCCCGCAACCAGAATGTTGGCGCGCGAGGCGACGGCGTCGCGGAGGACCACGGCCTGATCGGCCGACATGATGCCGGCGACCACATAGTCGTCGAGGGTGAAGACAGCGACGGCGGGCTTGCGGATCGCGAAGGCCGGCGCTGCGACGACGGGCGGTAGTAAGCCTTCGAACCGCTCGCCGGTCTCCGGCAGCTCGGCTGAGACCCGAGGGCTGCGCGGATGGACCTCGGCGCCGACGTGGTGCGCGACGAGGCGCACGATGCGCTCTCCGTCAGCCGCGGACAGCCGTTCACCCGTATCGGCGAGTCCCTCGGACAGCCGATCCACCCAGAGGCGACCGTCCGGGTTCAGCATGACCTCGACGACGGAGGGGTCTTCGAGCAGATGTGTGATGGTTGCGCCGAGCGCGGTGCGGAGCATGCGCGCACCGCGCGCGAACGCCTCCGGCTTCTGGCTGGTAGTGGTCACTTCTGCCCCGCTTTCTCACGGGGCTGAAAAGATGATCCCCGGATCGGGGCGATTAAAAGAGCCCTGAATCAGGACACTTCAACAAATATCGGTCGTAGTAGTAGCGTAGCGTGCAAATACAGGAGAACGGCGGCGCGGCGCTGATCTTGATCGAGCGTCGGTAGATTCTATGAGGCGCCCTCAACGTCGGTGGTGGGCGACTCGCCGACATCTTCCGAAATCTCCTGCCGAAGTTTCGGGCCTTGCGCCAGACGACGTCCAAGCGCCGAGATGAAGCCTTCGTATCGCTCTGCCGCCTTGGCGCGCGCCGCCTGAGCTGCGGGCTCTGGAAGCGCTGGCGTGGTGGCCAGCCAGAACCGAATGAAGACGGCCATCGTTTCGACGGTGATGCCGACATCGCGCTCCATGCGCGTGAGACGGCGATCGATCTGGTCGAGGCGCTTACCGACCACAGCTTCGCGCCGTTCGGCATCGTCCGGCGACAGAAACGAGGCAATGGCGGCCTCGGCGATCAGCGACAGCGATTGCTCGCGCCGCGCTGCGTAGTCGGACAACAGCGCCATGACCTCGGGGTCGAGATACACGGAAATCTGCGCCTTTTTCTTGCGTCCCGTCACGGCGCTACAGCTCCATGCCATCGTTCGGATCGAGCGAGACCTGGCGGGCGACGCCCCGCATGACGCGCGTCATGCGTTGATTGCGCGTGGCGTCATCCTCGGTCTCGTCAGGCAGATCGATCTCGAACTCGTTGTCGATCGGCGCCTTCTTCTCGACGGGCTTCACCCGGTTGAGCTCGGGCTGGTGACGACGCTCGGACTCGGTTGGATCTTCATCTTCGCCCACGCTCGACACCTCTGCGGCCTCGTTGCCGGTGTCGGGACGCGTCGGGATCGGCAGCTTGCTCCAATCATCGGGCCGACCCTCGGCGGGTCGCGCCAGTTCGGGCGGCGCGAGGATGCGCTCCTTGAAGCGGGCGTCTTCGTAATAGCGCGCCTTCTTCGCGCGGATCGGCGGCGTGCCGGCAACCATGACGATCTCATCGGTGGGCGGAAGCTGCATGATCTCGCCTGGCGTCAGGAGCTGACGCGCGGTTTCCGAACGCGACACCATGAGATGGCCAAGCCAGGGCGATAACCGATGGCCGGCATAGTTCTTCATCGCGCGCATCTCGGTCGCGGTGCCGAGCGCATCGCTGACCCTTTTCGCCGTTCTTTCGTCGTTGGTGGCGAAGGAGACGCGGACATGGCAGTTGTCGAGGATGGAGTTGTTTGGGCCGTATGCCTTCTCGATCTGGTTCAGCGACTGCGCGATCAGGAACGCTTTCAATTGATAGCCCGCCATAAAGGCCAACGCGGACTCGAAGAAGTCGAGGCGACCGAGCGCGGGAAACTCGTCGAGCATGAGCAACAGGCGATGACGCCCGGCCTTCGCCTGCAGGTCCTCGGTGAGGCGCCGCCCGATCTGGTTGAGGATGAGGCGGATGAGCGGCTTGGTCCTGGCGATGTCGGAGGGCGGCACGACGAGGTAGAGCGTCGTCGGCCGAGCGCCGCCGACCATATCGGTGATGCGCCAGTCGCACCGCCTGGTGACTTCGGCCACGACCGGATCGCGGTAAAGGCCAAGGAAGGACATGGCGGTCGACAGGACGCCGGAGCGTTCGTTGTCCGACTTGTTGAGGAGTTCGCGCGCCGCGCTCGCGATGACGGGGTGAGGTCCCGCCTCGCCAAGGTGGCTGGTCTTCATCATCGCAGCCAGCGTCGACTCGATCGGGCGCTTCGGATCAGAGAGAAAGCCCGCGACGCCGGCGAGTGTCTTGTCGTCCTCGGCATAGAGGACGTGGAGGATCGCGCCGACCAGCAGCGCGTGGCTGGTTTTCTCCCAGTGATTCCTCTTTTCGAGCGAGCCTTCGGGGTCGACCAGGATGTCCGCGATATTCTGAACGTCCCTCACTTCCCATTCGCCGCGGCGCACCTCGAGCAGCGGATTGTAGGCTGAAGATTTCGGGTTGGTCGGATCGAACAGCAGCACCCGGCCGTGCCGGGCGCGAAAGCCGGCGGTGATCTGCCAGTTCTCGCCCTTGATGTCGTGAACGATGGCTGAGCCCGGCCAGGTCAGCAGCGATGGCACGACCAGGCCGACGCCCTTACCCGATCGTGTCGGCGCGAAGCACAGAACATGCTCCGGGCCGTCGTGGCGGAGATAGTCGCGCTCATAGCGTCCAAGCACGACGCCATCAGGGCCGAGCAGTCCGGCCGACTTCACCTCCCCCTTTTCGGCCCAGCGCGCGGAACCGTAAGTCTCGGCGTTCTTCGCTTCGCGGGCGCGCCTCACGGACATGCCGATGGCGACAGCGATCGCGATGAACCCGCCCGACGCCGAGATCATGCCGCCCTTGGCAAAGATCTCCGGCGCATAGGCGTCGTAGAAGTACCACCACCAGAAGATCGTGGGCGGATAGTAGATCGGCACGCCCGACAGGACGAACCAAGGCTGGCCTAGTTGCGCCTGAAAGCCGAGGCTCCAGGCGACATACTGCGTCGCGGCCCAGGTGGTGATGAGCACGATTAGGAAGACGACCGTGATTTGCCCCCAGAGGATTTTGGTCGCTGACATGCGGCGGTTCTTTCTTGATTGGCGTTAAAGGCCGAGCCCGCGCTTTCGGCCGAAGCTCCAGTCGACGCCGCCGTCGTTGCGGCCGATGCCCGAGACATGGCGTCCGAGATGCTTTTCGAGTGACGGCGACCACGGCACGAGCTGGAAGCCAAGGCCGTCGTCGATCATGGCGAAGCGACCCGATGCCAGCGACAGGCGCCTCCGGTATTCGCCCGCGACATACTCTCCGGTCCCTGCCGGCTTGAACGGTTGGCCCGTCTCCGTCGCGAGCTTGCTGGCAGCGGCCTCAATCTCGCGGCGGCGGAGCGTGTCGATCAGGTTGCGAGTGAAGGTGACGCTGCTGCCGCGACGTTCAGCCAGACCTTGCCCGATAAGGTGTTCGGCACGCTTCTCCATCGCTTGCCGCACTTCGGCGCCGAACCCGGCCTCGGACGTGGCAACGGGCTCGCGCGCGATAGCCTGACGGTCGAGCCAAGTCGCGCCGCTGGCCGTCACTTGACCGCCGAGATCGAGATCCGAACGGACAGCAAGCGCAACACGGCGCTGGCCGCGCGCGTCATCGAATTTCCGCAGCTCGACGATGGAGCCCGGCGTGCTGTCGCCGGCGGCGTCGAGATCGGAGAGCTTGATGTGATGGCTGCGGCCATCCACGCCGTCGACCACGGCATAGGCCGTGCCCTTCAGCTCGTCGTCGAGGCCGCGCGCCACGAGCCGCCCGACGATCGGCGTGTCAAGGCTTTCGGCCGCCAGAACGAAGTTCGCGGAGCCGCGCTCGATGCCGCGATCCGTCAGCGCACGGTGCATACGCTTGATGATGTCGCCGCGCCCGCCGAGCTCGCGCATCGTCGCCTCGGCCTTGTCGTCGATCATCCATTGGCCGGGCCCGATTTCGCTGGCGAGGCCGAGGCTTTCGAGCTTGCGCAGGCGGCCCACCTTCTCGACGCTATAGGCGTCCGGCTGGCGGCCGGCCTCCGGCGCGACGTCGATGACGCCGGTCTTGCCGGCGTCGCGGACGAGCTGGCGATCGAGCTGCGTCCAGCGCTCCGCCTCGATCTGGCTTTCCAGGGAGCGGCGGATGTCGAGGTCCGTGCGCGGCCCCAGCTCCTGCGTGATGAGACCGCGCGCCCGGTCGCGCATCCCCTCCTTGATGTAGTCGCGCGAGATCACGAGGTCCTGGCCGTCCTCGCGAACGCCGCGCACGATCAGGTGGACGTGGGGATGCTCGGTGTTCCAGTGATCGACGGCCACCCAGTCGAGCCGGGTGTCGAGATCCTTCTCCATCTGCGAGACCAGGTCGCGCGTGAAGGATTTGAGGTCCGACATCTCCCCGGCGTCGTCCGGTGAGACGATGAATCGGAAATGATGGCGATCGTCCTCGCACCGCTCCGCGAAGGCACGCCCATCCGCTTCCTCCGTTCCCGACCCGAACAGGCGCGCCTTCTCTCCGTCCCGGGTGACACCATCGCGGCGCAGATAATTGAGATGCGTGCCCAGCGGCGCGGCGCGAGCCGAATGTCGGACGACGCGCGCCTTGATGACTGCGCCGCGCGTGCGTACGGTGATGAAACGGTTCGCCTGGACGCTGGCGCGCTGGCCGCGTCCAAAGCGGGACCGGCTCGCCGACACGACGCGGCCTGAACGAGACACGCCGCCGGCCTTCTTCGCCGCGGCGAGCGCCTGCGCGATGAACGGTCTGGCGGACTGCGCTTTGGTCGAGCGGATGCGCCCAGGCCGGATGCGAAACTCGTGGTCATCGGCCATGACGCCGGCCTGCAATGTGCGAAAGATCGAAAAGATGCAGCGTCTTAAGGCTGAGCCGCACATTGCGCGCCAGCGTGGCAATGTGCGCAGCGCGCGAGAAAATCCAAGAAAAACAACCGCCCAACCGACGCACAATGTGCGCGCTTTTATCCTGCCATCGTGCGGTTGTTTTGGCTGCCTCCCTCCCGTCCGCTCTCCATACTGCGCAGCGATACGAGAAAGCACGAAGGATGCTTGCCGTGCTCATCGTGGCGCGTCCTGGTCGGAGCGTGCGACGACAACGGGCGCAGCCGGTGTTTCGGTGCGATCGGGCGGACGCGCCGTGACGGAGGATCGGCTGTCGTCCGAATGCTCACGGTTCGACGGTGGAACCGCAGAACGGGCGTCGGCGGAACGCACGACGAAGAGCGGCGCCTCACGCCAATCCGGCAGCCGTGGCGGTGCAATGGGCGGTGCGGCGGACGGCGATGTCGCGCCGAGCTGGGGAGCAATCAGCGCGACATAGGCCCGCGTTTCGGCGGGCAGAGCGCGGCCGGTCTGAAGGTGCTCGTCATAACGGCCGGGGCCTGCATTATAGGCCGCCAGCATCGCCGGAATCGTACCATAGCGATCGTACATCTCGCGCAGATAGGCTGTGCCCGCGAGGATGTTGTCGCGTGGATCATAGGGGTCGCAGCCAAGGCCATAGCGCAGCCGAAGACCGGCCCAGGTGTCGGGCATGACCTGCATCAGGCCCATCGCGCCGGCCGACGAAATGGCACGCACATCGCCGGCGCTTTCGGCGCGTTTGACGGCGATGATCCATCCTTCAGGAACGCCGAAGCGTTGCGAGGCTTCGGTGACGAAGGCTGCATGCGGATCGATGGAGACCGTGCGCGGCGCCGGGACGGATTGCGCCAGAGCAGCGCTGATGCCGCTCGTCTCGACAAGCATGCCGCAAAGGAGAAGGAGAGCCATGCGGCGGGTGGATTGATGCCGCCCGCGCGCACTCCGTTGGCTCGTCGATGATCGGCGAGCAAACATCGATCAGTCCTTCTCGGCGCGGTCGCGCGGACGCGACCAGTGCAGCGACCAGGACGTCTTGTCGTCGCCGTTCTGGAAGAGGTTGGCGCGGATCGGCTGCGCGAACGTGGGGTCGTCGAGCTGGATCGAGACGAAGTCGCCCGCCTTGTCGCTGGAGCGTTTCCAGCCGGCGCCGATCTCCGGGCCTTCCTCGCTCTCGGCGTGAACGCGGTAGTCCGGCGCGTTCTCGGTGTCGCTGGCTTCGGCCGTCACGATCGCGACGGCGAGGTCGAGGCTGAGCGTGCGGATGCGCCCGGAATAACCGGACTTCAGCTTCGTGAACTCTCCGATCTGTGTCATGCGATACTCCTGTCTTTCGTGGTGCGGTGATGAGAAGAGCGACGGTGCGAACGCCGCCGGTCGCGCGCTCACCGCGTCGACGCGCGCCATTCGAAACGCCCGGTTCCCTCCTCGTCGGTCCACAGCGGGACGGCGCGGCCGATGATCTGGTCGGAGTCGGTGAGCCCGAAGTAGCGGCCGTCCATGCTGTCGCTGACCTGCCAGTTCATCAGGAAGGCTTGGCCTGTCGGGATGCGGCGGCACCCTTGCCAGATTGGCAGAGGGCGCCCGATACGATCGCGCTTGAGCGCCGCGCCGACTTCGACGCCATCGACGGTGATGGTGAGGTTCGAGCGGCAGACGGTTTGCCCGGAGACGCCGAGAATTCGCTTCAACAGCGGAACGCCCTTCGGCAGGTAGCCGCGCTCGGCGAGAAAGGTCGCGAGCGGCTCGGGCGCGTCGACGGCGACAAGATCGGTGACTTCGAACGGCCCATCGAAGTCGATCGTGTAGAAGCCGATCGGTGCGCTGGCAGACGCGTTCCACATCAGCTTGGTCGGCATCGGCGTGAGCGCCGGATAGCCGACGCCTATCGTCGCGAACGCCATGACGAGGAAGAGTCCAGAGCGCATCACAGCTCGATCCTCCGGCGCAGGAGGAAGGCGCGATGCTGGTCGAGCGTGTAGGCGCGCGGCTGATGGCCTGCGGCCATCCGGTTATGGACGTGCTGCCAGTGTTCCGGCGAAACCGCGTCCGCCTCGATGCCGATCGCTTCGATTGCATCGACGTGGCGGAGCACATCTTCGACCTTCGGCCAGCCGTCGATCTTCAGCAGGATTTCGCCGCCGGGCCGCACGAAGGGCAACGTCTGGTAGCGCTCGCCCGGCTGGACCGCGCGCACGATGTCGATGCGCGAGATAATGGTACCAAAGTCGTTCGCCGCCCAACGCACGAAAGCGAACACGGTGTTGGGGCGGAAAGAGACGACGCGCCGGCGGCGGTCGAGGATCTGTTCGTGCGCCTCGCGACCGAACCTGATCCAGTATTCGATCTTCTTCTCGATCCACGTCAGTTCGACGTGCGTCATGTCATCGTGCGAGAGCGCCGACGGCGTCGGGCCGCCGCGCACGCGGGGAGCCGCGATGCCGGTCATGAGGGGTCTCCTTCGGTCGGGGGGAATTCGCGCGCGAGCAGCTCGCGCAGCATGTCGGCGACAGTGACGCCCCGGCGGAAGGCGGCGATCTTGATCCGCCCCCGCAGCTCGGGTGTTACGTCGATGGTGAGGCGAGCGGTGAACGCGGTGACGTCGGTCGCGCGCGGCGCGGTGTCGGCGGCCTTGATCCATTGATCGGGGTCGGCGGGTCGCGCGGCAAAGCTGCGGCGGGATGATCGCTCGGTCATTGAGCGCCCCCGCCGATCCGAAGGCGGATGAGTTCGTCAGCAAGCGCCGCGATCTCGCGTGCGGCTGATGTGGCGTCGTCGAGTTCGGCAGCGAGGAGGCCCGTCTGCGCCGCTGCGGCGAAGGCGATGCGCTGGCCGATGGTGGTCGCGAGAACTGGTGGATCGTGATCGGCGAGGGTTTCGGCCGTCTCGCGGGCAAGGATGGTGCGCGCGCCGCAGCGATTGAGCGCAAAGCGCGCGACCAGCTCCGGGCGGTAGATGCGCGCCTCTCGCAGCAACGCCAGCATCTCGGCCGAGGCCCAGCCGTCGAGCGGCGACGGTTGCACCGGGATCAGGACGAGATCGGCAGCAAGCAATGCCGAGCGCATAAGCGCGGCGATGCGCGGCGGTCCGTCGATGACGACGTGATCGACATCCTTCGCCAGTTCCGGCGCTTCGCGATGGAGCGTGTCGCGCGCCAGGCCGACGACGCCGAAGAGGCGGGGCAGTCCCTCATGGCTGCGCTGTTGCGACCAGTCGAGCGCCGAGCCCTGCGGGTCCGCGTCGATGAGCGTGACGCGCTTACCGCGGGCGGCGAGCTCGCCAGCGAGGTTGAGCGCAAGCGTCGTCTTGCCAACGCCGCCCTTCTGATTGAGGAACGCGACGATCATCGCGCACCTCCGGGCCGCCCACCGAACGGAAGCTGGTCGGCCGCCAGCGGCTCGCTTCCCTCCCGGCCCGCTTTGGCCGAGGGAGCGCCGAAGGCCAGCATTCCGCCTGTGGCGCGGAGGTTGTTCGCGGCGTTGCGGATGAGATTGTCCACATCGCGCACGCGCTCTTCAAAGTTAGATTCTTGGTTAGTCTCTAAGTTAAGGGCGCGATTCCGCGCGTGATTTCCATAGCTTAGGCGTGGTTTGGGTTCCCGATAGCACGAGCCTCGGGTTCCCGATGGCACGATAGTGCGGGTTCCCGATAGCACGATCGTTCCCACAGCTTTTCCACAGGCCGCCAGAGGCTCGAAGGCGAGCAGCGTGCGTCCGCTGATTTCCATTTCGAGTGAGAGGGCGTAGCCGGGCAGCGGTTGGCGCCGCACGATGTCGCGCAGTTCGAAGGCGAAGCGTTTGAACGGCGACAGGCTGCCGGATTTGAGATGGAGATGACGTAGGTCGAAGCGCCAGCCATCGCGCTGGCGGCCGCCGTGCTTACGCACGACGCGGTAGAGCCAGCGGTCGAGACCGCCGGTGAGATCGAAGTAAGCGGGGTCGATGGTGAGGACGAGCGCGTCGTCCAGCACGGCCTTGTAGAACCAGTCCGGAACGATCAGCTCGATGCCGTCAGGGCGGCCATTGCGATCGGTGCGCTCCTGCCATTCGTTAATCCAGGAGAACCGATGTCGGCGCCCCTCGGTCGGCTGACGGATTGACGTCGCGACGGTCGTCGATTGCAGGCGATCCAACGCGGCCTTCAGCCGCTGATAGTCGCGCAGTGAAGTGCCGCGTCCGACGTAGTTCAGAATCTCATACGGCGTCGCCGCCATCAGGCGCGAGGTGCGTAGTCCGGCGTCGCGCGCCTCGACGATCTGGCTCGCGGCCCAGATCAGGATGTCGGCATCCCAGATCGTCGCCATGCCATGGTCGGGCACGGCTTCGACGCGAATGGTGACGTCGCCGGATGAAAAATCGATGGGGGCGACGCGGTGGGATTTGGAGAGGGAGAAAAAGGGGTAGGCCATGAGATCCTGCGCGTCTCGTGGCGCGAAGTCACCGGGGCGCGCTCGAAACAGATCGAGCTGTCCGCGCTCCGAAGGGTATCGACGCCGCACCGCCATGAAGGGACCGGATGCGATCAGCGTGCGTGTCGGCCGGCGACTTGGCCGGTCGGTGAAGTATGGCGCTTTGCCGGAAGGACGGAGCCGCGCGGATCGGAGGTCGAGGTGACGGCGCCGCGCGCGGCCCAGGATTCGAGATCGCCGACAGAGTAGACGACGCGGCCACCCAGTTTGCGGTAGGCTGGGCCAGTGCCGTAGGTGCGGTGTTTCTCCAGCGTGCGCGCGGAAAGGCTGAGGAATTCAGCGGCTTCCTTGGTCCGCAGGTAGCGTGGCGGGAGCGCGGCGGTATCGGGTCGCATGGAGCGTGCCTCCGTGGGTTTGCTGGGGGCCGCTGGCAATCAGCGGCTGACAGAGACCACGGTGGCGGAGGACAGTCGGCTGCGGGGATGGGGAAGATTGGGGGGCCAAAAAACCCCACCCCTCGAAAGGGCGGTTACGACCGACGGCGATGGCGCAAGAGCTGCCGGTAGCCGCCGCCTATCATAATGGCGGCGCTTTCGACCAATCCGATAACGGCGTCGCGCAGCGGCGAAGTCTTCCACGGATCGGCGGAGACGCGCGTATCTCCGAATATCGCTTGGGCGATTTCGCGATAGCTGGCGCCGTGCTCGCGGCCGTCGGTTGCCTGCAACATCAGCCGCAGGCGTCGTCGTTGCTGTTTGGTTATGCGCGTGTCTTTGACAGACGGGCGTCCGCGTAACGACTGCCAGAATCTGGTGGCTGCCTCGATGTGTCCGAGTGTGTCATCGCCAAGCGGTATGAGCACGGCGAGCGGAGACTGAGGCGTACTGCCGGGAAGGAAGAGAAGCTCAACGCCGCTGACGCTATGTAACGCGTAGAGACCTTCCGGGCTAAGGCGTTGATCGCCAAGGTCGGCGAGTGGCGTAAATGACGATAGAGACTGGACGGCGGGCGGGAGTGTAACTGCAAGGACGGCGGAACTGGCGCTGGTTGACCAGAACACGTCCTGTAGCAGAGACGATAGGCTCGGTGAGGCGGCGAAATCGCAACCCCCAATGTCGCTCGGCCTCGTGCGACAGTGGAGTAGTCTCAAGATTTTCCGCGATCAGCCTATCGTAAAGGTGCTGATACTCGATTGACCTGCGCAAGCACTCCCACGCGAGTCCTTCTGTCGTCAACGCATCGAAATAGTCGTAACTCGTTCGATTGCGCCAGTTGGAAGTATCCGGCTTCATTGATCAGCTCCCGCCGATAATGCGAACTTAGAGCGATCAACGATTCCGGCTTGCTATCTGAGGTGGAAGCCATGGCCCGTGCATCGCGCGATGCGTCGGGTGCATCACGGTTCAGGTAGGGCACGGATGTCCGCTAGTTGGCCGACCCGCGTAGCAGTTGTCGATAGCCGGAGTGCGTCATCCACTCCGCGCGCGCGAGATGAGTGTCGTGAACGCGCTTGGCGCGATCAGGCTCGGCCTCGGGGTCGATGCCGAAAATCACCTGCACGGCCTCCCGCCAATCCGCACCATCAGCGGTCGCGTCGAGGAGGCGCATGTAGAGTTTCACATGCGCGCGGTCGTAAGCGGTCAGCTCATCCCCGCTCGGTGCCACATCTTCGAATGGGTCGATCATAGTGAATCCCTGGCCTCACAACCCAACAACGATTCAGCCAGGCATTTTACGGAAGCATTTTGACGCACGGATGCCGTGTGCGGAGCGTCAGCCGATGCGACAAGAGCATCGCGCGAAAGCAGTCGATCAGTGTTGTTTTTCCTCACGGCCATGGACGAGCAGCACACCTTGTCCTCGATCGGTGGACAGGAAGACGATGCCGGCTGCCTCCAAGGCCCGACGAACTTGATCGCGCGTGGTCTCGTACACGTCCAATCTGTTTTCAGATTCGAGGCGCTTCAACGCGGTCAAGGCTACCTGGGCGCGGTCAGCGAGCGTCTCCTGTGTCCAGCCGAGCAACGCGCGTGCGGCCCGTGATTGTCGGGCGGTGATCATGCATGATCACCTCCCACCATCACAAATACGCACGCCAGCACTACGACTATTATAGTCGTTCTTTGTGTTCGTGCGAGCAAAAATGGCGGGCTTGGGCGTTCGCTTCGGCTCCAGGCCCATGCGACTGATTCGGTCGTTGTCGAATCGGCTAGGCGTAGGCAAGTTAGGCATTCTCCCTTCCTTTCTGGTCGCCGGAAAAGGCTAGGGCCCCGGCCTTTCGGCCGGGGCCCTGAGGAGCCCGCCTTAGTCGCTGCGGCGACCGTTGGGGCGGGACCAGATGAGCGAGAAGGTGTCGCTGTCCTCGTCGTCGAAGAGGTTGGCGTAGATCGGCGCGTTGAAGCTCGGATCGTCCAGCTTCAGGCCCAGGTAATCGCGGCCTTCGATGGAGCGCTTGGACCAGGCGGCGCCGATCTCGGCGCGGCCTACCAGGACCCGGTGGCTGGGGGCGTTCTCGCCGCTGGCGCGCTGGTCGGGGACGATGCGCACGCCCTTGGCCTGGACGCTGAGGGTGACGATGTCGCCGGTGAACTCGTTCGTTCCGGTCTTCTTGAAGGTGCCGATGGTCGCCATGATAAGTCTCCGCTTTCCCTTTCGAGCCCGCACCATTGCGGCCTCGATGGCGATCGGTTGGCCGGAGGCGAGCGACGACACATCGCTTGCGACCGCAGCGCAGCGGAGGATGGCGCAGGCGCGACTTTGTTGTTTCGCGAGGAATGACGGCGCAGCCGGCAGGGGAAGAAAGTCGGGACCAGCCGTTGTGGCATAGGCGCTCGAGGCGCAGCCGTCCTTCGGCCAGATCAGGCCATTGAAGAGGCCGTTTTGGAGCGGGCCCTGGACGGACCGATGACGGAGACGTTGGTGACCTTCGACGATGACGCAAAGACCTGGCCGAGATCACCGGCGCAACCTCGCCTTGCCCAGGCCCTGCAGTGCATCTCCCCCGTCCCGCCAGCTCGGACGGGACGCTTCGACACCAGCAGATCCTCGGCTGCGATGGTGGCGCTGCCGCCCTCCGCGCGCTCCACCCTGCCGCAACCCAAGGGCTCAGGCGACGGCCCGGATCTCCGCTCCCCTACCGGGCCAACCCGATGACGTGGACGGCTGTGTTGATTGCTCTGCTGTTCGCCTGATGGCCAACGTGATGATGATGGTGTGGCATGGTGCTCCGGCCGAAAGGCCGGGGCCGCCTCAATGGTGCCGTGGTCGCTGATCCGCGCCGCCCCGCCAGTGGATGTTACGCGTATGGGCCAAAACGGCGTGCGGCCTGGGTGAGCGAAGCGAGTAGAGCCACGGTGCCGCGTCTGGGCCTACGCATTAGAAAAGACATATGCGCAGCTCAAAGGAAGGCACAACGCCAGTCTCCGGTCAGCTCGCCCTCACATGTGGGGCCGGGCTAATCTTGTCGCGAAAATCCTAAGTTTCGCGACAAGATCATCGCCCCTGAATTTCAACGAAATCCCTGTCGCAAAAGTCGCCCGCAAAAGTCAGGGTTTCGCGACCGAGTTTTACGACACTTCCGTACCGGCGCCGACCAGCTTGCGCAGGCTAGTGATGTGTCCGCGGCTAGTCGAGACACAATAGGACGTCGGGATTCAGGCAGGCATCGTCGCGATCCGAGTGGGTTTTGATGTGGCGCAGCGCTTTCCGCACCTGCTTTTGGACCCTCCAGGTTTCGATGTCCAAGAGGGCAGCCACCTCGGCGTAGGTGTGCCCTCTATACGGTTGAGGAGAAACACGCGGAGGGTGAGAGGCGGGAGGAATGACAAAATTCCCCGCCAGCGTCTGCCTCATGCCGTAGCTCGGTTTGACTATGCAGGCTCATGTCGGAAGCGGCATCGAGCGCTTCTTCGATCGGGAGCGTGATATCGGCGAGTTTCGTCGAGCCGCGCTTCGCTCGATCGAGGATGAGGTTGCTCGCGATGCGGGTCAGATAGGCCCCGGGAGACGAGATCGTAGCCGGTCCCTGATATGGCAAGGAAACGGGTGAGCGCTTCATGAGCTAGGTCGAGCGAATCGTCTGGGTTTCGGATTCTGGTCTGGAAGTATTTCCGAAGCCGAGGAAGCTCGTTGCGATAGATTTCGGCAAAATCTGAATGCGCGGCTGGCTTTTCATCCAGCACTTCGTCCCATTCCTGCCTCACGGTGTAACAGCGATCAGGCGCGGGATAGTTGTCCGGAATGGCCGGACGCCGCCATTCCGGTGATACGCACGAAGGCGGTAATACCGACGGCAACGGCACCGACGATCGAGAAGGCAAGCTGCCAGCCTTCTGACGGCATGGTGTGCTTCACAATGCCATGGGTGGCATGAAAGCCAGCGATGACGGCCGGCACGACGAACATCGCGGCGATCAGCAGACGGGCCCAGGTCGGGCGCACGGTCACGAGCAGCAATTGCCCGAAGCCGAAGGTCATGCCAGCGGCGACGAAGCCGACGAGGCCAGCGCCGAGCCATCCCGCGCCCGTGCCATAGGCCCAGGTGGCAGCGGTGATGCCCGCGAAGAACGGGAGCGCGAACACGGCAAGCGTAAAGAGCAGCCAACAGAGGAATCCGATGGCGGCTATGCTGACTAGGATGCTGACGATGATCATGGTGGTGGCTCCGTGAATGGGTGACGGATTGCGCCACCACCACCACCACGGCGCGTCTGCAAGGTTAGCAGAGTTCGAGTCGCAGTGGGAGCGGAAACGCGCAGCGTTCGCCGATTGCGCGACCCGGTTCGCCTCATGAGGCGAAGGGGTCGATTTCGCCGACAATGGCGGTTTCGTCGCCGTCGTATTCCGTTGCCGGGGTGACGGAGAGCGTGCCGTCGCCGGCTCGGTAGATGATGATCGCGGCCATCAGGGTGGTGGCGAGGCTGAAGGCGAAGGCGTGAGCGGTTTGGAGGGACATCGACCTGGCTCCTGTTTGAGCGGAGGTCCATCCCCCGCTGACAGGCGCCCGAAGTGTCCGGCTGTTGGCCGCAATCACCGCGCAGGCAAAGCCGGAGCGGCGGCACGCGCATGCGTAGTCCGACCCTTTACGGGTTGATGGCGTCAGGCCATCGGCTGGACCAAGGATCAGCGACGAAAAGCGGGGGTGGTCGTCCGGTCAGGAGACCGTGATGTCTGTTTGCCGCGAGGCCCGTTTCTGCCGGTTCGCCCGGTCCAACCCGCATTGCCAGTGACAGATCGTCAGCGCGCGGCCTTCCAGGGGTCGATGACCTCGAGATTGGCGGCATCGAATGCACTGGTGTCGCGTGTGGCGACGACGAAGCCCTTGGCAGCCGCGATCGCCGCGACGTAGCCGTCGGGCGGCGGAAAGCCTTTCCCGGCCGCGCGAGCTTTGACGGCGAGATCCGCATAGTGACGTGCAGCATCCAGGTCGAACGGCAGGACGCGATCGGCGAACAGCTCCATCACTCCGTCAAGAGCTTCGGCGAGCCTGTCCTTGCGCTTACCGTCTGGAAGTGCGCCGATGCCGAACATCAGCTCGGCGATGGTGACGCTGGAGAGATAGAGCGTCTCCGCCGCCTGATCGTCGAGCCACGCCCGAACGGCGTCGTCGGGCGCAGGCTTCATCGCCTCCGACACGACGTTAGTGTCGAGGAGGATCACTCGAAGCTCATCGGTTTGGCGGGCGTCTTGTAGCGCGCCTGGTCGAGGACGTCGACGTCCTCATTGGTCAGGCCGATGTGGCGGCTGCGTTCCGCGAGGGCCGTGCCAAGCCGCAGGCGCGTATCGGGGCGAACGGCCGTTTCGAGGATGTCGCGCATCTCGGCCTCGGCGCTGCGGCCGTGCCGTGCCGCCCGCACCTTGAGGGCGCGGTGCGTCGCGTCGGACAGGTTCCTGATCGTGACTGCGGGCATGATAGCGCCTCCGGGGAAGTTGATAGCGGTGATAGCAAAATAGGGAATTTGCCATCATTTTTCAAGATGGCCGGTTCCGGCGGCGCTTACGCACCGCCCGAGCCGAACCGATAGACCGGGATACCCATCTTGCGGGCCTTGTCGGCGAGATTGTCCTGGATGCCGGTGCCGGGGAAGATCACGACCCCGATCGGCACGACGCTCAGCATCTGGTCGTTGCGCTTGAAGGGTGCGGCCTGGGCGTGTTTCGTCCAATCGGGCTTGAAGGCGACTTGCGGCACCTTGCGGCTGTCGGCCCAGCGGGAAGCGATCTTTTCGGCGCCTTTCGGTGAGCCGCCGTGTAGCAGGACCATGTCCGGGTGCTTGGCGTGGATCTGATCGAGCTTGGCCCAGATCTGCTTGTGGTCGACGGTGTCGCCACCCGAGAAGGCGATCTTGGGCCCGGCGGGCACGAGCACCTCGGTCTCCGCGCGCCTCTTGGCGGCGAGGAAATCCCGGCTGTCGATCATCGCGGCGGTGAGATTGCGATGGTTGACCCGTGATCCGGTGCGTTGCGACCAGGGTGAGCCGGTGGCGATGCGGTAGCGTTCGGCGGCGGCCTCGCGGAAGGACTCCATGCTGTCGCGCCGTTCGATCAGGTTCTTGCCGATGTCGACCAGGCGCTCAAGCTGGAGGGACTTCACCTCTGAGCCGTCCTGTTCCCGCTGAAGCTGCTTTTGGGCCTGCTCGTTGTCGTCGAGCTTCTGTTCGATCCGGTCAGCGGCGCGGTGGAACATATTGACGGTCGACCAGAGGAGATCGGGGAGATCGAAGTCGAGGCTCGTGTCGGTGATTGTGGCGACCAGTGCGTCGAAGATGTCGGCGACGGCGCTGTCAATGATGCGGTCTTCCGGTGGCAGGCGCTGGTCGAGTTCGTCTTCGGAGGGGCGATAGCCGTGGAGCTGCAGTTCCTGGATCAAGTGGTCGGTAGGAGATGATTCGTGGTGCGGTTCGTAGTCGTCGTGCTCGCTCATGGGATGCTCCGTCGGTTGGACCGCGACCGTCGCGGCCTTCATGGCGACGAAGCCGTCGGGGCGGGACGGACCTGCACCCGGAGCGCAGCGAAGGGCCGAAGCGCCAGCGGAGGATGGCGAAGGCCGGCGATTTTGTTTCGCGATGGAAAGGCGCGAAGCGCCGCCGGAAAATCGTCGGCCGCAGCCATTGCCGATCCGGCCCGGCTGACGGCCGATCGCCCTCTCGAAGGCCGAGGCGCGGTCCTCTTCCGATGGTTGGTGCATCCTCGCGGGCATGGCGGCTGCGCGCCGCCCTTCAGCACTTTCCGGCTATGCCGCCAGGCTCATGAAGCGCGCGACGTCCTCTGGAGCGAGTTGCACCCGGACACCCGCCCGGAGCGCATCGATGCCGAGCAGCCGGAGATCCTCGTTGAAGTCCCCGAGTGCCGGCGACAATGGGATGGCCTCGATACCGTCGGCGTTCGCCCGTTCGATCAGCATGTCCCGCGCGCCATCACCCGCCGAATCGTCGTCACGAACGATATAGAGCCGTCGCAACGTCGGCGGGAACAGGATGCCGGCCAGATGTGCTGCCGAGAGCGCCGGCGCCATCGCCATGTCGGGCAGAACCTGGCGGAGCGACAGCATGGTCTCGATGCCTTCGCCCGCCGCCATCACGCTGCCGGGTACACCGATGCGGACCGCATTGCCGAGGAGATCGCCCATCGCCTTGCGCGGCGTGTCGATCGGGGCCTTGTCCGAGCCGTCTGGTGCGAGCCAGGTGCGGTGCGCGCCCGTGATCTTGTCATTGAGGTCGGTGACCGCCGCGATCATGGCAGGCCATATCTCCGTCGGACCATCCTCGGGCTTGTAGTAGCAGCGTGGATGGAAGCGTAGACCTCCGCATCCGTGCAGAAGCGTAATGCCGCGTCCACGTAGATACGTTTGCACGATTGTGCCCGTTATCGGCTGCGTTATGGCGATGAGCCGCCGTGCCGCCTCGGCGGACCCCGATGGCACTGGCGACATCCCGCGACGTGGCAATGCCGGCTCCGGTTCGGGATGCGGCAGACTGAGGAAGGTGCGGGCCTCCTCGGCAATGTCGGCGAAGTCGATGAGGCCGAGCGTTTCACGGATGACGTCGAGAAGATCGCCATGCTCGCCGGTGGCGGCGTCATTCCACTTGCCGGCTGGGCCCTTGGGCGTATCGCGCAAGCGCACGAACATCGAGCGGCCCTCGGTGTTGCGGACGTCGCCAACCTGCCAATAATTGCCCTGCCGCTGGCCGTTGGAGAGATAATGATGGCAGACCGCCTCGGCCTGCCGGCCGAGACGGTGCGCCAGTTCCGAAGCGTTCTGCCGAGCCATCACGCTGCCTCACGCTTGCTGATCCGCTCAACCGGATAGGTGTCGAGCAGCTTGCCGAGGATGGCGGGACCGGAGGCGTCAACCGGGACGAAGAATCTCAGCTTCCACGAGATGATCTCGCCGAACAGGCCATAGGCGCGTAGGCGATCCCGCATGGTGTCGGTGAAGCCGGAGAGCTCAATGCGGTTGGCGCCCATCACGCGTGCGCGGCGAAGCTGCAGCCCGTCGGCAAGATCGAGGATGGTCCGGCCATCCACGAGAGCGGCATAGGCGTCATCGCTCGTCAGGCTGGTCGTGCCGGTCGTGGTGGCGTTCGCGGCCCAGGCAGGCGAAACCCGCCGCCCGATGATGCGTTCGCCGTCATCGGTCTGGAGCCGATAGACGCGCGTCGACTCGGTGGGCAGGCGTTTCCACACCGGCAGGAGCAAGCCACTGACCATGTGCATCGTGCCCTCCGTAAAAGCCGGCACCTCGGCGACTTCGCGCTGCCAGACCGCCGCGAACGTGTCGCGGTCGGCCTCCTGCCAATGGCTGTCCGCCATCATCGTCATGGTCGCGTAATGCTGTTCCATCGGCCGGATCAGGCGGACGCGCCGTTCGATTTCACCATCGTCGAGCATGATGGACGGCGCGGACACTCGAACAGCGGCCCGGCCTGAACGCTCGTTGACCAGCAGCCGGGCATGCGGATCGTCGAGCCAGCCGAGCGCCGCATCGAGCGTGGTCGGCCGGTTCTGGCGCCGCTCGGTGATGGTGAGCAACCGCGTCTGCGCGCCCGTCGCCGGGTGGGTGTAGATCGTCGCGCGCTCGGTGACGACAAAGCTCTCCGCCGTCAGCGTCTCTAGCCCAGCGTCATAGACGCCGCTGGCAATGGCCCCAGCAACTTTGGCGTCGAGCAACTGTTCGAACGAGGTGAACAGGATGCCTTGCAGCTCGATGGTGAGCGCCAGGAGGCGGTTCAAGAAGGTGGTGATCGGCGGCAACTCGTCCTTGATGCCATTGGAGTCCATCAGCTTCAGGCCGGTCGCGGACTCGAAGCGTTGAAGCGAGCAACCTTCCACTTTGCCGCGAACGATCAGGAGGTAAAGCTGACGCAGCGCATCGCGGGCGTAGCTCGATTCCAGATTGTCCTCGGGGCGGAACAGACCCTGGCCGCCGGTCTGGCGCTGTCCACGCGTGATCGCGCCGAGCGTATCGAGCCGGCGCGCGATCGTGGACAGGAAGCGCTTTTCGGCTTTGACGTTCGTGGCGATTGGCCGGAAGAGCGGCGGCTGCGCCTGGTTGGTGCGATTGGTGCGGCCCAAGCCCTGGATGGCGGCGTCGGCCTTCCATCCGGGTTCGAGCAGATAATGCACGCGCAGCCGCTGGTTCTTTGCCGACAGCTCGGCGTGATAGCTGCGGCCGGTGCCGCCCGCGTCGCTGAACACGAGGATGCGCTTGAGGTCATCCATGAAGGCGGCTGTCTCGGCGAGGTTAGCGGACGGCGCGCGGTTCTCGACGGCGAAGCATTCGCCCTTGCGGATGATACGCCTGGAGCGGCCCGTCACCTCGGCGACAATGTCGGTGCCTAAGCGCTGTACGATCTGGTCGAGCGCGCCCGGCACGGGAGGCAGGGACGCAAGACGTTCGATCAGTTCGTCGCGGCGCGCGGCAGCTTCGCGGCTCTCGACGGGTTGGCCGTCGCGATAGACCGGGCGCGAGGACAGGTTGCCTTCGCCATCCGTGAACGGCTCGTAGAGCTGCACCGGAAAGGAATGGGCCAGATAGTCCAGAACATATTCGCGCGGCGTGATGTCGACGCGAACATCGTTCCACTCCTCCGTCGGGATCTCGGCCAAGCGCCTTTCCATCAGCGCTTCGCCGGTCGAGACGATCTGGATCACGGCGGCATGGCCATCGTCAAGATCGCGCTCGACGGCGCGGATCAGCGTGGGCGTCTTCATCGATGTGAGCAGGTGGCCGAAGAAGCGTTGCTTGGTGGACTCGAACGCCGAGCGAGCGGCGGATTTGGCCTGCCGGTTCAGTGTGCCCTCGCTGCCGGTGATGTTGGCGGCCTCCATCGCCGCGTCGAGATGGTTGTGGATGACGGCGAAGGCGCCGGCATAGGCGTCGTAGATGCCGCGTTGTTCCTCGGTCAGCGCGTGCTCGACCAGTTCATATTCGACGCCATCGTAGGAGAGCGAACGCGCGGTATAGAGGCCGAGCGAGCGCAGATCGCGGGCGAGCACCTCCATCGCCGCAACACCGCCGTCCTCGATCGCCTCGACGAATTCGGCGCGGGTGGCGAAGGGGAAATCCTCACCGCCCCACAGGCCAAGGCGTTGGGCGTAGGCGAGATTGTGGACGGTGGTCGCGCCGGTCGCGGAGACATAGACGATGCGCGCGTTTGGCAGCGCGTGCTGGAGCCGGAGGCCCGCGCGTCCCTGCTGCGAGGCGGCGACGTCGCCGCGTTCTCCCTTGCCGCCTGCGGCATTGGCCATGGCGTGGCTTTCGTCGAAAATGATCACTCCATCGAAATCGGAGCCCAACCATTCGACGATCTGCCGGACGCGCGAAACCTTCTCGCCGCGATCATCGGAGCGTAGCGTGGCGTAGGTTGCAAATAGGACGCCTTCCGAAAGCGTGATCGGCTTGCCCTGGGCGAAGCGCGACAGCGGCGTGACCAACAGGCGCTCCATGCCGAGCGCGGACCAGTCGCGCTGCGCGTCCTCGATCAGCTTGTCGGACTTGCTGATCCAGACCGCCTTGCGGCGGCCGCGCAGCCAGTTGTCGAGGATTATGCCGGCAGACTGGCGGCCTTTCCCGGCGCCGGTGCCGTCACCCAACATATAGCCCCGGCGGAAGCGCACGGTATTCTCGGCATCGGCCGGAGCCGCCTGCACGAGGTCGAAGGTCGCATCGACCGTCCACGATCCGGCGAGGAAATCAGAATGGGCTTCGCCGGCATAGATGACGGTCTCAAGCTGGGCGTCCGACAGGAGATCGGTGATGCTCACCGGCAGCATCGGCCGATAGGCGGGCTTGGGCGGCGCAATGCTCGCCATTGCCACCGATTGCACGAGCTTGGTCGGGTGCGCCTGAGAGCCGGCGATACGGATCGACTGCAATCCGTATTCTTCATAAATCGATTCCGTGAGATTGGCGCCTTCTGGCGGCGTCCAGTCCACGGTGTCGTAGCCGAGTTCGACACCTTCTGGGTCGATCGACGAAGGTGCAGCTGGGCGCGCGGTGGCTGCGCGCGCGAGATAGCTGCGAACGGTGCGAGGCGCCGCGTTCGAGACGGGTGGAGCGACTTCGGGAAGAGCGACCGGCAGACGTGGCGGAACTTGGCGCTCGATCCACGCGAGCAGCGTGGCGACGTCGGGCGCGATACCAGCGGATGACGGGAAGACGGTGGCGTCTTCGGCGGGCAGTTTGTCGATGACGGTGAGCCGAGTCTCGACGGTCGTGCCGTGCTTGGCATAGACGGCGCCCTCGATCGCCGCGGTGAAGACGACGCGGCCGCGCTCTTGAAGCCGGACGAAGGCGTCACCCCAGGCCGGTTGCTCGGGACCGAAGTTTGCGCCGGTGATCGTCACTAGGCGCCCGCCGTCGGCCAGCCGCGCCAGGGCCGAAGCAAGATGGCGCGCAGCGGCGTCAGCGACCCGGCCGGAGACGTTCGCCATTACCGAGAACGGGGGGTTCATCACGATGACGGAAGGAACGGCGGTCGTCGGGAGATGGTCGTCGATCTGGGCGGCGTCGAGGCGCGTGACGGCAACGGCCGGAAAGAGCTGGTCAAGCAGATCGGCGCGGGTTTCGGCCAGCTCGTTGAGGAGCAGCGAGCCCCCGCTGATCTCGGCGAGGATGGCGAGAAGGCCCGTGCCTGCCGACGGCTCCAGCACGATGTCGCGCGGCGTGATCGCGGCGGCGGCAATGGCGGCAAGGCCAAGTGGGACCGGTGTCGAGAATTGCTGCAGCGCCTGGCTCTCCTCGGAGCGACGGGTGTGCGTCGGCAGGAGACCGGTGACTTTCGCCAAAGCGGAAAGCCGGAGAGCCGGTGTGTAGGCTTTACGGAAAAGCGCACGTCCGTATTTGCGCAGGAAGAGGACGGTCGCGCATTCGCAGGCGTCATAGGCCGCCTTCCAGTCCCAGGCGCCGGTCGTGTCGGAGGCGCCGAAGGCGGCCTCCATTGCGGCGCGAAGGTTGTTGGCTTCGACCCGGTGTCCTCGCTCAAGCAGTGCAAGGAGCTGGTGCGCGGCGGCGACGATGGCGGATGCAGGCGGAATTGACGCGGCCGGAAGGGCCACGGGAGACATGAAGTTCATGATCGGGAGCCTCGGGAGAGCGGGAACGGTCAAGCCCAAACGGCGCTCTCTCTCGACCGCCCGGGCTCAACCCGTCCGGCAGCCCTCTCACTCTCGAAACGCTCTTCGCGGCCGGCATGACAAAAGCGCCCCAGCCGAGCGGCAGGGGCGCTTTGAGGTGTCAGCTCCAGTGTCCGTCAGCGATCTCGCAGGCGACGAGCCTGCGCGCCTTGCGGATCAGGTCATCGCCGCTGGTGTCGATGTGTCCGAAGAACCGGGCGCGCGCGCCGTTCGCGGTCCAGTCGGCATAGGCGCAATATTCGCGAGCCTCGGCCCGGAAGGCCCGCATGTCGCCGGCCCAATGGGGCTTGGGCTCCACGACGACGGTGATGCCGTCCCTGGTCTCTGACCAGGGGAGCGATCGCTCGGTGGGCGGCAGCTCACAATCGGCGGCGAAGATGGCGTCGATGTCCATCATGGCGCTTCTCCCGATGTGGCGAGGTGGATGAAGCCGCTATGATCACCAGGCTCGGGCGGCAGATAGGCGTCATAAGGATTGCCGTCGGAGAGGTGCCCGAAAGGCGTGAAGACGAAATCGCCATCGCCTCGTCCCACCGCGCAGATGACGTAACGCGGAGCGCCGCTCGCAGCATCGAGGCATTCCATGAGCGCAAGGTTGCCCTCACCGGCAGCGCGCAGCAGGGTCTGAAAATTGCTCCGGGCAGAGGACGGGATACTCATAGCCGGCCTCCCTCGCCGGAGATCGTCTGTTCGAGCCAGCCATCGGTGTAGATCCAGTCCACGGTCTCCCGAGTGGCGAATTCGAGGACATGCGCGCCGCCGCCGAAGCCATCGAGCCGGGGTTTCGAGCAGGTGTTGGCATATTGAAAACCCCAGCGGCCGGTCAGGCTGAACTCTGCGGCGCAGCGCTTCACGAACTGGATCAGCCTCTCGGGATCGCCGGTGACGTCGTGGCGCATCCAGAGCTGCGTGCCGCCATGCTCGGGCTGGATCGAGAGAAGAAAGCCCTCGGAAGGCGGTTCTTCCGATGCGCCTGCCAGGCGGTTGTAGAGGTCGAGCGCGCGAGCGGCGTTCTCGGGCGTGCCGACGTCGAGGAGGCACGAGAAATGGGTGAAATAGTCGGCCATGACAGGCTCCTGAAACGAGAAAGCCCGGCCCGCACGGCACAGCCGTGCAGACTGTCGACCTTGGGGCCGGGCGGTGTGGAAGATCGGGATGAGATGCGCGGGACGAACGAAGCCCCCCGCGCGATCGCGCTATTCGGCCGCGATGACGTGCTGGACGTCGTCCTCCTCGTCGCCCTCATTGGTGAGGAAGTCCGGCAGCGCGGCGTCTTCGTCAGCGTCGGCCTGCTCGTTCGGGCCGGGCTGATCGCCATCGAGGGACGTTAGGCGCAGCGGTTCCGGCAGCCAGCCGGTTTCCGCCAGAAGACGCTCGGCTTCCTTGGCCATGTCGCTCTTCTTCAGGTGGTCGATGAGCTGCGCGGCCGGCTCGCCGGCGCCTTCACGGACGGCCTCGAGAATGCGCAGTTTGGTCACGCGGCCGAGATAGTTGCCGACCGTGGGCTTCCAGCCTGCGGCCACCATGTCCATCCCGGTCGCCCGCGCGAGCCGGTCGGCCTGCGCCAGACGTGCGTCGAGACCGTGCTGGCTGACGCCCGAACCGGAATAGGGGTTCGGACGCTCGAACAGCGCATTGACGCCATAGCTGACGCAAAGCGCCAGCAGCTCCATGCGCGTGCTGTCATCGAGATCGGTCAGCCAGTCCCAGAGCACTTGATCGTCGGCAGGGATGTGATCCCCCCAGCGCTCGTGGCGATCATTAACCGCCTGCGCCGATGGGCTGTCCTTCAGTTCCTCGGACTGGGCCGAAAAAAAGATGTGACGGACATTGGCCTCGAGGCAGCCAGTCGGGTTGGTGTGGATGAAAGTGTCGCTGAGAAGCTTGTGCAGCAACATGGTCATGGCAACATGCGGATTTTCCGCAAGCGCATTGCGCAGCGCCAGCGTGCGATGGGCCGTCAGCTCGATCACGAGACGCTCAGGCAGCGGCTTGATGCCATCTTCCTCATCGTTCTCAGGCTCGGCGGGCTTGCCGCCGATGGTGATGACCGCACCATGGACGGCCGGCGTATCGGGCTGGTCGCTCTCGCGCGCCTCGCCATCGGGTTCGGCCTGGGGCTCATCCTCGGCGCGGACATAGCCGCGGTCGATCGACAGCGAGCCATCGGCATCGAGGCTGACGAAGACGCCGGCGATCGCGATATCGGTTGGATCGTAGCTGACGGGGCGGTTCTCGAAGGCGTCCAGGGCCTGTTCGATTTCGCCGAGACGCTGATCGATCTCGTCGGGCAGCTCGTCGGCCTCGGAATACTCCGCTTCGATCCGGTCATATTCCTCGCGCAGCGCCTCGCGGGTCGCACGTTCCTCGTCGGTCAGATCGACCGTGACGCCGGCGAGTTCACGCAGGCCGTGATCGTGGCCATAGGGGAAGCTCACCGCGACCTCGATCCACTTCCAGCCTTCCTCGGCGACCTGATCGGCGGTGGTTTTCAGCTTCTCGGCCACCATGCGGTCGAGCAGGGCCGGGTCTTGCAGCCAGCCGCCGTCGTCGGACTGAAACAGATCGCGCAGCACGATGCCGCCCGCGGCCTCGTAGGCGTTGACACCGACGAAGACGGCCCGCTTGTCCGAGGCGCGAACCGCGGTTTCGGTCAGCATCCGCCGGATCTGATAGGGCTCTTTCTGCCAGCTATCCTTGATCGCGCCCCAGACCTGCTCCTGACGGGCGTGGTCGGGGCTGACGGTGAAGGCCATGAGCTGTTCGAGTGTCATGCCGTCATCGGCATAGATCTCGAGCAGGGTCGGCGAGACGGAGGTGAGGCGCAGGCGCTGCTTGACCACGGTAACGCTGACGAAGAAGGCGGCGGCGATGGACTCCTCGGTCATTCCCTTGTCGCGCATGGCCTGAAAGGCACGGAATTGGTCGAGCGGATGGAGCGGCGCGCGTTCCATGTTCTCGACCAGCGACACCTCGTCGATGAGGATGTCGCTATTGGCGTCGCCGATGACGCACGGGACGGGAGCGTTTCTGGCCAGACGCTTCTGCTTCACCAGCAATTCGAGCGCGCGGTAGCGGCGGCCGCCGGCGGGCACTTCGAACATGCCGGTCTCAGCACCATCACCATCGAGGACCGGGCGCACATGCAGGGACTGGATGAGGCCGCGCCGCGTGATGGACTCCGCCATTTCCGCGATCGAGACGCCGGCCTTGACGCGGCGGACGTTGGACTGGCTCAGCACCAGCTTGTTGAAAGGGATGTCGCGCGCCGACGACAGGGTGATCTTCTTAATGGCAGTTGCCATGATTTTGACTCCGCGACGGGCGCCGAGAGCCTCTCTCTCGACCTCCAACCCGTCACGAAGCGAAGCGCCACCCTCTCACTTTAAGGAGGGCAGCGCCAAGGACGTGGAAAGACGTGAAGGCAGACACCGGCCTTCTTGCGGTTGTCAGATCGGTCATGCCGCCCGCCGTTCATCGCCGGCCGTGGCGTCGTCCGAACTGAGATCGGCATCGGGCAGAAAGCCGAGCAGCCAATTGGCCGCCTTGCTCGCCTGGGAGGCAGCGCGGACGATGGCGCGATTGTCCTCGCGCAGCACCTCGAGCCAGGCGCCGATATAGTCGGCGTGGCGGACGGTGGGCGTGATGCCGAGCGAGGCGCAGCAGAAGGCCGCGTTGATCTCGGCCACCAGCTCCTCGAAGGCGTATTTCCTAGAGCCGAAGCCTCCGGTCAGGTCGCGGCTGAGCCGGGAGGCATGGCCGGTGGCGTGCCCGAGCTCGTGCAGGGCCGTGCGGTGCCAGTTGATCGGCTCGAAATAGGCCTGCGGCGGCGGAACCTGCACATAGTCGTGCGCCGGCACATAGAAGGCGCGGTCGCCGCCGATACGGAAATCGATGCCCGTTGCCTCGATCAGAGCCTCGACCCGCGGCTCGATGAGGCCGGGCGGTGGTGGCGGAGCGATGGCGGCGATGCCGTCCGGCAGGCCGTCGCATTGCGCGGCGTTGAAGATGGTGAAGCGCTTGAGAAACGGAATCGCGGCTGCATCCTCGCCGGTCTCGCGGGCACGGCGCTTCTCGTCCTCCGGCGTGAAGCGGTCGGCATAGACGACGGTCGTGCCATGCTCGCCCTTGCGGACGTTGCCGCCCAGCGACAGCGCTTGGTGAAAGGTGAGCCAGCTCTGACCGAGGAAACCATGCTGGATCACCGCACCCCAGAGGATCAGCACGTTAATGCCGGAATAGTGCCGCCCGGTCGCGGCATTGCGTGGCATGGCGAGCGGCGCCTTGGCCGCGGCCGACCCCCATGGCTGGACCCAGGGCGCACGGCCGGCTTCCAGCTCGGCGATGATCTTGTCGGTGATGTCGTCATAGAGGCTCGCCCGGCCGGAGGCGGCGCGTGCGCTGTGATTTTTCCTGAACATCGCGGTTCTCCGCGACGGGCGCCGGAGACCTCTTCTCCAGCCCTCAACCCGTCACGGAAAACCCGTCCACACTCTCACTCTAATGGGGGCGTTGCGGGGATCTCCCCGCAGAAGGGGTCGGCCGAGATTGTGGCTCGGCCGCAGGGGAAAGCATTCCCCCTCAGATCTTCCTATCGCTCATACCTTTTCACGCATTTTTCCTTCAATCGACGTCGCTTCACGCGCCTTTGGCATCGAGCCACGCGCGAAGATGCTCGACGCGCCAGGCCAGAAGCGTCCTCGTGTCCTTGTCCCATCGCCGAAGCAGGCCGGTCACGACCGCATGTTCGGGCGTCCATCGGCCGCCTTGCCGGGTAACCTCGACATAACGGGTGTTCCAGACCAGCGATCCGCTAAAGCCACCGGCTTCTTCGAATTTCATTTCTGCAGCGGCCTCTGATGGGCTCTGGCTGGTCAGTTCGATATTCTCCGGCTCCCAGAGGAGCTCGAAGATCTGGGCGTCTCCGCTGCCCTCCTTTTCCTGCGTGGCATAGCCGGTCCCGTTTGTCTGATGCAGGCCGAAGGCGTAGCGGGCGTTCTCGCCAGAGAAGCCGCGGAAGAAGAGAATCTCCGCCCGATCGGCCGCAGTGTGACTTGGGGCGAATCGAGAATAGGGCACGGACTGGGCCTGGTGAGAACGGGCTCGCCACGCCGCGTCGCCGATCACTGCATAGGCGGCATCGACGGGATGTCGCTCCATCGTCCAGGGACCGGGGTGCGCGAAGACGTCGTCGCAGCCATGGAACCGGTAATGCATGGGCTGCACCACGGCGACGTGCTCGCAGGTGAGCAGGATGCGGTTCTCGCGCGATACATAAGAGCCTGTTCCGACCAGGCGCACGTCCCGCTCGGTTTCCATGCCAAGCGGCGTCACGAACGGCCGGGTATGGGTGAGCATGGCATCCGCGACCTTGTCACAAGTCAGCTTCCATTGCTCAGGGGTCATGGTCGGCGGTTTCCCAGTGCTTTTCTGGCCGGAGACAACCGACGCAGCATGCGTCGGGCCATGATCGGAGGCACCCGTCGATGCAGGTCAAGCAGGTGCTGATGATGGCAATGACGGAGCAGCCTGCCGCTCTTGCAGGGGCAGCCCCAGTGGCCTTTTGGCCAATCTTGTGAGAGCAGCCTGAGATAATAGATCAGATCCTCGCGCTTGTTTGGGATGCCCAGCGCATCTGCATATGCCTCTGCGAGGCCGGGGGCGCCATGCGCCATTTCCCCAAACGGCCATTTGTCGGTTCTCTCGAAACAGTACTGCCCCAGAAAATACTCGTTGAGTGGGCCGCTGATGAAGCCGGAGAATGACGGGTCATCCGTGGTGACCAGCCAATTTTCCCAAACGGTGGTGCAGCAATCTCCATCAGGATTGATGTGGCGATCGGGTTCGCGCGGTATTCTGCCGCCGACTTCGAATAACTAGGCCCACAGAACCGCGAGAGCATCCAAACCCGTTTTGAGCGTAGCTTTCATGATCGCCTCAGCGAGAACATCTAAGGTTGAAAAACCAGTCGATGCAGACCCAGAGGGCAAACAACCACGCCCCGATATCTCCGATCGTGATACCCAGGGTCACCAGCGCTTAACCCTGAAACAACGCCAACTATATTGGCGGTGCATCTTTGTTTGGCAAGCTTGATCGCGGGCAATCCGACACCGACACAACCACCAGACAAGCGCTGTCCGGAATGCTATTTGATTCCATGGGGGTCAAACGCGGTATCCGGGGGGAAACCTTGTGCGCATCGTTCGCGTCCACATCGAGAATTTTCGCGGAATAAGGCTCGCCGATCTGCACTTCGACGGTACGACCGTCCTGCTTGGTGACAACAACACCGGTAAGACAACAGTATTCGAAGCTATCGAGCTGGCAATTGGCGCGGACAGGCTCGCGCGCACACAAGCGATCGATGAGCATGATTTCTTCGGCGGAGACTATATCGGCGCGGAAGGTCGACCCGCGCCGCGCATTGTCACTGAGGTTGTCATTGCCGGCCTCGATCAGCAGCATTGCGACCGATTCCGCAACAATCTCGAGTTCTGGCGCAGCGCAGATCGTACGCTAGTCGGTCCGGGCGGGGCCGCTGTGGCGGGTCAACCAGGTGTCGAGCCAGCCATTCGCATTCGGTTCGAAGGCGCCTACGACCGTGACGCTGACGAGTTCACTGCAAAGACGTGGTTCGCAATTCCTCGCCAGGAGGATGGTACGCCGACCAGCGAGTGTCGATCGAGCGACAAACGAGAATTCGGTTTCCTACATTTGCGCGCGCTGCGCACCGGCAATCGCGCGCTGTCGATGGAGCGTGGCTCGCTGCTCGACGTCATCTTGAAGACCTACGAGGTCCGGACGCGAATGTGGGAGGGCCTTCTCGACCGGCTACGCGGGCTGGACGTTGTCGGCGAGAATGACGCCGAGTTCGGCCGCATTCTGACGGCTATCCGCGACGCGATGCGTGAGATCGTACCCGGCGAATGGGCGGACGCTCCGCATTTGCGCGTTTCTGAGCTGACGCGGGAAGACCTGCGTCGGGTGCTCAAGTCGTTTCTTGGTACGGGCGTTCCGGGATATGCGGCGCCGTTCCAGCATCAAGGTTCAGGCACCATCAACGCTTTAGTGCTGGCGATGCTCGGTTTGATCGCGGAGCGGCGCAACGGGCGCGTGATTTTCGCGATGGAAGAGCCTGAAATCTCGCTGCCGCCCCATGTTCAGAAGCGCGTTGTCGACAAGGTGCAGGAGCTTGCCTCCCAAGCCTTATTCACTTCGCACTCTCCGTATGTGATCGAGCAGTTCGCGCCCGAGCAAATGACGGTGATGCGGCGCGATCTCACCGGAATGCTGACCGCCGCCCAAGTCGTTTTGCCCGAAAATCTGAAGCTGAAGATTTTCCGCGACGGATTCCGTACGAGGTTCTGCGAGGCCTTGCTCGCACGCCGCGTTCTCGTTGTTGAAGGTAAGACGGAGTTCGTCGCTTACAACGCGGTCGCGCGTCGGGCGGCTCAGCTTGATCCGGCGCAACATCAACGCTTCGATTCGCTTGGATGGGTGCCGTTCGATGCTGGCGGGCAGACCACCGTTGCTTCATTCGCGGCATTCTTCCGAGGCTTGGGCAAAACGGTCGCGACAATCTTCGATCAGCAGGAGGCCGCGGCGCGCGACGCCATCGTGGCCGCATGTGATCGCGCCTTTGAACAGCCTTACGCGGGATTCGAGCATCTCCTTCGAGCCGAAGTTTCGCCGGCCATGCAAAGCTGGTGCGTGAAGTGGTTTGTCCATGTTGGGGAATGGCCGCCGGCGCTCGCCCATCTCGTCCCAGCGGAAGGCTCGCCGGATGCGGCCTATCAAGCGCCCTTCCTAGCTTTGTTCACTCACAAGAAGGGCGACGACTATCTGACCGTCTTTTTCGAGCAATGCCAACTGGGACATTTTCCGGTGACGATGATGCGCATCATTGGCGAGCTGAAGAACATGGTTCGCCCGCCCCAGCCTGCGCCCGCGCCGCCACCCCCAAACGTCTTTGGGTAAACAATGGCGCTCCAGCTATGTGATCAGCGGCGACGGCTCCTCGGTACGGATGGGAACATCCTCGTGCGGGGCGGCGCTGGCTCCGGTAAGACCACCATCGCATTGGCGAAGGCGTGTGCCGATTTGACGGCCGGAAAGCTCGGAACCACTGGTAAGGCGCTTTTCTTGAGCTTCGCGCGCGCGACGGTGGCGAGAGTCGCGGAGCAAGCGACGGCTACGATTCCGCGCGAGCAGATGTCGCGGATCGAGATCAACACCTATCACGGGTTCGCGTGGACGATCTTAAAGAGCCATGCCTATCTGCTATCCGCGCGCCAGGGTGTATCTCTGCTGTTGCCAGCCCAGGCGCGAGACCGCCTAGCAGGCCTGGACGGGGACGCGCGCAAAGCACGACAGCGCCAATTGTTCGATGACGAAGGACTGGTCGCTTTCGACCTATTCCCCTCGCTGACGACCGAGTTGCTGCAGAGCATTCCCGTCTTGGCGCGCGCTTACGGCGGCGCTTATCCGCTCATTATTGTCGACGAGTTTCAGGATACCAATGCCGAAGAATGGACGATGATTTCGCAGCTCGGTCAGCACAGTACGCTGATTGCGCTGGGAGACCCGAAGCAGAGAATTTACGATTTCAAGGGAGCCGATCCACGGCGGTTCGACGAGTTCATCGCGACGTTCAGACCGACCCAATTTGATTTCCTCGGAGAAAACCGCCGCAGCCCCGGTACGGACATCACGCTATTTGCTGACGCGGTGATCGACGGAGTGTACCGACCGGAGCCCTACACGGGTGTTACGATATCTGCCTATCCTGGTCAGAGTCTGCGTCCTCTGAAGCAGGAGGTGCTCCGCATCGTCAATCGGCTGCGCAGGGGACAGGATTGGTCGTTGGCGATCCTCGTGCCGGCGAATGTGTTGGCTGTGAGTGTGTTCGACTACATGGCGCGCGCGGACCACGGCCTTCCAAGCTATCCCGTCGAGATTCTTGTGGCGGCTGAGGGGCCGATGCTGGCCGGAGCGTTGATCGCGCTCTTTCTTGAACCTCCGGCTGACAACCAGCCGTTGGGAGCGCATGTCCTGGATGCGCTCGCGACGTTCGAGTTGGGCCGGATTGAGACAGCTTCGGGTGGAGCGATTACCAAGGCGAATCGGTTGCGGACGCTGGCACGCGCTGTTCGTGCTCGAGGCGACGATGGTTTCGGTCGGCGGGGCATCGGCCCCGACGTCCAACGGTTGCTCGCAGACATTGCGGCGATCGTTTTAACGGGCGATCCGATGGCGGATTGGCGAGCGGTTCGCGCCGCGATGGCGGCAAGCCCACGGGACGAAATTCAGGCCGTCGCGCGGGAGGCGCGTCATATGCGGCTACTGAGGCGCGGAGCTCAGATCGAGGCACGGCTTGCCGAGGCTTGGCGCACGCACGGCGCTTATCGAAATGCGCGCGAGCTTCTACACGCCGCGGTGGTCGAGGATCAGTTCGCCGCAACCACTCGGCCTCACCGAGGTGTAACGGTGATGACGATCCACAAGGCTAAGGGAAAGGAATTCGATGAGGTGATCGTGTTTGAAGGACTGTACCAGCGATATTTCCAGCCTCGCGGTGCCGACGCAGAGCGATCGGCACGGTACAATCTCCATGTCGCCGCGACGCGGGCACGCACCGCAGTCACGATCATGACTCCGTCGCGTGATCCATGCCGTCTGCTATCATGACGTCAGGTCGAACCCGTGCGGTACGCGGCGACTCGATTGGCGCCCGTTGGAGACGTTCATATCGCCGCTGGGAGGTTCACACGGCGCATCAGCGTCTCCCCACTCTCCTTCCGCTCAGAATAGCGGTCAGTGAGGTAACCCGAGACATCGCGCGTCAGCAGTGTGAACTTCACCAGCTCCTCCATTACGTCGACGACCCGATCGTAGAACGACGACGGCTTCATCCGATCTGCCTGGTCGAACTCCTGGAAGGCTTTGGCGACGGAAGACTGATTGGGGATCGTCACCATGCGCATCCAGCGTCCAAGGACGCGCATCTGATTGACGGCGTTGAAGCTCTGCGAGCCGCCGGACACCTGCATGACGGCCAGTGTGCGCCCCTGTGTCGGCCGAACCGCACCGACCGAGAGCGGAATCCAGTCGATCTGCGCCTTCATTACAGCGCTCATTGCGCCGTGCCGCTCCGGGCTGGTCCAGACTTGGCCTTCCGACCAGAGCGAGAGCTCCCGCAATTCCTTCACTTTCGGATGGCTGACCTCGGCGCCGTCCGGCAATGGCAGGCCGCGCGGATCGAAGACGCGCGTTTCAGCGCCGAAATGTCTCAGCAGGCGCTCGGCCTCCAGTGTGAGGAACCGGGAGTAGGAGCGTTCGCGCAGCGAACCGTAGAGCAAGAGGATACGGGGCGGATGGGTTGAGGGCGTTGCCTGGAGCCGGTCGATTGTCGGCACGTCCAGGCATGCGTCATCGACGTTAGGAAGATCACGCGGCATCAGCGCTTCGCCTCGGCCACGGCCCCGGGCCTTTCTCCGCGCTCGTACCAGCCTTTGGAGCGGTTCACGATCCAGACGACGGAGAGCATCACTGGCACCTCGATTAGCACGCCGACCACGGTGGCCAGCGCCGCGCCCGACTGGAAGCCGAACAGGCTGATGGCGGCGGCAACCGCCAGCTCGAAGAAGTTCGATGCACCTATCAGCGCCGATGGACCGGCGACACAATGCTGTTCGCCGGTCAGGCGGTTGAGCAGATAAGCAAGACCGGAGTTGAAATAGACCTGGATCAGGATCGGCACGGCGAGCAGCGCGATCACCAGCGGCTGGGCGAGGATCTGTTCGCCCTGGAAGCCGAAGAGCAGGACCAGCGTGGCGAGCAGTGCCACCAGCGACAGCGGCTGAAGGCGGTCGAGGAAGCGCTTCAGTGCCGGCTCGCCGCCAGTGGCGAGTATCCCGCGGCGCAGCACCTGCGCCGCGATCACCGGCACGACGATATAGAGCGCGACGGACAGGACCAGCGTGTTCCACGGCACGGTGATGGCCGAAAGACCGAGCAGCAAGCCGACGACGGGCGCAAAGGCGAACACCATGATGGTGTCGTTGAGCGCGACCTGCGAGAGCGTGAAATGCGGCTCGCCCTTGGTCAGGTTCGACCAGACGAAGACCATGGCCGTACAAGGCGCAGCAGCGAGGATGATGAGCCCGGCGATATAGGAGTCGATCTGGTCCGCCGGCAGGTAGGGCCGGAACAGATAGCCGATGAACAGCCAGCCGAGCGCCGCCATCGAGAAGGGTTTTACGGCCCAGTTGACGAAGAGCGTGACGCCGATGCCGCGCCAGTGTTCCTTGACCTGGCCGAGAGCAGCGAAATCGATTTTGATCAGCATCGGCACGATCATGAGCCAGATCAGCGCCGCGACCGGCAGATTGACCCTGGCGATCTCGGCCGCGCCGATGGCGTGGAAGACGCCCGGCATGAGGTGGCCAAGCGCAATGCCCGCGACGATGCACAGGGCGACCCAGAGGGTGAGATAGCGTTCAAAGGTGGACATGGTCTTCCTCAAGCCGCCGCGACGCGGCGGCCGTGTTCGTCGACCACCCGCTCGCCGTCTTCCTTGACGAAAGCCCCGCGCTGCGGCGGCAGCAGGTCCAGCACCGCCTCGGACGGCCGGCACAGCCTCACCCCTTCCGGCGTGATCACGATCGGACGATTGATGAGGATGGGATGCGCCATCATTGCGTCGAGAAGCTGACCGTCGGTCAGAGCAGCGTCGCCAAGGCCAAGCTCGGCATAGGGCGTGCCCTTTTCGCGCAGCAGCGCGCGAACGGAGATTCCTATGCGCGCGATGAGCTGCTCAAGCATCGTACGGCTCGGCGGCGTCTTGAGATATTCGATGACATGCGGCTCAACACCGGCATTGCGGATCAGGCCGAGCGTGTTGCGCGACGTGCCGCAATCAGGGTTGTGATAGATGATGACGTCCATGACCGACCTCACGCAACGTCGGGGCGCGGCGAGGTCGCGCCTTCGCTGCGGCCGATCTCGCGCAGCTTGGTGCCGAGGGCGGACTTGTCGAGGCTCGCCACCGGCAGAGCCGTAAAGACGGAAATCCGGTTCCGCATATAACGGAAGGCGGAAACGAACGCCTTTTCCTTTTCGATATCCGGTCCCTCGACGGCAGCGGGATCTTCGATGCCCCAATGCGCAGTCATCGGCTGGCCCGGCCAGACCGGGCAGGATTCGCCGGCGGCGTTGTCGCAGACGGTGAACACGAAATCCATGACGGGTGCGCCGGGATGGGCGAACTCCTCCCAGCTCTTCGAACGGAAGCCTTCCGTAGGGTACTCAAAGCTCCCGAGCACCTTCAGCGCGAAGGGGTTCACCGCGCCCTTGGGCTGGCTACCGGCCGAGAAGGCGCGGAAGCGACCGGCGCCGTTCTTGGTCAGGATGCTTTCGGCGAGGATCGAACGGGCCGAATTGCCGGTGCAGAGGAACAGAACATTGTAGATGCGGTCAGTCATGGGCAGCCTCCTTGGCGGCGAGGGATTGCGGCGAACAGCAGGGGGAAAGATCGGCGATCAACGGCGCGCAGATTTCCGGGCGGCCACCGCAGCAGTCCTTCACCAGGAAGCTGGTGAGCGCATGCACGGCCTCGAGCCTCGCCCTATAGATGATCGAGCGGCTGTGCCGCTCGGCGTCGATCAGGCCGGCGCGCGTCAGCGTTGCAAGATGCGTCGACATTGTGTTGTGCGGGACGTCCAACCGGCGGGCGATCTCACCTGCGGGCAGTCCCTCTGGCTCGTGCTCCATCAGCATGCGGAACACGTCGAGGCGGGTGTTCTGCGCAAGGGCGGCGAAAGCGAGGATGGCGCTGTCTGATTCCATATGTCGAGACTAATCGACATATGGAGATGAGTCCAGCGGCGCGCGTTGGCCTTGCTAAAGAATGAGAGAGTGTCGCAGGGCCAATGCCTCGCCGCGATGGAAAGCGGGAGCGAGCCAGACAAATAATCCAACTCGCTTTCCGTTTAGCCCGTCAACTACTTAAGCGGCCAATGGCAAGTCTTGTCCGTTCCCGCTCGGGTCTTCCACCGCCTTCTTGAGGAAGTGAGATAGCGCGGCCTTTCGGGAGTTCCGATCTACTGCGTAGGCGGTCTGCTTGAACTTGACCCCATCGAGCAGCCCCTGAACGTAGCCGGAGATGGTGTCGGCGGCCATGATGAGGGCCGTGTCGAGCGAATGGATGTATTTGCTCGTGACGGTCCCCTTCGAGTGGCCGACCAGGGCGGCGATGGTCACCTCGGTGAAGCCGAGATCGTTGGCGATGCTGGCGAAGCTGTGACGCAGGACGTGCGGCGTTACATCGGCCAGCGGCGAGTCCCGGAAAATCTGCCGCCAATGGTTGGGGAAACCGCCAAAGGCGGTGTCCTCACCCTGGCCGGGGAAGACATAGCTTCCCGTCGAGGTTTTGCGTCGTTCTTCCAGATACTCGACCACGGTGAGGCCAATGGGACGGATGGAGGCACCTTCCTTGCTGTCTTCCAGACGCATGCAACTCGCGTCAGTGTCCGCCTCGGTCCACTTGAGACCGATCATCTCGCTCCGGCGGCAGCCGGTGAGCGCGATCTGTCGGATAATCTCGACCGTCATCTCATATTTCGGGGTTTCGGCCGCTTGGCGCAGAATCTCGCCGAGCGTGCGGTACTCCGCCTGGGTGAGACGACGGTCGCGGACATTGTCCTTGGGCTTGCGGATGCCGTGCACGGGATTGGCCGTGATGATCCCTGCCTCCATGGCGTAGGTGAAAATGCCGCCAACGAGTCCGAGCGTCCGCGTGGCCGTACCGGCGCCGCCTGTCACGATGGACTTGCCGCGCAGCTTCTTGGTCTTCACCGACACCGCCGTCTTCCCCGCCATGATGTCCTTCAACACCTTGGTCATGTCGGCTTTGACCAGGTCCTTTACCCGGCGCGTGCCGATCAGCGGGATGATGTGTCGATGAATGCGACCGGTATCGCTGACGATGGTCGTTGCCTTTTTCGGTCGGCCTCCCTTTCCGAGAATGAGACCGGCTTCGAGGTCCTTGAGATACATCGCGCACAGCTCTTTGACGGTGATCGCCTGATGATCCAGCAGGCGTTCCTCGGAGGGGTTATCACCCTGTGCGACGCGACCAAGCTGCACCTTAGCTTCCTGCCGGGCCGTCTCCGCCGTCCACACGCCATGAAGGCCGATTGTGAAGCGGCGGGTTCGACCCGCGGCGCGGTATTGGATAAGGTAGCTGCGTTTACCGGACGCGAAGATGCGAAGGCCGAAGCCGGGCAATTCGTCGTCCCAGATGAAGTAGTCCTTCTCGCGGGCTGCGGCTGCATCCACGACACGTTTCGTGAGCTTGGCCATTACGCGAATTCCCCTTGGAGAGCGGGCTGTTTCCGCGGAAGCACCACGGAAGCAGCCGGATGAAAGTCCGAGCGAAGTGTGGGATATGGATTTCGGCGAGGAAGACCGGATTGTCCATACGTTTCAAAGCGTTGTAGTATCATGGCGTGTCCTAGCGTGCATTTCGGATAGCCAGGACAAATTGCTCCGAAGGCAAAGGTCACACGTTCGAATCGTGTCGGGTGCGCCAAATTCCTCAATGATATGATAGAATTAAGCGGTCGATCGGGCATTGCTCACGAGTTGTGGAGCGCGCCCCGGAATGAGACAGTGAAAGAGGAGACGGTTCGCCACGGATCTCGTCACTTCCCCGGCCGAAAATAGGTCTCCTCGACGGATTGCCACTCGGCGCTCGCGGTGACGATGGTCAGCACCTCGTCGAGCGGCTTCTTCAACCTGGAGTTCATCGGCAGCGCGAAGGCCATATAGGCCGGGGCCAGCACCCCGCGCGGCGGCGCGATCGAATCCGAAAAGCGCGTGTTCACCAGATATTGCAAGGCGCCGATGCTGTTGACGACGGCATCGACCTTTCCAGCCGCCAAGGCGTCGAGGGCGGCGGCGAGGTCGGCAAATTTCCGATAGGCGAGGTGCTCTTCGTCGAGATACTCGGCGCCCGACGAATCGGAGACGGCGGCGAGCCGCTTTCCCGAGAGGTCGCCCGTGCGGGTCGCGGCGGCGCTTTCGACCCGATTGGCCGTTATGCGCGCGACCAGATTGGTCGTCAGCAGGGAAACCAGCACGAGGCTTCCGACCATCCAGATCACGGCGAGCGAGCGGCCGAGATAGGTCTTCGGCGTCTTGTCGCCATAGCCGACCGTGGTCATGGTGACCACGGCCCAGTAGACGCCGTCGTGCCACGACGTCACGGCCGACTCGGAGTCCGATCTGCCGGATCGCTCGAACCACCACATGAGCACGCCGATGATCGTCAGGAGGATCACGATGGCGAGGATCAGCACGCCGAGCTCGCCGATGGCCTCGCCATAGTCGTGCAAGGCGGATGCCGCTCCCGTTTGCTTCGCGAAGACGACGGCGACGCCGGAGCGGTGCGTCGGATAGGAGAAGTCCACCCGCGCCAGCCGTTCCGGGGTGATCGTGATGGCGCCGATCGCGACGTCGTAGGTGCCTCCTTCGAGACCCGACAGCAGGTCGCCCATCTGTGACACCGGCATCAGGTGATACTGCCAGTCGAGCTGTTCCGCGACCCGACGCCAGAGATCGACGCTTGCGCCGACAAACACCCCACCATCGCCTCGCCCGCCGTAAGGCGCGACCTGATAGACGCCGACGCGCAGTGGCGGTGTCGGATCAGGCGCGGCTTGCGCAACGGCGCAGGCGAGCAGGAGGAGAAGGAACGCGCCAAGACCTGTGCTTGCGCCGGCAAAGCGATGCGCGGGTTTGCGGACAAGGTCCATATGACAGGATTAGCAGCGCTCGATGACGGCTTTACTGCGCTTCACATGCCAGACACCCCCGGCCGGCGCGCTCGCCGACGACCAATCAGACGTCGATCGAATGCACTGTCACCGAAACTCTGTCACTGGAACTCGGATTCGTCATACGTCGGCCGTGGAAGCGACCGTCACAGATAGCGGCGAAAACGATCGACGTAGTCGTGGCTCACCTCGAGCGCGTCGACGGATGGTGGACAAGCGATGAAGGGGCTGGTGATCTTGGTGAAGCGTACCGACTGGATCATCCGTTCGACCTCGACATAGGCTGGCGGGATGAGGTTGCGATCGAGATCGCCCGATTGCGGCGAGTCGCCAGCCTGCAGCACGACGCCACCGTCATAGCGGTGGACCGTGACGGCCTCGCCCGGATCGGCCAGGGCCTGCCTCAGGGCTCCCGACCGCTGGACATAATAGTCCGAGATCGCTGTGAGCCAGTTGATGTCCCAGATCCCGTCCGAGGCGGGATCGGTCAGCAGCGCATCATTGCGCTGCAGGTTCAGCAGATTGTCGGATCCATAGGTGAGCCCCGGATAGCGCCTGATGAGGGGAAAGGCCTCAACGGCACCCGTGGGGTAGTTCATACCGTAGACCTGGGACTGAACGCCCAGACCGAAATGACCCTGCAGCGGCTTCAGCCGATTGCACCAGCCAAGCACGAGCCGCACCAGATAATCGGCCTGCCGCTCCACGAGCCAGGCGGCATGGTTGTAGAAAGCGATTGTGCCGAGCATGCCGGCTCCGGAGGTCAGGCCGACGGCGACCGGCTGGTCGTCGATGTGCAGCGTCCGGCTCCGGCTCGACTGCTCCTCCGTGCGTGTCGCCACGAAGCCGCCGACCCGCACTCCGGTCGCCTCGGGGTGTCCGGGATCGTCGAGCTCCGAGACAATGCCGATTTCAAAGTCCTTGTCGGGATCGTCGTCGACCTTGCGTTCGATATAGTCGAGCGCCTTCGCCTTGCTGGCGCGCGACAGGCGCGAGCCTGTCTGCGTGCACAGGCCCGTCTCGCTCATCTCCTCCAAATAGTCCCGCATGCAATCCGCGAAGCCACGCCGGCGTGCGGGTGCGCTGCTCTCGGGAAATTTGAGCAGGAGCGCCGCGCCGAGCCGCAGCTTGGCCCAGCCATTCTTTTCGACCACGATCTTGTCGAGTTCGGCCAGTTCGGGCTTGATGGTCATCGCATCGTCCACGCCGACAGCGCCAGAGGGAGGGTTGCCGGCATCCGGCCGGCCCTCTGCCGAGTCTATCCCATGTGGCATCCCCTCACGCACGATGGAGAATAGTGGACACGGGGTCGAGACAGCCATCGTGGGTCCCGTTCGCGGCACAGGCGCGGCCACACGGTGTCGCGCAAATCCTGGTTTCGGCGCCATTGCATGAAACAGGCGCATGATAGGGGCGTGCCACAAAGCCCGGGCTCATGCCGGAGGCCCGCAAGAACGCTGTTGGGGACTCCTGCGTTTCGCAGAGTCCCCTCCTGAAGGACGCCGCATGGAATTCGACGCTTTCGATGCATGGTTTATCGGATCGTGGGTGCTCAGCTACCTCATCGGGCTTGTCGCCCATGAGATCGGACACGCTGCCGCTGCCTCGGCTGTCGGCTTTCACCCCCGTTTGATCTCCATCGGGATCGGACGCGCAGTCCTGCGGTGGCGGTTCGGGCAGGCATGGTTCGTGTTGCGGCTCTTGCCGGTCGTGGGCCACATGACCTATCTGCCGCACCTGCCAACCCGGCGCCTGCGGAAAGCGGCCGTGACGGCCGGCGGGCCGTTGGCCAATGGTCTTCTGCTGGCGATTGCCGGCGCGATCTATCTGGCCGACCCCGCAGCCTTCGGAATCGGGCATCTGGTCGTCACGGACGAGAAGAGCTTCGCGATCTTCATGGCCCATCTGACGGCGCAGGTGAGCCTCGATGCCTTCTCGATGACGCAAGTTTTCCTGCTCGTCACGACCTTGATCCCCGCGCGCGGGAAGGCTGCGGGGCGGTCCATTTCCAGCGACGGCTGGAAGTTGTGGCGACTTGCCGTCGACCCGGCGGGGGCGACGGATGGCGGCCTGCTGGCTGCTTACGCCGCCCTGATGCAGAACGTGCTGCCACCCGGTGCGCCTCTGCCGTCGCCGTCGCCTTACGGGGCGGAGATCGTGTTCCAGGCCATCCGTCGGGATCGGCAACGCGAGGCCTGGGCGGACCGCGACGCCGCGGAGGTGATGCAGCGGCTCCTGCAGCAAGAGGCGCTCCCTGACCTGGAGAGAGCCTATGTGCTGCGGTTCCTGGTGGGGCACGAGCTGACCCGCGCCAAGGCCGGCGCCGATCTCGCCAGGCTGGATCAGTGGTCGCGGCAGGCGGTTGTCCTCGCGCCGACGCGGGACCATCAGGTGCTGCGAGCGGGCGTGCTGAGGGCGATGGGACGGATTCGCGACGCCGATGCCATTCACTGGGCCCTTGCCTACCACGGCTCGACGGCGAGCACGGTCCCGCTCGAAGAGCCATCCGCACCCGGCGGATCACCGAGCCCATCGCCGGCCGCGGGCTCGCCAAGGGGGTGGCGCGCGACGTCCGGTCCGGAAGCCGCCGTCGAGCAAGGGCTGTTTCGAGTCGTGATCGCCAATGACGATTCGACACCCATGGACTTCGTGATCCAGGCTCTGATCGAAATTTTTCAGAAGACGGAGGACGACGCCGTACGGATTGTGCTGATGGTCCATTGCACGGGCCGGGGCACGTGCGGCGTGTACGGCCGCACCGACGCCGAGAGCCTGGTCGACCGGATGACGGTGAAAGCCAGCCACGGCGGACATCCGCTCCGGTGCCTCATCGAGCCGGACAGCCTCGAGGATCCGCTTGGTTCCGCGCTGCCGCTCGGGCAAGCCAGCAATGGCGCATCTTGACCTGTCGAGGCTCGCTCCGGGACTTGTCGGCGACTCGATCGATCCAATGCCCCCGGCCCCAAGGCGGTCGTGCCCGGCGTTCCCCAAAGACACTTCGTTGAATCCTGTGTTGGGGATGCCCGCGTCTCGACACGGCACGATCGGCGGCCACGCCGGACCGAAGGCGCTCACCAGGCATCCGGCTCGCGGACCATGTGGACGATGTTGGCGGGGCTGGTGATCCACCCACCCCTGAACCCCTCAGGCAGCGGCTCGATCGCGTCGCAGCGGACCACGCCGGCACGGGAGAGACGATCGGCCGCCTCCTCGAAGCGGTCCGTGAAGAACTCGAGCCAGATTTCCGCCTGGCTCAACGCCGGCGCCTCGTCGAGCCACAGCTTGTTCGGCCCGAATTCAAAGCCGATGGCAGGAGCCTTTTCGGTGATCGGCTTGAGACCGACGACGTCCCGATAAAAGGCGACCGTGGCCTGGTATTGATGGGGTGGCACCTTCATCGCGATGTCGATGCCACCATAGATAGTCGCCGTCATGGCTTTCTCCTGCCTGGAGCGTCCGGCGATTCGACGGGATCGGCAAGAATCGCAAGGACGCGTTGAAACAAAGAGCTGGAGCAAACAAGCGTTCAGGCTCGAATGCACTTTTCTTCGGGATTCATCGGGGTTCGCGCGCCGGCTCGCCCTTCAGCTCGCTTTGATAGTAGCCCTCGCGCAGATTGATCCCGTGCTCGAGGAAGGCCTTCAGGCAGCACAGCATCTGCGACCAGCCCTCGCAGTTGAGGTATGAGGCGCGCTGTCCCTGCGCGTCCGCGTGCCACCCCGTCTCTGCAATCGTGACGAGCGTCGCGCCATCCTCCAGCGCTTCGAACCTCATCTCGATGCGGGTCTTGTAGAGCACCGCGCCGTCCGCGGACTTCGGCCCGTCCCAGCGCAGCACGATATGGCTGTCGGCCGTCACCTCGTCGACGTCGACGGGTACCTCGCCCCACCAGACCACCGTCGACCCGGCGACCAGCGGCCCGTTCGCGCCGCCCACGGTGGTGAAATAGGCACTGAGCTTGTCGGGGCTGACCACGGCATCGAACACCTCGCGAACCGGCTTGGCGATCCGGGCGGAGACCCTGAATTCCGGCTTCATCGGACTTTCCCCGTTGCAGGCTCTCAGGATATGTTATAAAAAAATAACATGTCAAGCGAGCACAACGAAGATCAGGTTTTCAAGGCCCTGGCCCATCCTCGCCGCCGCGCCATGCTCGACCTGCTCAAGGGCGAGGCACGCACGACCGGCATGCTTTGCGAAGCCTTCGAGGACATGGATCGCTGCACCGTGATGCAGCATCTGAAAGTGCTGGAAGAGGCCGATCTCGTTATTGTCAGGCGCGAGGGGCGCGAGCGGTGGAACTATCTCAACTCCTTGCCGATCAAGCGGATCCACGACCGCTGGATCAGCGGCTATGCCACGCACGCCCTCACGATCCTCGACAAGCTGAAATCCGATATCGAGGATTGATCGCCGGAGACCATCAAGCTGCAACGCACGCGTCTGCGCGTCTCGACGATTTCGCCGGATGGCAGGACTTATGGAGTTGCGGTGCCAGGCGTTGGTGAGTGGAGCAGAAGCCATGCGGCGATCGGAGCGCCGCAGAGGACGAGCAAGGCGCTGGCGAGGAAGACGGAGCCAAGGCCGGCAACACCGGCAAGCAGACCCAGCGACGGGCTGAGAACACCGAGGGCGACGTCGAGGAAGGCGGTGTAGAGACCCATGGCAAGCCCACGGTTTTCAGACGGCACCCGCCGCACGGCCTCGAGACCCAGACCGGGATAGACCAGCGAATAGCCGAACCCTGCCACCGCTGCTCCTGCAAAGCCCAGGATCGGCCAAGGTGCTATCCAGATCACCGCCAGCCCGATCGCCTCCACGACGACGAACACCGTCGCAACCCGGGCCCCGCCGACACGGTCGGAGAGGTGACTGAGCAGGAGCCGTGCGACAATGAAGGCGAGAGAGAACACGGTGAAGGCGAGCCAGGCCGGAGACCACCCGCGATCGACCGAAAGCAGGACAGCGAATGCGGTCATGACACCGAGACCGACGCTGCTGAAGGCAAGTCCCAGGCCCGGCAAAGCCACAGCTCTCACAGTCTCGACAATGCCGCCCGCAAGGCGCCGCCTGACGGGAACAGGCCGCAGCCTGCTGATGGCGAGCAACGCCGCCAAGGGAACGAGCGTCGTGGCCACGGCTATGGAAGCGAAGCCATAGGCGTCGAAGAGGACGGTTCCCAGAGGCGCGCCCGCGGCGAAAGCCGCCCACATCGCCGTGCCCGCCCAGGCAATGATTCTGCCGGCGTTTGACGGACCTGCGAGCGCCAGACCCCAGCTCTGCGCTCCCGTGATGACGAAGCTCTCGCCGCCCCCGAGCAGTGCACGACCAGCCATCAGGATCGCAACCGAAGCGAGGGGCGCGTCGACAAAGGCAAGCGAGAGGAAGTACAGCAGCCCCGATGCTGCCGCCATCAGCAAACCGACGGCGACGGCTCGTTTGGAGCCACGGGTGTCCGAGTAGACACCCGCCCAGATGCGCGACAGCAACGAGGCCAGGAACTGACAGCCGGCGACAAGCCCGACGACGAAGGTGCCGAGCCCCAGTTCGTTGCGGACGTGGAGCGGCAGTGCCGGCAACGCCAGTCCAGTCACCAGGAACACCACGAAGACGAGGGAGACAATCGGCACGATGGCGGAGATCGACAGCCCCCGGGCCGGGTCTGCAGTCGAAGTATCGACGGACATGGAAGGCCTCGTTGGGAGGAGTCCGAGATTTTTGCGCGGTCCGTCGGCCTTCACGGCTTGCCGGGCCGCGATCGACCTTACGAGTTGGCGCATTCAGCGTTTAAGTCTGAGAAAAGGTCAGCAATGGCCCGAAGCCAGGGCAATGACATCGCCGTCTTTCCTGCGGTTGCGAGGGAGCTTGGTTTCACAAGGGCCCTGCCCTCAGCTTTTGCCTGGCGTCAGGCGGAGCAGCCTGCCGGGGTCGTCGTCTTCGATCACCCAGAGCGCGCCATCGGGGGCAACGGCGACATCGCGAATGCGCGCGCCCATGTCCCAACGATCGGCCTCGGCTGCGCCACCGCGGCCGTCGAACGTGACGCGAACCAGGGCCATGGACGCGAGGCCGCCGATCAAGGCCGATCCGCGCCACTGCGGAAACATCCGGCCGTCGTAGAAGGCGAGGCCGGCGGGAGCGATGACCGGGTTCCAGTAGAGAACAGGCGGCACGAACTCCGGCCTCGTCGAGTGCCGGGGTATGGGGGTCCCATCGTAATTGTCGCCGTTCGAGACGAGGGGCCAGCCATAGTTGCCGCCTGGCTCGATCAGGTTGAGCTCGTCGCCGCCCCGCGGGCCCATTTCATGCAGCCAGAGCTTGCCATCCGGAGCGAAGGCCAGGCCATAGGGATTGCGATGCCCCATCGTCCAGGTCTGCGCGCGCACCCCACCCTCATCGGCGTGCGGATTGTCGGCCGGCGTCGACCCGTCCGGATTGAGCCTGAGGACCTTGCCCAACGCCTGATCGGGATCCTGGGCCGTGAGCGGCCGCATGCGATCCCCCGACGTCAGGAAAAGATGGGAACCGTCGGGATCGAAGGCGATCACGCCGCCAGGCTGCCCGCCTCCTCCCTTGGGGCTCTGTCGCCAGATGACCTGCCTGTCTTCCAGCGTTGCCGCCGTCTCCGATACGGCCAGCGTCGCTCGGGCGAGAGCCAGGCTGCTGCCGCCCGGCCCAGGCTCCGAGAAGGAGAAATAGATCCCCCGGTCGCTTTGGAAATGCGGCGAGACGGCGATGTCCAGAAGCCCGTTCTGAGAAACCGCCGCGACGGCGGGGACGTTGCCGACCGGCGTCTTGCGCCCGCTCTGCGTCACGAGGAAGATCCTTCCCGGCTTTTCCGTGACCAGCATGCGGCCGTCCGGCAGGAACGCGATCGCCCAGGGCGTATCGAAGCTGGCGACCTCGCGTGCGACGAAGGGCTTGGTCGGCTCGGCCTGATTGTGACCTGCATTGATGCCCTGCCCATGCGCGCAGGCCAGCAGGGAGACCCAGACGGTTGTTGCTGCGAGCAGTTTCATGCCGATCCTTTCGATCCGTATCCGGTCCAAATCTATGGCATCGTCCCGGGATCGAAAGGGTCCCCGGCCCTCATCCGGACGTGGCGGGCCGGCAACAGATTCGATCCGGGGGCAGAACCGCGCCGTCCGAGACGGCGAGGCGCTCTCCCCCTGCAGCTCTCGCCCTCAGCGGACGGTGTAGCCGCCGTCGACCGGAAGGGCGTGGCCGATCACGAAGCTCGAAGCCGGGCTGCACAGCCAGAGAACCGCATCGGCGATCTCTTCGGGACGGCCGAGGCGCCCGATCGGCACCTCCTTCATCATCTCCGCCATCGCTTCCGGCTGGGTCTTCAGCATTCCCGTGACCATCGGCGTCTCGATGATGCCGGGGCAGACCGCATTGATCCGGATGCCCCTGGCGGCATATTCGAGCCCGGCGCTCTTGGTCAGCCCGACCACGCCGTGCTTGGAGGCGTGATAGATGCCCCGTTCGGCGATGCCGACGAGCCCGCCGAGCGACGAGTTGTTGACGATGGCGCCGCTGCCCTGTTCGCGCATCTGGAGCAGCTCGTATTTCATGCAGTTCCAGACACCGCGCAGATTGACCCCCATCACGAACTCATAGTCTTTGGGGTCGGCGTCGGCGGTCTCGGCAACCGGGCTTTGCACGCCGGCATTGTTGAACGCGGCGTCCAGCCGTCCGAAGGTGGAAACGGTCTGCCTGACCATCGCCGCCACCGCATCCATGTCGGCGACGTCGCAACGGATGCCGATCGCCTGATGGCCGGCGGCGACGAGATCCTCGGCGGCCGAGTGTGCCGCGGCTTCATCGATGTCGGCAAGCGCAACGGCAGCGCCGGCCGCCGCAAAGGCTTTCGCCGTGGCCAGCCCCATGCCCGAGCCGGCCCCGGTGACCAGCGCAACCTTGTCTTCGAATGACCATGTCATCGATACATTCCTTTTGCTGGCATCATCGAGGGCCAGGGACGGGCCCTGTGATGCCGCCTGATCGGACGGCGAGAGCGGCGGAGGCCGGCAAATCCCGCGCATCCATGCCGATGCCTGCCCCGGAGGCCGGGTCGCAGGTTGGCGCTCCTCGATTTTGGCTGGATACCGCAGACGCCTTGCAACAGGCGGCGTCATGCCCGCAAACCTAGACGCTCCGGCGCTCGATCGGTAGACGGCAAGAACAGCATGGCGTTATGAGAGTTTCTCATAAGTCGACACCGGCGCCGTCCGGGCACGATCGCGCTCCGACTGCCGGCGACGACGGTCCCGGCACGACCTCCACCTCGCCGAAGCCTTAGCGAGGGTTGTACTGATCGTCGGTGACGTGCTCCATCCAGTCGACATTCCTGCCGTCGACCATGTTGGTGATGGCGATGTGCCGCATCCCGGTGGTCGACGTGGCGCCGTGCCAGTGCTTGACCCCGGGCGGGGTCCAGACGACGTCGCCCGGCTTGATCTCCCGGCGCTCGCCGCCGTCTTCCTGCACCCAGCCCGTGCCGTCCGTCACGATCAGCACCTGGCCGGCCGGATGCGTGTGCCATGCCGAACGCGCGCCCGGCGCAAAGGTGACGTGGCCGCCGCTGTTGCCCGTGGTGTCGTTGGGCGCATAGAGCGGCTCGACCACGACGGATCCGGTGAAAGTGTCGGCCGCTCCAGGCGCGTTGGGCCGTGACCCGTTCGGCGAAATGATGGTGCTCTCTGCCAATGCCGGCATCGCGCCCAGAAGAGCGAGGGTGACGGCCGTCGCGGCGAATGTCTTCATGTCTGTCCCTGATGGTATCGTCGTGGCAATCCGGATGGTCCCGACCGGCCGTCCTCGACGGGGGCCGGACGTCCGGCCGGCGCGATCAGCCCTGGCGCTCGGCCGTGAAGTCGATGACGAAGCGGTAGCGGATGTCCTTGCTCACGACCCGATCCATGGCCTGGTTGATCTGGTCGGGCCGGATCAGCTCGATGTCGGCTTTGATGTTGCGCGCCGCGCAATAATCGACCACCTCCTGCGTCTCGGCGATGCCGCCGATGACCGAGCCCGCGAGGCTCTTGCGGCCGAACGCCAGCGCCATGCCGTTCGGGCCCTCGAGGTCGTTGAGAGCGCCGACATTGACGAGCGTCGCGTCGAGCTTGAGGAGGTCCATGAACGGCTGCATCGGGTAGGCGTGCGGCACCGTCGAGATCAGAAGATCGAACCGATTGGCGAGCCGCTTCATCGCCTCGGCGTCGCTCGACAGAACGGCTTCGCGCGCGCCCAGCCGCTGCGCATCGGCGATCTTGCCGGGTGACGTCGTGAACACGGTGACCTCAGCCCGGCGCGCCACGGCGAGCTTGACCGCCATGTGCCCCAGACCGCCGAGCCCGATGACGCCGACACGCTGGCCGGGCTCCAGCCGCCAGTGCTGCATCGGGGAAAACGTCGTGACGCCGGCGCACAACAAAGGTGCCGTCGCCGCGAGATCGGCGCCCGGCGGGATGCGGATGACGAAATGCTCCGCCACGACCATCCTCTCCGAATAGCCGCCGAAGGTGAACCCGCCCAGCGCAGGATCGGGCGAGCCGTACGTGAAGGTGGCGCCTTTCAGGCAATTCTGCTCGCGATCGGCCAGGCAATTCTCGCAAGTTCCGCAGGAATCGACCATGCAGCCCACGCCGCCGATATCGCCGACCTTGAACTTGGTCACGGCGCTTCCGACCGCCGTCACACGGCCGACGATCTCGTGGCCCGGGACGCTGGGAAACCGGGTCGGCAAGGTCTGCCGCCATTCGTCGCGCACCGTATGAATGTCGGAATGGCAGATGCCGCTGTACAGCACGTCGATCAGCACGTCCTTGGGCCCGACGGCGCGGCGCTGGATCTGCCGCGCCTCCAGCGCGGAGGCGGCGCTGCTCGCGCCATAAGCGCGGACGGAGAACGGACCGGTCTCTACCGGAGCGGCGGCCTGCTGGGCCCGCACGCCCGTGGCCATGCCGGCCAGCAACGGCGCGGCGGCCAAGCCCGCGCCCGCCAGCAGAAGCTTGCGGCGCTCCGGCACCGCAGGAGCGTCGTGAACAGCGGGGCTATTGCATTTCTCACACATGGGAGACGTTCCTTTCGATGCCAATTTCGCAACGCCGCACGCGACTCCGAGACGCAATGAGGTCTCTGTCGAGCCTGCCGTGATGCGGCACGACGGTTCTTCGAGCTTCGTCAGAAATGGTCGCGTGCCATTCCGTGATCCGGATCATCTTCCGTGGAGTTCTACGACCTTTACCTCGCATCTCTTCGATGAGCCACCCGGCCATCAGGAGATAACACTGCGGTGATCTCTTCGATTAGAGGGAAATACCCGCAAAGGCTTATGAGTGCTCCTCATAAATCCAGCTCGCGCATATCCCTCGGCCATCGCTGTCGATGGCACGTCCGTCGACGGATCGGTTCACGGGTCGCGTCACCGCCCGACGATCAGGATCCGTCCCGCCGCAAGGAGAAGGATGACGTCGCTGTCGGCGATCGCGCCGGGAGGATCATGCCGCTGCCGGCGGACACATCGCGCGCCGTCAATGAGGATCATAGCCGGGCTTCTTGTAGATCGTCGCGGCCTTTCCCAGGATGTGAGGCTTGTAGATCTTTTCAACCCAGTCCCGAGGGTCGACATCATCGATCCCGACCGAAACCTGCTCTTCGCTGCAACCCAAGGCAGCGATGACGGCCTGTGTCAGGTCTTCGGCAAGCTTGACCTTTTCGCCTTCCGAACGACCTGAGGCGAGCTTGACGATCACATGAGGCATCGTGGTCTCCCTTGTCTCTCAGAAGGCCACGCGAGCGGCCCGGCACCACGCCCCGCCGGCTGCAGACGACGATATCGCCGGCGCCGGCCGGTCTTTCACAGCGGCGCTCCGCGCCGACGGCCGGCCAGCGTCAGGCTGAGCAGGCTGCCGATGCCGGACAGGGCGATGACCCAGCCCATGGGACCGGGCGTTCCGTCCGCGAAGGCGCCGGCCACGGCCGAGCCGATCATCCCGCTGCCATATTGGATCGCTCCGACGAGCGCCGAGACGGCACCGGCGCGGGTCGGGAAGCTGGACAGCGCGCCGGCGATCGCGTTGGCGACGATGAAGCCGTTCATGGCGCCGAACACGATCAGCGACGCCGCGAGGCCGAAAAGCCCACCCCAATCGGTGGTGCTAACCAGCGCGACGACACCCCCGGTCAGCGCCGCGCCGATGGTGCCGAGCCGCAGCAGCCGATCGCTGCCGAACCTCGTCACCAGCCGCGAGTTCACGACATTCGCAATCATGAGGCCGATCGTGCCGGCCGCGAACAGGGCGCCGTAGAGCTGCGGCGAGAGCTTGTAGTAGCCGATATAGGCGAAGGGCGTGCCGGCCACGGAGGCGAAGATGCCGGCATAGTAGAAGCCGCAGGCGCCGGCATATCCCAGCAGACGCCGGTCGCCGAGCAAGGGCCCATATCCGGCGACCGCGCGCCTCAGCGGCGTGGTGTCGCGGCGCTCGGGCGGCAGCGTTTCCGGGAGGGTGAACAGGCTCGCGAACGTCGTGAGACCGATGGCGACCAGCGTCCAGAAGATGGCCTGCCACGGCGCGACCCTGAGGATCTGCCCGCCCAGGCTCGGCCCCAGCAGCGGAGCGATCGCCATGACCGTCATGAGGATGGAGAGCATCCTGGCCGCACGATCCCGGTCATAGAGGTCGCGCACCATCGCGCGGGCGAGCACGACCCCGGCGCTGGCGCCCAGCGCCTGGACCACGCGCCATCCGATCAATTGCGGGGCGCTCGTCGCAAGGGCGCAGCCCGCCGCGCCGACGACGAACACCAGCAGGCCGACGGCAACCGGTCCGCGCCGGCCGTAGCGGTCGCCGATCGGCCCCCAGAACAGCTGGCCGGCGCCGAAGCCGATGAGATAGCTCGAGATGGTCAGCTCCAGCAGGCTCTGGCCCGCGCCGAGGGCGATGCCCATGCCCGGCAGCGCGGGCAGATAGAGGTCGGTCGAAATCGACGCGAACGCGAGCAGCGTGCCGAGAACCGCAAGGAGCCTGAGGCCATGCCGCAGCGGCCGCGGCTCCGGCCTCGCGCCGCTCGATGCGACGGCCTCGCCGGCCGGCGCGCCCGCTTGCAAGGACGGCCCGATGGCAGGGGTGGCTCTGGCATTGGTCACGGCGGGAACACCCCTCTGGCCGGCTCAGCGGCCGGACAGTTTCATGAGATCGTCGGGATAGCGGGCACCTTGGATCTCGATGCCCGTCGCTTCTGCCTCGATCTCGTTCAGATCGTCGCTCGTCAGCACGAGGGACAGAGACCCGAGGTTCTCATCCAGGCGTTCGAGCCTGCGCGTGCCGAAGAGCGGCACGATCCAGGGCTTCTGCGCCATCAGCCAGGCCAGCGCGACCTGCGCCGGGGTGGCGCCATGCCGCTCGCCGACAGTGCGGATGAGAGTGACCAGCCTCCGGTTGGCCTCGCGGGCTTCGGGCTCGAAGCGTGGAATCCTGCTGCGAAAATCGTTGCTGGCGAATGTGGTGGCCTCGTCGATCGTGCCGGTCAGGAACCCCTTGCCCAACGGACTGAAGGGAACGAAGCCGATGCCGAGTTCCTCAAGGACCGGGATGATCTCCGTCTCCGGCTCGCGGGTCCACAGCGAGTACTCGCTTTGCAGCGCGGCGACAGGCTGGACCGCGTGGGCGCGGCGGATCGACTGGGCGCCGGCCTCCGACAGGCCGAAATACCGGACCTTGCCCTGCCGGATCAGGTCCTGCACGGCGCCCGCGACATCCTCCATCGGCACGTCCGGATCGACGCGATGCTGATAGAGCAGATCGATATGGTCGGTCCTCAGACGCTTCAGGCTGCCCTCGACGGCGGCACGGACATGATCCGGCTTGCTGTTGAGCCCGCCCTTGGGCACTCCCGTGACGAGATCGATGTCCCAGCCGAACTTGGTCGCGATCGTCACCTGATCACGCAGCGTCGCCAGGGCCTCGCCCACCATCTCCTCGTTGCTGAACGGACCATAGACTTCGGCCGTATCGAAGAAGTCGATGCCGCGCTCGACCGCCTGGCGGATGAGCGCGATCATCTCGTCCCGGTCCTCGATCTCGCGCGACTTGCCATAGCCCATGCAGCCCAGCGAGAGCGCCGAGACCTCGAGGCCGCCTTGTCCGAGTTTCCGCGTCAGCATGCTCGTTCTCCTCCGGTGTGCGGCCCGGTCCGCGGGCCCGCCGATCAGGCGGCGGCGCCGCGCGGCGTGATCCTGATCGTCGCGGCACGGGCGCGGGCGCCGATCATCGGGCCGAGATAGGGGCTGCGGGCGTACTTGGCCCGATAGGCATCGTCGACGCGGTCGTTGATCGGCCCGTCGACCGGCTCGAAGGCGACCTCCCTGGTCATGCCGGCGGCGGTGATCCGCCCCGCCTTCTGCCGCACCGCGGCCTGGTACCAGCGAGAGGCCTGCCCGTTATAGCCCCGCACATAGAGGGAGCCGTCGACCGCGACGGACCAGATCCAGGTCGGGGTGCCATAGGTGAACCCATCCTCGCGAAATGGCGAGATGTGCAGATCATCGGCCCCAGCGATCCTGCCCAAGTCTTCCTTCGACCACGTCATCGTCGTTTCACCCGCCATACTGCTCGTCCGTCACCATCTCCATCCAATCGACGACCTTGCCGTCGAGCCTTTCCTGGATGGCGATATGGGTCATGGCCGTGGTCGGCGAGGCACCGTGCCAGTGCTTCTCGCCCGGCGGGAACCAGACCACGTCGCCCGGCCTGATCGGCTCGATCGGGCCGCCCTCGCGCTGCACCCGGCCGCAGCCGGCCGTGACGATCAGGGTCTGTCCCAGCGGATGGGCATGCCAGGCGGTACGGGCACCGGGCTCGAACGTGACGCTCGCGCCGGAGACGCGCGCCGGATCGTCCGCCTGGAACAGCGGATCGATCCGGACGGTGCCGGTAAACCAGCCGGCCGGCCCTTGGCCGGACGGCTGCGAGCCGTTTCTCTTGATGTCCATGGAGCTCGCCTCGCTTGGAGCGGCGCCGACGTGTCGCAACCGCTTTCCCCGTCTTGACCGCTCCTATGTAGCGCACGCGGGCGCTCCGCATTAGGCGGCAGAATGCGCAAGGAGTTATGAATGAGGCTCATGAGTTGCCGAAGGCTGGGTCAGCGGAGCGACGCCGTTGACCCATTTTTTGCAGATGGCCCGCGACGGTCGACGACCGCAGGAGGGCGTTGCACCCGTGGCAAATCTTGCAGTTTGCGATCCACCGTTGGAATATGTGCGATCATATGAACGAGATTCATGAATGCCGCGCGTGAACACCAATGACCTCGCCGCCTTCCTCGTCGTCGCCAAAGAGCAGAGCTTCACCAGGGCGGCAGCGAAGCTCGGGGTCTCCCAGTCGGCACTGAGCCACACCATTCGCCAGCTCGAGACAAGGCTCGGTCTTCGGCTGCTGACCCGCACGACGCGGAGCGTCTCCCCGACGGAGGCGGGCCAGCGCCTCCTGCAAAATGTGGGTCCGCGGTTCGAGGAGATCGAGGCGGAGCTCGCCGCCCTCAGCGAGCTTCGGGAGAAGCCTGCCGGCACCATCCGCATCACGGCAACCGACTATGCGATCAACAGCATCCTCTGGCCCAGGCTCGAAAAGCTCCTGCCGCACTATCCCGATATCAAGCTCGAGCTCATCATCGACTACGGCCTGTCCGATATTGTCGCTGAGCGCTACGACGCCGGCGTGCGTCTCGGCGAACAGGTCGCGAAGGATATGATCTCGGTACGGATCGGGCCCGACATTCGTTTCGTGGTCGTCGGCGCGCCCTCCTATTTCGCCCGGCACGCACCACCGGGAAATCCGCAAGATCTCACCGGCCATGCCTGCATCAATCTGCGCCTGCCCACCCATGGTGGGCTCTACGTCTGGGAACTCGAAAAGGACGGCCAGGAACTGAAGGCGCGTGTGGAAGGCCAGCTCGTCTTCAACAGCATCTTCCAAGTCCTCGATGCGGCGATCGCCGGCTTCGGCCTCGCCCATCTGCCGGAGGACCTGGCTCAGCCCCATCTCGCCGAAGGCCGCCTTCAACGCGTGCTCGACGACTGGTGCCCGCTCTGGTCGGGACACCACCTCTACTATACGAGCCGCAGCCAGTTCTCGCCGGCGTTCGCCCTGCTTGTCGACGCATTGCGCTACCGGGGGTAGGACGCGTGGAGACGGCGCCGTCCTGGATGTGGTCGGCGCATACCAAATCCGAGCGCAATGGCATTGTTCGACAGATCATCGTCACGCTCGTGAGCGAAACGACGGAATTTCCAAGAACGACCAGGGAAGCGTCGATCGAGCACCTCCCGGCATCGCATCAAGGATCGACGTTTGAATGCCGGAATGCCACTCGCCTTCATTGAAATTGTATTACCGTAAGAATATAGGATTCCATATTTATTCTAATTTGATTCTATTCCTTCTATATATCGAAGAACTATCTCTCCAGAACTGAGAATATGCTGCTCTATTGCTCTCATCAAACCCTCCCGATTCTTCGACTCACATAGCGCGAGTATCTCCTTATGCTCCTCTTGCGTCACCGCTGGAAACACCCTGTCGCCCCATGCAAGTATCCAATATCTGCTTAAATTATTGCGGGCTCTGTTGACTTGATCGAGAAAGAAGGGTCGATTGGCGCGAACGTAAATCGCGCTATGAAAATCAGTTGCGAGTTGTAGACGCTGAGCCGGATCATCCGTCTTGTCTAACGTCTCTACAATAAGTCGAGCACGCTGAATGTCAGACGTGGTGAGGTGATCAACCGCCCAGGCCGCCAATCGAGGCTCGATCACCGCTCGAAATTCCGTCAATTCACGCGCGACCACGCTCGACAGGTTCGAGACACAACAGCCCCGGTTATGGTGCAGGACCGCCAGCCCCTCCGCGACCAGCAGTTTGAGAGCCTCGCGTACTGGCGTGTGACTGACACCAAAATCCGCCGCTATCTCGTCCTGCTTCAGGGGCGCGCCCGGCGAGATCTCGCCGCGACAAATGGAGTTGCGTAGGGCGTCGGCGATCATCTTGGTGCTGCCGACTGGTTGGGGTTTCGCTGCAGGGGCCATTGGCATTCCATCGAATCCTATTTGACATATTATATGCAATCTGATTATGTGCCGCGCAAGGGTGAGCGGAGAGAAAACTCCTCAAAGATTGCATATAATATGCAGATGTGGTTGGCGGTGACATCCACGCGCCTCTCGACGCCATCGAATTGACGTGGCGATGAGGACGTCGCCTGCGACCGCTCGGGTACCCCACGCGACAGGCTATGCGCTGCGCTCCCAGGAGACGCAGCGCCTTCTCCTCGAAGCGAGTCGCATGGCCCGAAATATCGGCCGTCTGCAGAACTTGACGCAGCACGCACCGCGCCGCGCGGGGCTCTTTGTAGGCTCATGGGAACAAGGGCACGAGAATGCTTCAACTGAAAAATATCGAGCTCTCGTACGGGAGTTCCCGGATTCTATGCGGCGTCAGCCTCTCCGTGGCGCGCGGTGATGTCGTGTCGATCATAGGTCCCAGCGGCACCGGCAAGACCACGCTTCTGAAGTGCATCAACTATCTCGCAAAGCCGACTTCGGGAACGATCCAGTTTGATCAGATCCAGATGGATTATCGGAGAGCAGACACGACCAACATCCAAGCGATTCGGCTCCGAACAGCAATGGTATTTCAGCAATTCAACGTATTCAAAAATATGACTGTCATTCAGAATGTGATGGATCCACTGATCGTCGTACAACAGAAATCCATCTCGGAGGCGCGCGAGATTGCAGCGCGCGAGATCGAGCGGGTCGGCCTGTCGGACAAGAAGGACCACTACCCTTCCCAACTCTCCGGGGGACAGCTGCAGCGCACTGGAATAGCCAGGGCGCTGGCCGTCCGACCGGACCTGATGCTCTTTGACGAACCGACATCCTCGCTGGACCCGGAGCTGGTCCGTGAGGTGCTCGGCGTGATCAAGGACGTCACTTCCTCGGGCATTACGTCGCTCCTGGTCACCCATGAAATGCAGTTCGCGAAGAGCGTCTCGAACCGCATCGTCTTCATGGACCGGGGCATCGTCGCGGCCGAGGGAAGCCCCGCCGAAATCTTCGAGGCGCCCTCCAACCCGCGCCTCACGCAGTTCCTGAAGAACGAACGTTCATTCCAGTAGCGAGAGGAGCTAAACGCATGTCAAACTTGGCAAATGCAGTTCGCCGCATCGGCGTCGCCGTCTTTGGCGGCGTTATCGCCAGCGTTGCCGCCGTGGCGTCATGTCATGCCCAGACAGAGGTTCGTGTCATAAAGATTGCGACCTGTGGGGAGTGCAAGCCGCTGGCGTGGGGCGCGCTTGGCGACGATCCACAAGGATACGAGCCCGATATGCTCAGGGCCGTCAATGCAAAACTTCCACAATACAAATTCGAGATGACAGGACTTCCAGACGAAGCACAGCAGACTGGTCTCAGCACCGGAAAATATGACATGTCGGTGGGCGGTTATTTGAAGACGCCCGAGAGAGCAGCGCAGTTTATGATTCCCGATAGTGTTATTGGCGCCTCTCTGATGAAAATTTGGCATCGCAAAGAAGACAATATTAGTGAGATTAAAGATCTTGTCGGTAAACGGCTTTCACCGAACGATGCCGGTGGCGGAACTTACAGGTTTCTCATGGATTGGCAAGCGGCCCACTCCCAATACAAACTGGACGTCTCCGCAACGAATGCGGGCATTCCCGTCCCATATCGTCTGGAGGCAATCGCCAAGGGCAAGTACGATGCCTGGGTCTATCCATCGTACGTAGGTCAGCAGACCATTATCGACGATCAGAAGCTGGATGTCGTGGGATCCGAACCTGTCCTTGTGGCGAATACTTACGTTCTCATCAGTCACAGATTGGGAAATGATGTATTAGCCAAGGACGTGGACAAAGCCCTCAAGGAACTTAGAGACGACGGAACCATGGCCAAACTCTCGATGAAATGGTTCAGTGAAGATATAACAAAGTATATTCAATAACAGTCGCTCGTGACCGTGTCCGTTTGTGCAGCCCGCTTGAGCGCCGGCCATCGAAGAGGGAGTTTCCGAAGTGGATCTTTTTGGAACGCTTAGAGAGCTTGCAACAGCCTTCCCGTTGACCCTTGCGATCATGTTTGTGGCCATGATCATCGGCTTTTGTGTAGCTCTTCTGGCAACGACACTTCGGATCTGGCGAGTGCCGCTGGTTAGCCAGCTCGCCGATCTCTTCGTATCCTACGGCCGTAGCGTTCCTGTCGTGCTGCAGTTGTTCGTTGCATTCTACGGTCTTCCCCTAGTGTTCGTTCCGCTCGGCTTCCAAGACTTCGTAGATGCAACGATCGCCTCTATGGTGGCACTCAGTCTTTATCATGGAGCGTATCTGTCAGAAGTGCTGCGTCCAGCCTATCTCGCTGTAGACCGTGGGCAACACGAGGCAGCGGACAGCTTCGGATACACCTTCTCACAGAAGCTTAAACGGGTAATTGCTCCTCAAGCGACTCATATTGCCCTGCCGGGATATGGGAACGCCCTGACATATCTGACCCATAACGTGGCTCTGGTCATGTACATAGGCGCTGCGGACATAATGGCGACCGCCCATCTCGTGATGGAGCGAGTCCACAACGAGTATCAAATTGAGACCTATATGGTCCTGGCCGTCATCTACTCATTGATGTGCCTTGTGGTCTGGCTGATCGTGCATGCGTTCGAAGTGCGATCGCCGATGTATGTACCCGGCGAACGCAGGATTAAACACGCGCGCTTTGCAGGCGCATCATAAAGTCGGAGGGACTTAAGTGGTCAATGTCGACGTGATGATTCAGGATCTGTGGTCCATCCTTGGCATCGTGCCAAAGACCCTCGCGATGATGCTGCTGATTTTTGTTCTCGCCGTTCTAATTGGTGGCGTATTCGCGATAATCGAGCACAAGAAGGTTCTTGTGTTGCATGAGATCATAGCGGCATACCGAGTGGTTTTCAAAGGGCCGCCACTGATCATAATCGTCTTCCTGGCATACTTCGCCTTTCCGCCAGTGCTTCAGTTCGCAACTTCCCTTGTTGGCGTTCAGTTCGATGCCTACTGGACACCGAATTGGGTGACGCTCGTTGTCGCCTTGACTCTTTACTACTCCGCGTTTGAGGCAGAAATCATCAAGGGCGCCTTGAATTCCTTCGATAAGGGGCAGGCCGATGCTGCATTCTCGCTGGGATATACCGATCGCCAAATGTTTCGGCGCATCATGTTCCCCCAGGTTGTCGTGACGGCGATACCAGACCTTACGACATCGACATTGGTGATTATGAAAGGATTGTCTCTTGGATTTGCGATCGAGGTTGTTGAAATATTTGCGCAGGCGCAACTCGACGCTGCATTGAACTATTATTACCTGGAAGCGTTCCTGGCCGCGACGGTAACCTATATGATTATTGCCTACATCATCACCAAGATTTCGGACAGAGCGGAAGCGATGCTGAGGTTAAGGAGCTGATCTCGATTTCAGGGCTGCGTCTGGCTCCGGCTCAATTGAGACACGGTCGAGATCAGCTCCAAGCATAGTTCTGGGAGCCGGAGGGGATGCTGCGAGGGCCGTTTTCGTCGATGCCAACGATACGCTGGCTGCTGTAACGCAGCGTCTGCTGAGAGGAACCCATCCTCGCGCTGCAATCAAGCGCGAGCCTGCAATCATGCCGGCTGAGCCGCCCGCAATCATCGGAGACGCCAAGGTGATCGTCAGTGACCGCACCTTCCGCCACTTGAAATCGCACTCTCCCGCAGGGCGCTGGCCGGTGTCGTTTTCCTTGGTGCTGGACCCCAAAGCGGCATGGATGTCGATGCGCTGGCGAAACATGGAGTCACGGTCCACACCGAGGGGCCAAGGCGACACGGCGGCAGCCGAATGCGCCATTGCGCTGATGTGGATGGCCGCCCAAGGGGTCTGCGGCATCTAGAGAACGTTCGGCATCAAGAGGCAAGGGCTATCTTCAATGATTATATATAATATGCAAAACACCTCGACACGTGCACTGCTGGTCTGCCGGTGATGCTTTCATCGACCTTGTCGCAAGCTTCCATCGGTCGGAGCCTCGCAGACATCGAGACGCCATGTCTCGTCCTGGAGACTCGACGCCTCGCTCGCAACGTGTCGCGGCTGAAGACCCATCTCGAACCGTTTGCTGTCAGGCTTCGGCCGCACCTCAAGACCGCGAAGAGCGCCGAGGTTGCGCGCCTTGTCACGGATGGCCAGGCCGGGCCACTGACGGTCTCAACGCTTAGAGAGGCCGAGTATTTTCTCGAGCATGGCTTCTCCGATCTGCTTTATGCCGTTGGGATCGCACCGAACAAGTTGGAGCACGTATTCGACTTGCGGCGACGTGGAGCCGAGTTGTCGATCGTGCTCGACAACATCGACATGGCCGGTCTGGTCGCAGCGCAGTGTGCCGAAAGGCGCGACCGGCTGCCGGTCCTGATCGAAATCGACGTCGACGATCATCGATCCGGCATCAAGCCCCAGGACCCTATCCTTGCGCAAGTCGGGCGCACGCTTCACGAAGGAGGCGCGATGCTTGCCGGCGTCATGGCACATGCCGGCAGCTCCTATTTCTCGAAGGGAGCAGTGGCCTTCGAGGACATGGCCGAGCAGGAGCGATCGGGCGCCGTCGCAGCAGCGGAGGCGCTGCGGGGTGCCGGCCTGCCTTGTCCTGAAGTCAGCGTGGGATCCACGCCGACGGCGCTTTTTTCCCGTGATCTTGCCGGCGTTACAGAAGTACGTGCCGGGGTCTTCATGTTCTTCGATCTCGTCATGGTGGGCATCGGCGCCTGCTCACTCGACGATATCGCGATTTCCGTTCTTGCGAGCGTCGTCGGCCACCAGCCCGACAAGGGCTGGATTTTGATTGACGCAGGCTGGATGGCCATGTCGCGCGACCGCGGCACGGCACGGCTTTCCGTCGATCAGGGATATGGCGTCGTCTGCGATCTCGGGTGCAATCCAATCCCCGACTTGATCGTGATCGATGCCAATCAGGAGCACGGCATTATCGCCCACCGTTCCGGCACCGGCCCTCTACCGGACCTTCCGATCGGCACGATGGTCCGCATCCTTCCCAATCATGCCTGCGCCACGGCCGCGCAGCATGACCGGTACCAAGTCATGAACGATGGTTCGATCGTGTCCGCGATCTGGCCTCGCATCTACGGATGGTGAATCAATGTCCACCCTACTGGCCGCTATCAACACCGCTTCTGCCCCGAAGCCCTTCGGTCACTACGTGCAGGCCATGAATGCCGGCGGGCTCGTCTTTGTTTCGGGTCAGCTTCCCGCGCGTCTGGACGGGACATCCCTGGCCGACATGCCGTTCGAGGCTCAGGCCCGCCAGTCACTCGCCAACCTCCTGGCGATCGTCGAAGGAGCAGGACTCCGCCACGATCGTATCGCGAAGGTGACGGCTTACCTGGTCGGCGTCGAGCATTGGACCGCCTTCAACGCGATCTACGCCGAAGCTTTTGGCGAACATCGCCCGGCACGGTCCGTCGTGCCGGTGCCTGCACTGCACCACGGCTACCTGATCGAGCTCGAGGCCATCGCTGTGAGCTGAAGGTTACGCCAGCCATCTCGTTGTCAGTGAACAGCAAACAGGTTTTCAATCGATGAGTCATGAAGCGCGCCAAACACGGTTACGACCGACGCTCATATCCTTAGATGTGTTCGGCACGTTGATCAGCGTTCGGGAAAGCTCCTACAGCGCATTCGAGCACATTCTTGCCGATATCGGCGCGCATCGCGTCGACGTGAAAGCATTCTGGGAACACTGGGAACACCGAAATATCATCCATTATTGGGAGCCGTATCGAACGTATCGCGAGATTTGCGAGCTTTCGCTCAAGGAAACGTTCATACATTTCGGTCTCACCGGCGAGGGGCGCTTGATCAACCACTATTTCGATGCGTTTCCTCGTTTCTTTCTCTACGACGATGTCGTCCGTACGCTCGACCGACTGTCTCGCCGCCACAGGCTGGCGGTGGTATCCAACATCGATGACGATCTGCTGGCGCTGACGCCGCTGCGGCGGACCTTTGATCTGGTATGCACGGCACAGCGAGCCGGAGGCTACAAGCCCGATGGAACTCTGTTTCGTTATCTGATCGAACGTGCCGGGTGTAGCAAGAGCGAGATTCTTCACGCTGGACAATCGCAATTCACCGATCTGGTTGGTGGCAAGCCCCTTGGATTGACGATTGCCTGGATCAACCGTCGTCAGATCGCGCTCGACCCGTCGGTCCCACGTCCGGACTTCGTGTTTCCAGACATCCAAACCCTGGCTCGCATTATCGAAGCTTGAAATCCATACACGGGAAAAATGATGTAATATTTGTCGATATAAACTCTCTATTGATAGTTTCCATCCGAGCTTTTCTGCCAGCATTGGCGTAGGGGCAGGCTGCTGACACCTGCAGTAGAATCCGCTCAGGTTGCATCGTATCCGGCAGCGGCGGAGTAATTCCCGCGCTCGGCCGGGGTGATGAGGTCGACGAGGCGGCCGATTACGCTCCAGAGGCCGTCGACGGTGCGCTCGGCGGCCTTTCGCAGGAGCGCCTTGAGTTTGGCGAAGGCGCTCTCGATGGGGCCGAAGTCCGTTGGCCGCAGGAAGCGAAGGACGGCGTCGGCCGCCTGGATGAGCCGGCGCACTCGCAGCCCCGTGTGGCTGGACAGATTGTCCGTGATGACGATGCGCCTGGGCTCGGAGACGAGGACCTTCTCGACATGGGTCTCGAAGGCGAGCCGATTGATCGGGCCGTCGAGCACGAGGAGGATCATGCCGCGCGCGGACAACCCGGCAACGAAGGTGGCGGTTGCCAAAGCAATCGCGCTCGTCGACGACCGACCGGAGGGAGTGAAGACGTCAATCTGCCACACCCCTTTTTTGTGCTCGGCACGCAGGCTTTCGGAATCGGAGGTTCCAGCATTCAGGCGCACCGACTAGCTTGCGCGTGAGAACAAGGAACCGGCATTGATGAGCATCTCGAGGATCTTCGCAAATTTCGTCGCCGTGGTTGGCGGCACCATGGTCGCCATCCGGCACGCCAAGGACGGTGCGCTGCCCCCGGCCTGGGGCGAGGCACCGAAAATCCCCGTGGCCCGGCCGCAAGGGAGCGTGCCGACCCTCAAGATGCCGACGGCGCGGGGCTGGAAGCCGGGCGAAGCGCCGGTGGCTGCGCCGGGGCTCAAGGTCAATGCCTTCGCCGCGGGCCTTCAGCATCCGCGCTGGATCGAGGTCCTGCCGAGCGGCGACGTCCTGGTGGCCGAAGCGCTCGGCCAGGCCGGCGCGGTCAGGACGATCTTCGACTATGCGATGCTGACGACGATGCGGCGTGCCGCGGCGGTCGGCGTCAGCCCGAACCGCATCACCCTGCTGCGCGACAAGGACGGCGACGGCACGGCGGAGATCGCCGAGCCCTTCCTGGAAAAGCTCAACCAGCCCTTCGGCATGGCCCTCGTCGGCGAGACCTTCTATGTCGGCAACACCGACGGCCTCCTGGCCTTTCCCTACTCCGCCGGCACGGGACGCGTGACCGGGCCGGGCCGCAAGCTCGCCACGTTCAAGCCGGGCGGACACTGGACGCGCAGCATCCTGCCGAGCCGCGACGGCTCCAAGCTCTATGTCGGCGTCGGCTCGCTCAGCAATATCGGCGAGAGCGGCATGGAGGCGGAGGTCGGACGGGCGGCCGTCTATGAGGTCGACCCGGTCGCCGGCACCAGCCGGATCTTCGCGTCCGGCCTGCGCAATGCGGTCGGCCTCGCCTGGGAGCCGCAGACCGGCGCGCTCTGGACGGTGGTGAACGAGCGCGACGGCCTCGGCGACGAGACGCCGCCGGACTATCTCACCTCGGTGGTCGATGGCGGCTTCTATGGCTGGCCCTATTGCTACTGGGGACAGACGGTCGACGATCGCGTGCCGCAGGACAGGGACGCCGTCGCCAGGGCGCTGACGCCGGACTATGCGCTCGGCGGCCACACCGCCTCGCTGGGCCTGTGCTGGCACCCGGCCGGGACCCTGCCGGGCTATCCCGACGGCATGGTGATCGGCCAGCACGGCTCGTGGAACCGCAGCAAGCTCAGCGGCTACAAGGTCGTCTTCGTGCCCTTCGAGAACGGACGGCCGTCCGGCCCGCCGCGCGACATCCTGACCGGGTTCCTGGCACCGGACGAGCGCCATTCCTATGGCCGTCCCGTCGGCGTCGCCATCGCCCGCGACGGCGCGCTGCTGGTTGCCGACGACGTCGGCGACGTGATCTGGCGCGTCAAGGGGGCGTGAGCCCCTGCCGGCCGGCGTCGCAGGCGCGCTTCGCAATGCTTTGGCGTCGAACCTGTTCCTGCGATGGTCACGATGTTGTGCCTTGCAGCCGAAGGAGACTCGGCCACGCTGACCCGAGCCTCCGTCTCGACGGCGGCTGATCATAGGGAAGAGCGCATGACCAAGACCTGGCTCATCACCGGCTGCTCGACGGGGTTCGGCAGGATCCTGGCGCGTGCCGCGCTGGAGCGCGGCGACCACGTGGTCGCGACGGCGCGCGATCCGTCGACGCTCGCCGATCTTGCGCAGCGTTTTCCCCGGACGGCACGGGCGGTCGCCCTCGACGTGACGGCAGCGGGCGCTGCCGACGCGGCCGTCGCCGAAGCCGAGCGGGCCTTCGGCAGGCTCGACGTGCTCGTCAACAATGCCGGCTTCGGCTTCATCGGTGCCCTGGAGGAGGCGACGGCGGAGGAGTACCGGCCGGTCTTCGAGACCAATGTGTTCGGCCTGATCGAAACGACGCGCGCCGCCCTGCCGGCGCTCCGCAGGAACGGCAGCGGCCGCATCGTCAATATCTCATCGGGCGCGGGCGTGGTCGGGGCGGCCGGCTTCGGCATCTACAACGCGACCAAGTTCGCCGTCGAGGGGCTGTCGGAAGCCCTGGCGCACGAGGTCGGGCCGCTCGGGATCGCCGTCATCATCGTCGAGCCCGGCCCCTTCCGCACCGACTTCCTCGGCCGCTCCATCGCCGCTGCCCGGACGGTGCTGCCCGCCTATGAGAAGACGGTCGGGGTCAGGGCCTATCGCGACAGCAACGACGGCAAGCAGGTCGGAGACCCGGAAAAGGCCGTCGCCGTCATCCTCCGGGCGGTCGACAGCGACAAGCCGCCGCTGCACCTGCCGCTCGGCACGCGCGCCTATGCGATCATCAGGGCCAAGCTCGACGCCTTCTCCCGCGACATGGACACGTGGGAGGAGGTCGCCAAGGCGACCGACTTCTCCTGAAGGCCCGGGCCGCTGCCCCCGCCCCGCGTCACGGAGGCACCTGAGCCCCGTGATCCAGCCCCGTCTCCCAATAAGGCGGATGTCCGAACACGCGGCGCAGATGCTCGGCGAGGGCCCTCAGCTTGGCGGGCGGTGTGCGGCCTTCGGCATGGGCCATGTAGATGAACTCCGCGTCCGGCCTGCAGCCGACGTCGATCTCGACCAGCAGGCCGTCGCGCAGGGCCGGGGCGGCGATGAAGGCCGGAAGAAGGGCGATGCCGAGCCCGGCGATCGCCGCATCGCGCATCATGTCGCCGTTGTTGATGCCGAGCGCGAACTGGGCGCTCGCCGTGATCGTCGATCCCACCTCGCCGCGGAAGCGCCAGTCGGCCACGCCGCGATTGCTGTAGAAGATGCCGCGGTGGCGCTCGAGCTCCGCGAGGCTCGTGGGCGTTCCGTGCCGGTCGAGATAGCCCGGCGCGGCCGCCAGCAGGCGCCGGCTCGGGGCCAGCCTCCAGACGATCAGGCGCGTGTCCTCGATCGCGCCGTGGCGGATCACGGCGTCGAATCCGGACGAGGAGACGTCGGCGCGCCGGTCGTCGAGGTCGAGCGTCAGCTCGAGGCCGGGATGCTCGGCCAGGAAGGGATAGAGGGCCGGGCCGAGGTGGAGGCGGCCGAAGGTGACGGGTGCGCTGATCCGCAGCGGCCCGACGATGAGGCCGCGCCGTGCCGCCATGTCGGCCGAGGCGCCCTCCATCTCGCCGAGGATGCGGCGAGCCCGCTCGAGGAAGGCCGCGCCGTCCTCGGTCAGGCTGAGGCGCCGCGTCGAGCGGCGCAGCAGCGTGCCGCCGAGCGTGCGCTCGAGCTCGATCAGGCGTTCGCTGACGACGGATTTCGCCAGCCGCAGACGGCGCGCCGCCTCGCTGATCGAGCCGCCCTCCACCACGGCCACGAAGGCGAGGACGCCGTCCGTCCGGATCATTGTCCGCTCCTGCCGAAAAGCAGTTCCGAGATTTGAAGACTACGCCGGACGAAGCCCGGCGGCCATCTTCGCTCGCATCACGCCGCGTCGGCGGCAGAGGATGGGAGAGAAGAGATGGACCGTCTGCCCGGGAAAGTGGCCATCGTCACCGGCGCGAGCGCCGGCATCGGCCGCGTCACTGCCAAGCTGTTCGCGTCCGAGGGTGCCGGCGTGGTGGTGGGCGCGCGCCGCCGCGGCGAGCTCGATGCGCTCGTCGCCGAGATCGAGGCGGCGGGCGGCAAGGCCGCGGCCGTCGCCGGGGATGTCCGCGAGGAAGCCTATCACCAGGCGCTGGTCGCGACGGCCATCGAGCGCTGGGGGAAGCTCGACATCGCCTTCAACAATGCCGGCACCCTGGGCGAGGCCGGCCCGAGCGACGGCGTGTCGGCCGCCGGATTCAGCGATGCGCTCGCGGTCAACCTGACCGCAGCCTTCCTCGGCGCCAAGCACCAGGCGCCCGCCATCATCGCGGCCGGCGGCGGGTCGATCATCTTCACCTCGACCTTCGTCGGCTACAGCTTCGCCTTTTCGGGGGTTGCCGCCTATGCCGCGAGCAAGGCCGGGCTGATCGGTCTCACCCAGGCGCTCGCCGCCGAGTACGGGCCGAGGAACCTGCGCGTCAATGCGGTGCTCCCCGGCGCGGTCGATACCGACATGTATCGCGACATGAACGATACGCCGGACAAGCAGGCCTTCGTCACCGGCCTGCATGCCCTGAAGCGGGTTGCGACGCCGGACGAGGTGGCACGCGCGGTGCTGTTCCTGGCCTCCGATGAGGCGAGCTTCATCACCGGCACGGCCTCGCTGGTCGATGGCGGCGCGTCGATCACGCGGACCTGAGCAGGCTCGGGAAAACCTGCTTGGAGCATTTTCCAGCGAACCGGCACCCGGTTCGCGTCAAGACAATGCGTCAAGACAAAAAGATGGAGAGCGCGATCGATTCGACCTGAAGCGATCACGCTCTCGGCCGGCATTCCCTGGTGAGCCGGAGGCGGGGGCGCGAAGCGGGCTGGCAAGCCTGCTTCGCATCCTGGCACGGGCACGCCCTTCTTAGGCTCATGCTATGGTGCCGCTCGACAACCATGCGAACGGCAAGCCAGCGCACATGCACAAGTCGGAGATCGGCGGCATCCTCGTCATGCTCGCTGCCATGGCTGTCTTCATGGTCAATGACAGCTTCCTCAAGCTCGCCGCCCAGGATCTTCCGCCCTTCGCGGCAATCTTCCTGCGCGGGATTTTCGCGAGCATCGGGTGCGCCGCGCTCGTCGTCGTCCGCGGTGACTGGAAAGCCATGTCGGGATCGATCCACCGGCGAACCCTGATCCGGGCCGCCGGGGAAACCGGAAACACGGTCACCTTCATCATCGCCCTTGCGAACATGCCGATTGCCAATGCGGGCGCTCTTCTCCTCACGGCGCCGCTGATGATGGTCCTTGGCGCCGCCCTCGTCTTCCGCGAGCGCATCGGGCCGCTGCACCTCGTTCTCGTATGTCTCGGCTTCGGCGGTGCTCTCCTGGTCGCGCAGCCGGGAACCAGCGGCTTCAACGCGGCTTCCTTGTTCGCTCTCGGCGCCGCCGTCTTCGCCGCGACACGCGATCTCGTCGGGCGAACGGTTCCGACGGCCATCCCCACGACCGTCGTCGTCTTCGCGACGATGCTGATCGTGACGCTGATTGCGGGCCTTCTGTCGGTGACGGTCGAAATCTGGGTGCCGCCGACGAGCAGGCATCTCATCTTTCTGGCGCTCTCCGGCGCAACACTCGTTCTCGGACAGGTCGGCCTGTTTCTCGCCTACCGGATCGGACGGACGGCCACGGTCGCTCCCTTCTTCTACTCCTACCTCCTGTGGGGCGTCGTCTCGGGGCTCGTCGTCTGGCACGAGTTGCCCAATCCGTTGGCGCTCGGCGGCATCGCGCTGATCGTCGCGAGCGGTGTCGCCATCGTCGTGCTCGACCAGCGACGTGGACGCGACGATGTCGTCGTGGCCGATGCGATGTGATCGCGTATGGGCCCGGCGCGCAGGGCGCTCCGCGTCGAGAGGTCGAAGGCGGGCGCCTCCTCCTGCACCAGCGCGCCGCCTGCCGGGTCCGGCGCGGCCGGCCGTCGCAGCGGACACTCGTCGATACGATCGAGCGGGCTCTTCTCCAGCCTTCGCCCTCGCCGTCGCGGTCCCCGGCCAAGTCGGGCGGAGCCTATGGACTCCGGCGGCCCGGGCATGATCTTTGACCACGATGCGTCCCGGCCGCACCAGCCGAACTGGGAGGATCCGATGATGACCCCCGTGACGATCGTGGGCGCAGGCCTCGGCGGCCTCGTCCTCGCGCGTGTCCTGCATGTCCACGGCATCCCAGCGACGATCTACGAGGCCGAGCCCTCGGCGCAAGCCCGGACGCAAGGCGGCCAACTCGACATTCACGAGCATGACGGGCAGGTCGCGCTCGCGGCGGCCGGCCTCACCGACCAGTTCCGCGCGATCATCCACCAAGGCGGCGAGGCCACACGAGTGCTCGACCGATCCGGCGCGGTGGTGTTCGAGGAGCCCGACGACGGCGCGGGCGGGCGGCCCGAAGTGCTTCGGGGCGATCTGCGGCGAATTCTTCTGGCATCCCTGCCCCCGGAGACGATCCGCTGGGGGAAGAAGCTCAGCGAGGTCGCCGCGCTCGGCGACGGCCGCCACGCGCTGACCTTCGCCGACGGGTCGACCCTGGTCAGCCGCCTCCTCATCGGCGCCGATGGTGCCTGGTCGAAGGTCAGGCCGCTGCTCTCCAGGGCGGAGCCCCGCTATATCGGCACGTCGTTCGTCGAGACCTACCTGCACGATGCCGACGCGCGGCACGCCGCGGCAGCCGAAGCGGTCGGCGCCGGCACCCTCTTCGCCCTCGCCCCGGGACAGGGGATTTTCGCCCATCGCGAGGCGGGGAACGTTCTTCATGCCTATGTCGCGCTGAACCGCCCCGCCGCATGGTTCGCCGGTCTCGATTTCAGCGATGCCGCCGCCACGACGGCAAAGGTCGCGGCCGAGTTCACGGGATGGGCACCGGCGCTCATCGCGCTGATCACCGACGGCGAGGCCGCGCCCGTCCTGCGCCCGCTCCACGCCCTCCCGACCGGGCACCAATGGGACCGGGTGCCGGGGGTGACGCTCATCGGGGACGCCGCGCACCTGGCTCCGCCGGCCGGAGAGGGCGCGAACCTCGCGATGCTCGACGGCGCCGAGCTCGGCGCGGCGATCGCTGCGCACCTCGACGACATGGAGGCGGCGCTCTCAGCCTATGAAGCGGCGATGGTCCCGCGCAGCCGGTCGGCCGCCGCCGACGCGCACCAGACCCTGGCGCTCTGCCTCGACGACCGCGCCCCCGCCGGCCTCGTCGACTTCTTCACCGGCGCGCTCGAGAGGCACCGCGAAGGCGCCGCGCACCCCTGACGCACGTGCCGTAGCCGCCGATGACGAGATCGACCTTGTCCTCGTCCATCAGCCGTCCGTAGAGGCCGGGAACGCCTGACGCGTCGGCACGGTCGTCGTAGCAGACGAGCTCGACGGGACGGCCGAGCAGGCCGCCCCGTCTGTCGACGTCTTCTCGCCAGATGTCATGGGCGAGCCGCGCCGACGGGCTGTTGCTCGCGAGCGGACCGGTCAACGACAGGCAATAGCCGATCCGGATTGGCGATGGCGCAGCGGGCATGCCGGGCCTCTTCAGGCGCCGGCCTTGGCGCGCGCGGCCAGGAGCTGCATTTCCCAGGCGAAGGCGACGCCGCTGGCGCCACCATGGTCGAGGACGACGCCGGCGACACCGGCGGCCGTCTCCTCGCGCGCCCAATCACGCTGCCATTCGCCGAGCACGGCCATCCAGGTGATCGGCACGGCGCCGGCGGCGACCATGCGGCGCACGGCCATGTCATGGGCTTCCGGCGAGACGCCGCCCGAAGCGTCGGTGACGATGAAGACGTCATATCCTTCGCCGAGCGCCTGGATCGCCGGCATGGCGAGGCAGATCTCGGTGTAGAGGGCGGCCAGCACGAGCTGCCTGCGTCCGCTCGTCTTCACGATGCCGGTAACTTTCGGGTCTTCCCAGGTGTTGATGAAGGTGCGGTCGATCGGCTTCTGCTCGGGAAAGACATCCTGAAGACCCTTGATCAGAGAGCCGCCGCGCTCCTCGAGCACCGTGGTCAGGATCGTCGGGACGCCGAAGACCTTCGCCGTCTTTGCGAGGCCGATGACGTTGTTGACGATCATCGCCGGCTCGTGGCTGTTCAAATTGGTGAACTGGTAGGGCTGATGGTCGATCAGCACGACAATGCTGTCTTCGGGGCGAAGCAGGGCGCCGAGACCGGTCTTGGCGGGCATGGCAACTCCTTGGGAAACGCAGACGCCGGCTCAGGCGCCGGCCGGGTCGAGAAAGACGTGAAGGGTTTGGATGCGGCCGCCCTCGAACCGGGCGACGTCGGTTCCGGTCACGGCTGCGGGACCGGACGGTGGCCCGGATTGCCAGCGCAGCCGTCCGACGCCGTGGTGGCCGACAGCGGGGCCAATCGCCGTGAAGACGAAGTCCGACGGCAGGCTCGACAAGAGCGCATCCACCGCCTGATTGATGGCGGCATGGCCCGTCGCCGAGGCATCCGGTTCATGGAGCACGGCGTCTTCGGCATAGAGCTCGCGGATCGCCGCGATGCGCCGCCCGGGGTCGCGTTCGCCGAACACCCGCGCGAGGTTCGCCTGCATCAGGCGCTCGTAGTCGATGGAAGCTTCCGGTGAGTTGGACATCGCAGTGGCCTCGCACGGCGTCGGGCGCCTTCGGTGGAGATATTGGACGCCCGATCGATGCAGATTAGTCATCGACAGCTTGAACCGGCTTCAACGATTCGTTTAAGATCTCAGCGTGGAAACGCTGGCCAATCTCGAATCCTTCATCCGTAGCGCCCGGTGCGGCAGCTTTTCCGCGGCGGCGAGACGGCTGGGCGTGACGCCCGCCGCAATCAGCCGCAACGTGGCCATGCTGGAACGCAACCTTGGCGTCCGCTTGTTTCAGCGCAGCAGTCGCAGCCTGACCCTGACCGAGGATGGCGAGCGTTTCCTGGCGTCGGTCGCTGGCGGCGTCGAGTCCATCCAATCGGCCATTGCCGACGTGACGACGCATTCCGGCAAGCCCGCCGGCGTGCTGAAGGTGAGCATGGCCTTGACCTTCGGCCTGGACCATGTGCTGCCGCTGCTGCCGGTCTTCATGGAGCGCCATCCGGATGTTCAGTTGGATTGGAGCTTCGAGAACCGCCAGGTCGACTTGATCGGCGAGGGCTTCGATGCCGCCATCGGCGGCGGCATGGAACTGGCGTCCGGCGTGGTCGCCCGGCGATTGGCGCCGCTGCATGTCATCGCAGTGGCTTCGCCGGAATACCTGCAAGGCCGCCAACCGCCGCGGCAACCTCATGAGCTGGCTATGCTCGATGGGCTCTCCATGCGCTCGGCTCTCACCGGTCGCGTGCGCGTCTGGACGATGCGCAACCGTGAAGGCGCCGAAACGACGCTGGAGCACGAAGCGCGCATGGTGGCCAACGATCCCGAGGCGATATGCCGTGCGGCCTTGATGGGCCTCGGCGTGGCGATGATCGCCGTACCCTACGTGGAGCGGCATCTGGAAAGCGGCGCGCTGCAACGCCTGTTGCCGGATTGGCATGCCGACCTCGGCGCGATATCGCTTTACTTCACCAGCCAGAAATTGCTGCCGGCCAAGACCCGTGCCTTCGTCGACCATGTCACCGCCGCGTTCCGGGAACAGAACTTGGCTCGGCGATTTTCAGCGCAGGGGTGATCGAGCAAGGCCGGGATCGGCCGCAGGCGGTTCACTCCGCCTTTGCCGGGAGTAGCCCGATCGGCGCTTCCGTGGCAGCATGCGGACCACCACCGGATACGGAATCATAGCGTTCAGCGGTCACGCAGTCTTCAATGTCATCGACGCTGGCGCGCCATGCGCGACTATCGCCGCCGCGACTGCTCGCGAAACTGACGTGGTGTCATGCCGGAAACCCGGCGGAATGCACGGCTGAAGTTCGCTTGATCCGTATAGCCGGAAGCAAATGAAATCTCGATTATCTTGGAATCGGTCTCGCGCAAAAGCCTGCTCGCGTTCTCATATCTGACCGTGTCGAGTATGTCGGAATATGTGAGGCCGACATGCGAGAGCTTGCGTTGAAAGGTTCTGGCGCTGACGCCCGCCATCTCCGCGACCTCGGCAAGAACAGGAGGTCTCTCGTCCAGATAGGAGGGCAGCATCAGCTTGAGCAGTTCGACGATGTCGTAGCCGGAAGGCCCATCCTCGTGCTCATTCGGCGAAGGAACGAAGACGGTCGAAAGGTTGGAGAGACTGAGGAGCGAATTGGGCAAGCTGATCCAGGCGGCATGCTGGCCCGACAGAAATCGTACGTTCGGCCAGAAGGATCGTGTCGCCGGGCTTGGCGTATAGGATGATTCAAAGGCAATTGCCGTCGGCATCCAGTCGCGTCCGGCGAATTGCCGGACGATGTACACCGAGAAAATGTTCTGGATCCACTGCGCGTATTTCAGATGCAGAAGCCTCCTTGCCCCGCCGAGCCTGCTGCAAACCCGCACATGAGCCACGTCATGCTCGATCCACATGCTCAGAATTGTATCTTCCCGCGACGCCCAGCGGCAGGCGTGCCGTAGGGCGACGAGCAGTGTCGGGGAATGAGCGATCAGGGCTCGTGTCTTTTCCCTCATATGGGAGAAATGCAGGCGCTGGGCGGCGAGGAAGCCGAAATCTTCGATGCCCTGGGTTCTCTGGGCGGTTTCCACGAAGCGCAGCGCCGGCAGGAGCGGAATGTAGAGGTCGCTCTTTTCCTCCAGAGCCGATGGCAGCCGGCACGTCTCCAGGAGCGTGCCGGTCGGAGCGCCGAGGTCGTCGAGGATGCCGACGAAGGGGAGCAGAAACTGGCCGCGCGTCAAGGGAATGTCAGCCATCGGGCCTCGTCGCGGTCACAGGGTCCATGTTCCTCCTTAGGCCGAATTTCCTAGGATTCGCCACCACCGAGGCGAGAGGACGGCCCAGGGCGATTGGCACGAAATGACAAGACCGGCGATCTGCCTATGCGCGAAATGACCCCAACAGGGTTCGTCTGCCGATAGGACCGTCGGCAATTCCGCTCTTTGCCCGTGCAGCGGTCCGTGCCCTCGGGGGGTGTCGACGGTGGGTAAAATCCAAGGGGAAACGGTGCGATATCTCGCGATCGGATTGGTTTCGGCATCGTTGTGCGTGCCGGCGTGGGCGTCCGATCTCCCGCAGCCTCCCCAGCAGAATCCGCCGATCCTCGCATCCGGTCCGAGCTTCTTCATCACCAGCTATATCTGGGCGACTGCGATCGATGGAAGGAGCGCCACTTTCCCGCCGCTGCCCGCTGCCGACATCGACTTGCGCTTCCGCGACGTGCTCAAGGATCTGAACGGCGCGATGATGGCCTCCGCCGAGATGCGCGTCGATCGGTGGAGCTTTCTGGTGGACGGCCAATTCTCGCAGGTGACGTCCGGCGGCAAGCTGCCCGGCCCGTTCTTTTCGTCTCTCAAGGTGCGCTCGCAGACCACGACCATACAGGGCTCCGTCCTCTATCGTGTCTATGAGGACGCGGCCGTTTCGGTGGATGCCGGTGGCGGCGTCCGGTTCTGGAACCTGAACAACAGGCTCGAGATTCTGCCCGGCCTCGCCAATCTCCGCATCGACCACAGCGATTCCGAGATGTGGGCCGATCCCATCGTCGGCACCCGGCTCGGGGTCGAGCTCGGCGGCCCGTGGAGCCTGACGCTGGCAGGCGACGTCGGCGGCTTCGGTGCCGGTTCGCGCCTGACCTGGCAGGGATTGGGCAGTGTCAACTACGCCTGGAGCGAGAGCTTGACCCTGAGGGCTGGCTACCGGGCGCTTCAGGTCGACTATCGCCATGGCGGGTTCTCATACGACGCGACGCAGCACGGTCCCGTTGTGGCGGCAACGTACCGATTTTGACCGCGCCGGGAGGAATGGGAATGTTCACGATCATGAATGCGGTTCGAACCGGTATTGCCGCACTTGCGCTGCTCGCGCTCTGCGGGCAGGCCCTGGCGCAATCGGGACAGACGCAGCCCGATGTCACCGACCCGCATTTCAAGATCGCGCCGGGCTACCTGAGGCAATCCGAGTTGCCGAACAGCCTGCTCCTGCTCGGCCCGCCCCCTGAGCCGGGTTCGGCCGCGCTGGCCAGGGACGAAGAGGCGCGCAAGGCGACGATCCCCCTGCGCAACACCGATCGCTGGAAGCTCGCCTACACCGATGCCGATCTCGCCTTCCCGCAGGCCGCCGACAATTTTTCCTGCGCGATGGGATTCAAGATCGATGAAGAACAGACCCCACGCCTCTATGCGATGATGCAGAAGACGTTGTCCGATTTCGGACTCTCCACCTATGGCGTGAAGAACAAGTACAATCGGACCAGGCCCTTCGTCGCCCACAACGAAGCGACATGCAGGGCGGACCAGGAGGCGATCCTGAGGGGGGACGGCTCCTATCCGTCGGGTCACACCGCCGCAGGCTGGGGCTGGGCTCTCGTCTTCGCGCAGATCAATCCCGAGCGCTCGAACGAGCTGCTCGAGCGCGGCATCGCCTTCGGCCAGAGCCGGGTCATCTGCGACGCTCATTGGCAGAGCGATGTCGATGCGGGCCGCATCATGGGCGCAGCGACCGTTGCGCGCTTGCAGACCAACGCGGCCTTCCTTGCCGATCTCAAAGCGGCGGAGGCGGAGGTGAAGGCCGCGAAGGCAAAGCCCGCCACCCCGATGCCGGATTGTGCGGCCGAGGCAGCAGCATTGTCCGAGCGGTAAGCCCAGGTCCGGCCCGCTGGGACGAGGCTTGTCGCCGGGCACGGTCTCCGTGGGGCTCACGGCCGGCAAGGACGGAGAATGGCCGCGGCCGCGCATGGCGCCGCGATCCGGTGCTTTCGCAGATTGGCATCGACTGGTCGGGCCATCCGGCGACGGGCCGCCCGGGCTGGGACGATACCCCCGCTTTTTCGCAGATCCGGCCCGGCCGGCAGGCCTTGACGAATTGGCCCCCACGAAAGGTGTGCTACAAGGAGGGCCTCAATCCTACGAACTGATTCGATGAAGCGCCCGACAAAGCCGTTTGTTGTCGAGATCAAACGCGGTGCCAGGAAAGCCGCCGGCTCGCCGCTGGCGCCCGCCTGGGACAGTGCCGCGGCGTCTCGAATGCGAGCCACCGAGACGGTCTCGCAATCCTCCCAGGCTGCCGCCGCGATCTTCCGCGAGAAGGGCAGCGCCGAGGCTCCCGCTGCGGCCGCGCCGTCGCGGCGCATCCTGCCGGTGCTCTCCCCGGACGTGGATCCGGTGCGCGAAGCCCCGCAAGCCGCGGAGCCACCGCGAGAAGCCGACGAACCTGCGGAGGCGATCCCAGCGGAACGGCCCGCGCGCCGGAACAAGGCGGCGGAGCGCCCGGAACGTCACGAGGTCCCGGATATCCTGCCGGCGCCGCCGCCGGTGACGGTGGCTGCCGATCCGGACATGGAGGTGCAGACCGCACCTCCAGCCGCCTCGCGTTCGCCGGGTCCTTCGCGCATTCGAGTGCCGAAGGGAGAGGATGTCCTGCCGCCCGGGCAGCGTTGGAAACGGCGGCTGCCGAAGATCCTGCGCTGACGATTCCCCCCGGCGGATCTCAGGCCGCCGCGCCCCCCAGATAGGCATTGATGACGGATTCGTTGTTGGCGAGATCGCTGCCGGATCCTTCCAGGACGATGCGGCCCGCCTTCAGGACATATCCGTAGTCGGCGAATTTCAAGGCAACCTTGCTGTTCTGCTCCACCAGCAGGATCGTCACGCCTTCGCGGTTGAGGCGCTGCACGATGGTCATGACGTCCTTGATCAATTGCGGCGCCAGCCCCATCGACGGCTCGTCGAGCAGCAGCACTTTCGGCGCGGCCATGAGGGCCCTGCCGATCGCCAGCATCTGCTGCTCTCCACCGGAGAGGTTCCTGGCGTCGCCATTGCGCCTGTGCGCCAGGATCGGAAAAAGCTCGAAGACATGATCCAGCCGCCGGCGCCGTTCGACGTCATCGGCCAACGTGAACGAGCCGAGGTCGAGGTTCTCCTTGATCGTCATGTCGCCGAAAATGCGCCTCCCCTCCGGCACGTGCACGAGGCCGCGATGCGGCAGGTGGTGGGCGGGCAGCCTGGTTATGTCCTCGCCCAGGAAGCGGACGCTTCCGGAGGACGCTGCGACGAGGCCGGACAGCGTGCGCAACGTCGTGCTCTTGCCCGCGCCATTGGCACCGAGCAGCGCCACGATCTGTCCGCGTTCGACCGAAAGGCTGACGCCGTGAAGCGCTTGGGTGGCCCCGTAGCGGGTGACGATCCGGTCGGCGCCAAGAACAATATCCGGGCCCATCAATCCTCCGTGCCGAGATAGGCTTCGATGACCCTGGGGTCCGCACGGACGGCCTCCGGCGGCCCATCGGCGATCTTCCGGCCGTAGTCGAACACCACGATCTTTTCCGACACCTGCATGACCAGGCCCATATCGTGCTCGATCAGCAGGACGGTGATGCCGGTCTCGTCGCGGATGCGGCGGATCAGATGCACCAGATCGAGCTTCTCACGCTCGTTCAGACCGGCGGCAGGCTCGTCCAGCAGGATGAGCTCGGGCGCCGATGCCAGGGCCCGCGCCAGTTCGAGGCGCCGCTGATCGCCGTAGGAGAGACCGCCGGCGAGGCGATGCGCATGCTCCCGGATGCCGACGAAATCGAGCCAGCGCATCCCGACGGCGCGGATCGTCTCCTCTTCGCGCCGCTGCGACGGCAAGTGCAGGATCGCCGAGACGAGCCCGTGGCGGCTGCGGCAATGCTGCCCCGACATGGCGTTTTCCAGGACGGACATTTCCTTGAACAGGCGGATGTTCTGGAAGGTGCGGGCGAGGCCGAGCGCGGTGATGCGGTGGGGCGGCAAGCCGGTGATCGGCCGGCCGCCCAGCCTGATCGACCCGCCCCTCGGCTTATAGAAGCCGGTCAGGCAGTTGAAGAGCGACGTCTTGCCGGCCCCGTTCGGCCCGATCAGGCTGTTGATCGCGCCCTTCTCCACCGAGAACGAAATGTCGTGCAGGACCCTCAGTCCCCCGAAGGCCAGGCTGAGATCGCGGACGTCCAGCAAGGTCATGGTCGCCCCCGCTTGTCCGGCCACAGGCCGTTCGGCCTGAAGAGCATGATGGCCAGCAGCGCGACCGCGGTCACCAGGGGACGATAGGTGCCCGCCCCCCGCAGCACCTCCGGAAGCAGGGCCACGAGAATGGCGCCCAGCACGACGCCGGGAATGCGACCCATGCCGCCCAGGACGACGCCGAGCAGGATGAGCAGCGATTGGTTGAAGGTGAAGCTCTCCGGCGAGATGGCGGTCATCTTGGCGGCGTAGAGGCACCCGGCCACCGAGGCGATCACCGCCCCCATCATGTAGGCCTGCAGCTTGGCCGAGACACGGTTGATGCCGATGCCGGCGGCGGCATCCTCGTCGTAGCGGACATAGAACCAGGCTCGCCCCATGCGCGACCGCTCGACGCTCAGGCAGACGAAGACGGTGAGCAGGGCGAGCACCAGAAAGGCATAGTAGAAGTGCTGCACCTGCATCAGCCTGAAGCCGAAGATCTCCGGCCGCTCGATGCCGACGAGGCCGCTGGCGCCGCCGGTGATGTCGAGGTTGCGGGCGATGATGCGTACGATCTCGCCGAAGCCCAGCGTCACGATCGCCAGATAGTCGCTGCGCAGCCGCAGCGTCGGGGCGCCGATGACGATGCCGGCCACGCAGGCGGCCGCCATGGCGACGGGGATGGTGAGCCAGAAATTGAGCCCGAATTCAGCCGTCAGGATCCCCGTCGTGTAGGCGCCGACCGCGAAGAAGGCGGCGTAGCCGAGGTCGAGCAGGCCGGCATAGCCGACGACGATGTTGAGGCCGAGGCATAAGACGACATAGAGCAGCGCCGTGGTCGCCACCTCGGTCACGTAGGCGTTGGCGAAGTGCGGCAGCATCACCGCGCAGGCAAGCGCCGCCAACGCGGGCAGCGCCATCGGCCGGCACCGCCATCGCGGCTGCGCGGCGGCCGGCAGGATCCTTGCTCCGTCGGTCATCACACCCGCTCCACGACCGAGCGCCCGAGAATGCCGGTCGGCTTGAACACCAGAAACAGGATCAGCGCGCCGAACACGAAGACGTCGCGCCATTCCGACCCGACCAGGGGCAAGGACGACCCGAAGGCCTCGAGCAGGCCGAGCAGCAGGCCGCCGAGCATGGCCCCCGGCACGCTGCCGATCCCGCCGATGACCGCGGCGGTGAAGGCTTTCAGCCCCATGACGAAGCCCATGAAGAAATGCACGCTGCCATAATAGGCGCCGGCCATCACCCCGCCGCCGGCTGCGAGCGCCGAGCCCATGAAGAAGGTCAGCGCGATCACCCGGTCGACATCGATGCCCATCAGGCGGCTCGCCCCCATGTCGATGGACACGGCGCGCATCGCCTTGCCGTACATGGTCCGCGCGATGAACATCTGCATGCCGGCCATCAGTCCGATGGACGCCGCGACGAGCACCATCTGCGTGTAGGTGATGTGAACGGTCGAAATGTCCACGCCGGCAAACCCGAGGTCGGTGCTGAACGCGTAATGCCGCCCGCCCGTCAGGGCGAGCGCCGTGCCGTTCAGCACCATCGAGGCGCCGAGCGCGGTGATCAGGATGGAGAGGCGCGGCGCATTGCGCATCGGCCGATAGGCGAAGCGCTCGATGACGACGCCGAGCAGGCCGACGGCCAGCATCGACACCAGGAGGGCGCAGACCACGCCCAGCCAGCCGGTGCCGACCCGCAGGCCGACGAAGGAGAACACGACGAGGCCGACGAAGGCTCCGCTCATGTAGATGTCGCCATGGGCAAAGTTCAGGAGCTTGATGACGCCGAAGACCATGCTGTAGCCGAGCGCGATCAGGGCATAGAACGAGCCGACGATGAGACCGTTCACCAGTTGCTGAATAACCAGGTCGAGCGTCATGGATGCTCCAGGTGCGGGACTTGAGAAGGCCACGCCCGGGGCGCAGCGTCGGCGCGCCAGGCGATCGGCAAGGACGCCGCGGCGGGCAAAGGGCCCGACCCCGGCGCCAGCTTGCTTCCGCCTTATTCGACGGCCACCCACTTGCCGCCCTTGGCAACCACCGGGCGGAAATTCGACGTCTGGAGCGTGTTCTTGTCGGTGAACTTGATCTCGCCGGCGAGGCCTTTGAAGTCGCTCGCCTTCAGCGCGGCGATGATCGCCTTCTGATCCGCCGACCCGGCCCGCGTGATCGCGTCGACGATGAGGTCGCCGACGTCATGGGAGAGAGCCGCATAGGCGCCGGCGTCGCGGCCATAGGCTTGCTTGTACGTCGCCTTGAAGTCGCCCGCGCCGGACAGGAGGTCGACGGTCGGCGGAGACAGGAGGTAGACGCCCTCGCCGGCCGAACCGGCGATCTCCAGGTATTCCGGCGAATTGTTGCCGTCGCCGAGCACGATGCCGCCCTGGAAGCCGGCCTGCCGGAGCTGCTTGGTGAGCAGGGCGCCACCGGCATGATAGGCGGTCCAGAACACGGCGTCCGCGCCGCTGGATCGGACCTTGGTGACGACCGCCGAATAGTCCTGCTCGCCGGCGGTGGTGGTCTCCTTGGCGGCGATCTCGCCGCCGGCATTCTTGAAGGCTTCGGCGGTCAGCCGGGCCAGGTCGGACGAATAGGCATCGCCTTCGTCGATGACTGCGATTGTCCGATAGCCATTCTTCTTGAACAGCGCGACGGCCGTCGTCGCCTGCATGTCGCCGGTCGAATTGGCGAGGAAAGCGTTGCCCTGGTTGGCGGCGACCAGCTTGGTCGAATTCGCGCCGATGATGACGAAGGGAATGCCGGCATCGCCGTAGATCTTCAATGTCGGCAGGACGGCGCCGGAGCAATAGCCGCCGACGATGGCGGTCACGCCCTCCGAGACGAGCTTGCTGCCCGCGGTCACCGCCTGCTGCGGATCGCAGGCATCGTCGGCGGTCGTGGTGGTGATCTTGTCGCCGTTGGCGCCACCTCTGGCGTTGGCGGCGTCGATCGCCATCTTGACGGCGTTCTCCATATCCTGCCCTTCGCTGGCCAATTGGCCGGTCATCGGGGCGACGATGCCGATCTTGATGTCGGCAGCCGCGGCCACCGTCGTCATGACCGCCCCGGCAAGGGCGGCGGCGCAGGCAAGCCCCTTGAAGGAAGCAACCATCATTCTCTCCATGTTCCCCTGTGGGCGGTGTGCCCGGACTGCAGTCTTCTGTGGTCCTGCCGCATCGCCCTTCGGCGGTCCGGCATGGTTTCGCCCCTCGGTCGGGTGCGGAACGCGTCGTGGTCAAATGACGATGAGCCGGCTATGCGATGCCCCCCCGGCAAGGGCCCGATCCGGCAGATCACCGGCCGCCGGAGGCCTGGGCATAGGCGCCCTGGTAGCGGTTCTCCCGGATGCTCTGCATGATCTCGGCCTCGCGCGCTTCCTGCGCCCGGACGGCGGCCAGCAGGGCCGCGGCGCCGTCGACCGGAAAGGCCACGACGCCGTCCTCGTCGCCGACGACGATGTCGCCTGGGGCCACGACCATGCCGCCGACGCAGACCGGGACATTGATGGCGCCGGGACCGTCCTTGTAGGGGCCGAGATGGATGGCCGACCGCGCGAAGCACGCAAACGCGCCGCGGCCGATGGCACCCGCGTCACGGATGGCGCCGTCGATGACGATGCCGGCAGCGCCGCGCGAGGCCGCGACGCTCGTCATGATCTCGCCGACCAGCGCCCGCCCCTCATACCCGCCGCCATCGACGACGACGACGTCCCCCGGCTGCAGCAGGTCGAGCGCGCGGTGGATGAACTGGTTGTCTCCCGGGCGCGTCCTGACCGTCAGCGCCCTCCCCGCCATGACGCCGCTCACCCGATGGAAGGGCCGCAACCCGACAGCCCCCGGGACACGGGCGAGGTTGTCGCTGATCAACGGCGTGGCAAAAGCGCGGAACGCCTCGACGAGCTCGCTTTCCCAAGACCCACCTGCCATCTCCCGTTCTCCCGCTGCCGGCATCTCTTGTGAATATATTATCCAATCATGACCCATTCGCGAAAGTCAACCGGCTTGCGGCGATCCGCCGGAAAAAGACGGAACTGGCCAGAATCCTGGCAATCCGACATGAACCGGTCGCTCGACCAGCCGCATCCGGGCTTGCCATGGCGTGGACGTTCAAGATAGATTGGATAACATATCCACAAATCTTGTGATCGTTGGAAGGGTGTCGCCGTGAAGCACGCAGGAAAAGTCGTGATCGTCACCGGGGCGGCGCAGGGCCTGGGCCTTGCCTGCGCCGAGCGCTTTCACGCCGATGGCGCCCATGTCGTGCTCGTGGACGTCAAGGCCGACCGCGGACGCGAGCATGCCGAACGCCTCGGCGAACGCGCCGCCTGGCTCTCGGCGGACCTGTCCGAATGCACCAGGGACATGGCGACCGACATCGTTGCCGAGACCAGGGAGAGGTTCGGCAGCGTCGACGTCCTCGTCAACAATGCCGGCGTCATCCACCTCGATGATTTCGTCGACTTTCCCGAGGAGGCCTTCGATTGGGTCCAGCGCGTCAATCTCAAGGCGCCCTTCCTCCTCGGCCAGGCGGCGGCACGAGCCATGATCGCGCAGGGGCGCGGCGGCTCGATCATCAACATGTCGTCTATCAACGCCATTCTGGCCATTCCCAATTCGGTCGCCTATGCCGTGTCCAAGGGCGGCATCAAGCAGTTGACGGCGGTGATGGCGGTCGGGCTGATCCCGCACAACATCCGCGTCAACGCCATCGGCCCCGGCACCATCCTGACCGACATGGTCAGGGGCTCGGTCATGGCGAGCGAGGCGCAGCGCCAGACCATCCTGTCGCGCACGCCGAGCGGCCGATGCGGCGAGCCGGCGGAGATCGCCAGCGTCGCGTCGTTCCTCGCCAGCGACGATGCCTCCTACATCGTCGGCCAGACCATCTATCCCGATGGCGGCCGCCTGATCCTGAACTATACGGTGCCGGTCAAGGACTGAGCGCCCGATGGCCGCCCGCACGCCCCGCATCAGCCTTGCAGGATCGAGCGCGCTGCTGCTCGACGGCGCCGAGGGCGCCTTCGACGATGTCACCCAGGAGCGCGTCTGGGCGGTCGCCAACGCCGCGCTGGCCCTGGAGGGGGTGCACGAGGCCGTGCCCGGCATGAACAACCTGCTCGTGCTGTTCGATCCCCTCGCCACGGACGCGCACAGCGTCGGCGCGCAGCTGACGTCGCTCTGGGCCGGCACCGACGCCCGCGCGGTCGGCGGCACGCACCGGACGATTCCCGTCCATTATGGCGGCGCCCGCGGCGAGGATCTCGCCGGCTGGGCGGCGCATTGCGGGTTGTCCGCCGAAGAGGCCGCCCGGCGCCATGCCGCGGCCACCTACACTGTCGCCGCCATCGGCGCCATGCCGGGCTTTCCCTATCTCTCAGGCCTCGACCCGCAGCTTGCCTGGGCGCGGCGCGCCGTGCCTCGTTTGAAGGTCGCCGAAGGCGCCGTCATCATCGGCGGCGCGCAGGCCGGCATCATGCCGATCACCGCGCCGTCGGGATGGCACATCATCGGCCATGCCGACATCAGGCTCTTCGACCCTCAGGCGGCCTCGCCCGTGCTGCTCAGGCCCGGCGACACGATCGAATTCGCCGTCGCCGGGATCGAGGCATGATCGAGATCCTCACCACCGGCCTGCCGAACACGGTCCAGGACCTCGGCCGGCCCGGTCATCTCGCGCTGGGCGTCAGCCATGGCGGCGCCATGGACGGCCGAGCGCTGGCCATCGCCAACCTCCTGCTGGGCAACGACGTTTCCGCCGCCGGGATCGAGGTCGCGCTTCATCCGTTCCGGCTGCGGGCGCATGTCGACACCGCGGTCGCCGTCACCGGCGCCGATTGCACCGTCAGCATCGGCGACCGGCCCTGCCCGCCCTGGTGGGCCACGACGATCCGCGCGGGCGAGATGCTGGCGATCGAAGCGCCGCGGACGGGCGCGCGGTCCTGCATCGCCTTTGCCGGCGGGCTCGATCTGCCGGCCGTCATGGGCTCGCGTGCGACGGATGTGAAGGGCGGATTCGGCGGCCTTGCCGGGCGCGGCCTCGTCCGCGGCGACCGGCTCGCGCTGAACCCTGCGGCATGCGCCCTGCCCGCGGGCGGCCTCGGCGCAGCGCTGGAGGAGCGACGCGGCGCGGCGGACGGCCTCACCTCCGCCATCGAGCTGCGGTTTCTGCCGGCGGCGGAGTTCGACGCCTTCACGCCGCAGGCCCGGGCGGCGTTCATCGGCGGGGACTGGAGCGTCACCAACGATGCCAACCGCATGGGGTATCGCCTGTCCGGGGCGACGCTCGCGCTCGTCTCGCCGCTGGAGCTCCTGTCGCACGGCATCGTGCCGGGCACCGTGCAGGTGCCGCCGTCCGGCCAGCCGATCATCCAGCTCGCCGACGCCAACACCTGCGGCGGCTATCCGAAGATCGCCACGGTGATCGAAGCCGATCTCTGGCGCCTGGCGCAGGCGCCGGTCGGTGCTCGCCTGCGCTTCTCGCCGACCTCGACCGCGGCGGCGACCGAGGCTCTGCGCGCGCAGGCGAGATGGCAGGAGGCTTTCGTGACGGCGCGCAGCCTTGCCCTCGGCTACAGATAGCGACCATGAGCAATCCTGGCCCCGAGCGTGAACAATGAGCGACACCGTCTCCCTTGGCATCGAAGCGCTGCGCGAGCGCGTCGACGCGATCTTCCGCAAGGCCGGACTGAACGCCGTCCAGGCGGGCGCCATCGCACGGGTCATCGTCGCGGCGGAGCGCGATGCCTGCAAGTCCCATGGCGTCTACCGGATCGAAGGCGCCCTGCGGACGATCAAGGCCGGAAAGGTGACGGCGGACGCGGTGCCCGAATTGCTCACGCAGCAGGCGCCGGCCATCGTCAAGGCGGATGCAAAAGGCGGCTTCGCCAACCCGGCCTTCGAGCTGGGCCTGCCGCCGCTGGTCGAGCGGGCCCGCACCTGCGGCCTTGCCGCGCTCGTCATCAACGATGCCGTGCACTTTTCCGCCCTGTGGGCGGAGGTCGAGGCCCTGGCGGAGCAAGGCCTCGCCGGCCTTGCCATGTGCCCGAGCTATGCGACGGTCGCCCCGACCGGCGGCAACCGGCCCCTGCTCGGCACCAATCCCTTCGCGTTCGGCTGGCCGCGCCAGGGGCAGCCGCCTTACGTGTTCGACTTCGCGACCTCGGTTGCCGCGCGCGGCGAGATCGAGCTCCTCCGCCGCGCCGGCAAGCCGCTGCCGGAAGGCTGGGCGATCGATGCCGACGGCAGGCCGACGACGGATCCCGAAGCGGCCCTGGCGGGCGCCATGCTGTCCTTCGGCGGCCACAAGGGCTCCGCCATCGGGACGATGATCGAGCTGCTGGCCGGAATCATGATCGGCGACCTCACGAGTGCCGGAGCGCTCGATCTGCTCCGCACCACGACGCTCTTTCCGTCCCACGGCGAGCTGATCATCGCCTTTTCGCCGCAAGCCTTTGCCGGGGGCCGCCCCGGCAATCCGCTCGGTCGCGCGGAAGTGCTGTTCGAAGCCATCCTTGGCCAAGGGGCGCGCCTGCCCTCGCAACGGCGTTTCCTCGCCCGGGCCAGGTCGGAGGCCGAGGGCATTCCCCTTTCGCGCATGGAGATGGAGCAGCTCGACCGTTTTCTCGAGCTGGGGCTCGGCAGCGTCTGAAGCGCGCGCCCGCTCCCGCGCAGGTCCGGTCGGAGGCGCCGCGGCGTGGCGCCTCCGCCTTGCGCGGGCCCATACCACGCCTTGAACGGACCGTTGGCAGCGCTTCGGAGGAGACACCGGATGTCCGACAGCAAAAGAGCAGGTGAACCATTCGCGTCGTCGAAGGCTCCCGCGCGAGCCAACGGATCCGAGACCATCCGCCCGTTCACGATTCATGTCCCGGAGGCCGACGTCGAGGACCTGAAGACCCGCATCTCGACATGGCGCGAGCCGGACCAGGTACCGGATATCGGCTGGGCTCAGGGAACGGAGCTGGAGGAGCTGCGCCAGCTCATGCGGCATTGGCGCGACGACTTCGACTGGCGCAGGCAGGAAGCCGCGTGGAACGCCTATCCTCACTACCACGCCGACATCGGCGGCGAGACCATCCACTTCATCCACGCGCGCGCCGCGGTTCCAAGCGGCAAGACGATCATGCTCACCCATGGCTGGCCCGGCAGCGTCTTCGAATTCGCCAGGCTCCTTCCGCTTCTGACCGATCCGATCGCCCATGGCGGGACGAAGGAGGATGCCTTCGACGTCGTGATCCCGTCGATGCCGGGCTACGGCTTCTCGAGCCGGCCGAGCCGGCGCGGCCTCAATCTCTTCGCCATCGCCGAAATCTGGGCCGAGCTGATGCAGCGGCTGGGCTATGAGCGGTATCTAGCCCAGGGCGGTGATCTCGGCGCCGGCGTGACGACCTGCCTGGCGCAGTCCCACCCCGACCGCCTCGCCGGCATGCATCTGAATTTCATCCCCGGCACATACGCGCCCCCGCACCGCGCCGGTCCGGACGGCGATCTCACGGCGGAAGAACGAGCCTTCCTGGAACGGAAAGCGAGATGGGCGGACCTCGAGGGCGCATACGGCCACATCCAGGGCACCCGCCCCCAAACGCTTGCCTATGGGTTGACGGATTCGCCGGTCGGGCTCGCGGCGTGGATGATCGAGAAGTTCCGCGACTGGAGCGATTGCGACGGCAATCTCGCGAATGCCACCTTTTCGCGGGACGACATCCTCGCCAATATCTCGCTTTACTGGCTCACCCGGACCGTCGCTTCGTCGATGCGGCTCTATTGGGAGACGCGAGCCCGCCCGCTGGCGTTTGCGCCGGGCACGGTCATCGACGCCCCGCTTGCGGTGGCGTTGTTTCCAAGGGAGCTGCCAATGCCGCCCAGGAGCTGGGTCGAGCGGGTCTTTCGCGACGTTCGCCGATGGACTGCAATGCCGCGCGGCGGCCACTTCGGCGCGCTGGAGCAGCCTGCCCTGCTCGCGCAGGATTTGCGGGACTTCGCCAGGGACCTTAAGTTTTCATGACCGCGCTGGCGATCTTACCGCCATCGAGTCAGGAACGCGCCTGCAACGTCAACCGGGCGGTTTTCCGGCGCCCGAGGACAAACGCCATGCCGGCGAGGACCACGACGCATGTCACGCCAAGCAGCATGACGGAGACGGCCGCGGATTCGGGGCTCGTGTTGAAGCGAATGCCTTCCCAGAGCTTTCTCGGCAGTGTCTTCACCGACAGGTTGCTGAGGAAGATCGAAGCCACCGATTCATCGAAGGAGAGAAGCATCGCAAGCAGGGCGCCGATGGCCAGGCCCGGAAGCAGCAATGGGAAGGTGACCGTCCGAAAGATGCGCCAAGGATTTGCTCCAAGGCTTGCCGCCGCCCGAGACAGCCACGGATCGATGGAACTGTATGTTGCGGATGCGACAAGATAGACTACGGGGACGATCAGCACCGTGTGGGCTATGATGATACCCGTCTCGGTATCGACCAGTCCGACGCGCGCGAACGTCAGATAGGCCCCCAGCGCGAAGACGACGCTCGGCACGGTCAAGGGCGAGAGCACCAGGGCTTCGGCAGCCCCCTGAAACCGGACATGACGGCCGAAGCCCAGCACCGTCAGAGTGGCGATGACGAGGGTCGCGACGCAGGTGGCAGCGCCGATGCGAAGGCTGGTCAGGGCTGCCGCAATCCATTCCTGGCTGCCGAGGATCGTTTCGAACCATCGCGTGGAGTAGCCGGGCGGCGGAAAGATGAGCACGTCCGCCGCACTGAACGATACCGGAATGAGCACGACCAGCGGCAGGAGAATGAAGACGGATATGACGCCGAGATAGGCCGGTTCGACGAGCCGCGCGCCGAAGCGAAGAACCGCAGGGACGTGGAGACGCTGGGTGGACTGGGCCACCGGCCGGCGGAGAAGCGCCTTGTCCACCCGCTCTGACCCTTGTTGCGGCAAGGCGGGTCGCAGCGAGCCCGGACGCTGCCAACGCGAGAGGTATCTCGCCACGGAGGAGAGCGCCACGACGAGGATCGTCGCCGTCAGGGCCAGCGTGATGCCGAGCGCCGCGGCGAAAGCCCAGTCGGCCCCGGTCTCGATTTCCGATTGGATCACTTGCGCGAGCATCTGCTGGCGTTGGTTGCCGAGGAAGGCAGGCGCGATGAAGCTCGCCATGGTGAACAGGAAGACGATCGTGACGCCGGATTGGATGCCGCGGATTGCAAGCGGAACAAGTATGCCCAGCCAGGCGCGCAACGGGCTGGCCCCGAGCGTATGAGCGGCCAGGAGAATGCGTCCGTCGATGCGCCTGAGGACGCTGACGAGGGCGAAGACCATCATCGGGATGGAAGAGTGCACGAGGGCGAGCACGACCGCCGGCTCGCTGAAGAGCAGGGGGAGCGGCTCCGAAATCAGCCCGAGGCTGAGAAGCGTCGCGTTGACGAGGCCGCGCTGTCCGAGGATCGCCAGCCAGGCGAAAGTCCGCACCAGCACGCTGGTCAGGAAGGGGACCAGCACCAGCAGCCCGAGAAGCAGGCCTTTCGCCCCGGTCGCCCGGCTCAAGAGCCACGCCAAGGGGAAGGAGACGACGAGCGTGATCGCGGTTGCTTCCAGGCTGATGCGCACGGTCGTCCAGATGACCGTCCGGTACACCGGACTTCCGAAAATCCGCAGGAAGCGCCCGACGGCATCACCGCCGAACGCCTCCGGCACGATGGCAAGCAACGGCAGAGCGAAGGCGAGCAGGAGCAGGATGAAGACTGGCAAGAGCAGGAAAAACCGCTCCCAATTGATGAATCCGTCCCGCCTCATCTGCGTTTTCTCCCGTCCAGCGTCTGCTACTGCATGATGTACGTGTTCCAGCGGGTCTTCACGGACTCGCGGTTCTCGTTCCACCATTGCGAATTGAGCACTGCGCCGAGCTTCGCGTTGTCCGGGTAGCTCGGCAGATCCTTGGCGACCGCCGGGTCGAGAAGCTTCAGCGCGTCGACATTGGTCGGGCCGTAGGGAATTTGCCGGGTGAGTTCGGCCTGCTGCTCGGGCTGAACGGCAAAATTGATGAATTTCATCGCCTCCTGAACGTGCGGGGCGCCCTTCATCACCACCCACCACTCGGTATCCGAGACCGAGGCGTCCCATCCATACGTCCAGTTCGCACCGGCCTTGATGGCATTGTTGACGCGGCCGTTCGGGATGAAGGCCATGTCGACCTCGCCCTGCTGGATGAGCGCCTGGGTATCCGCCGCCCCCTTGTAGGCGACGATCTGGTCCTTGACCCGCCCGATAACGCCGAGGGCGCGGTCCACGTCCAGCGGATAGAGATCGGCCGCCTTCACACCGTCGGCCAGCAACGCGAATTCGAGCGTGTACTCCGGTTCCAACGTCACCGCGCGACGGCCCTTCACCTTAGGGTCGAAGAACTGAGCGGGGGTCAGTCCGTTCGGGAACTTGTCCTTGTTCCACGCGAGGTTCATGCCGAATTTGATATAGCCGACACCGTACTTCGTGCGGAACTCGGCCGGGATGCCGTCGGCCTTGATGATCGAATAGTCGAGCCGCTGAAGAAGATCATCCTTCACCTCGTTCGCATGGGCCGAACTCTCGGCGGAGGCGACGTCCCAGGTGACATTGCCGCTCTCGACCATGGCCTTCACCTTGGCATAGCCAGAACCGGTGGTGCCGGTCACTTTGGCACCCGTGGCTTTGGCGTATGGCTCGAAGAAGGCCTTTGTCTGGGCGTCCTGGAAGGAGCCGCCATAGGAGGCGATCACGACCTCCGCCGGATCGGCGGCTGACGCCGCTCCCATAAGGACGATAGCGCCGACCGCAGCGAGCAAGCCGGCCGAGATGCCAAGACACAGTCTGCTTTTTGTCATTGTTTTCACCCCTCTCAAATATCCGCTTCAGGAAGATCCTTCAGCCGGAAGAACAGCGACGGATGCCGGCGTCCATCGCGCGACGACGGGTTTGCCGGGGATGAGGTGTCCGGCCGCATCATCGCCGCGCATGACGCTGGCGAGCAGGGACTGTCCGTCGGAAAGCTCGAGCGCCACGCGCCAGCCGGCGCCGAGATAGGTGACATCGCGGATCGTCGCAGGAATGCCGGAGGCACCGTCCGATACGACGTCGGGTCCGGAGCGGACGGAGACGGTCTCCGGCCTCACCACGATGTCGAAAGGCACCGCTGCGGGAGACGGCAAGGACTGGCGCACGCCGGCGATCTCGTATCCACGGCCGCCATCCCTGGCGGTGACGCGCAGGATCGAGCACTCGCCGATGAAACGGGCGACGAAATGATTGCACGGCGCCGCATAGATGGTTTCCGGATCGGCGACCTGGAGAAGCCGCCCCCCGGCCATGATCCCGATCCGGTTCGCCATGGCCATGGCTTCCGACTGGTCATGCGTGACGTAGATGACGGTGATGCCGAGCTCGCCCTGAATGCGCTTCAGTTCCTGCTGCATCTGGTCGCGCAGCCTTCGATCGAGAGCGCCGAGCGGTTCGTCCATCAGCAGGAGGTCGGGCCCGAAGACGAGGGCGCGGGCCAGCGCCACGCGTTGCTGCTGCCCGCCGGACAGTTGCGAGGGATAGGAAGACCCGCGATCGGTGAGATTGACCAGGCCGAGCGCAGCATTCACGCGCGCCTCGCGCTCGCTCCGCCCGACGCCGCGCATCTTCAGCGGATAGGCGACGTTGTCGGCGGCCGACATATGCGGGAAAAGCGCGTAGTTCTGGAAGACCACCCCGATCCGCCGCCGATGCGGAGGCATGTCCGAGACAGACGTGCCCGACATCAGCACACGGCCCTCGGTCGGCTTGTCGAACCCCGCCAGGAGCATCAGCAGCGTCGTCTTGCCGGAACCGCTCGAGCCGAGCAGCGCGAAGAACTCCCCCGGCGAAATGTCGAGGGTAACGTCGCTCACCGCGCACACGCTCCCGTAGCGCCGGGTGACCCCCTGGAAGGAAACGGCGGGGAGCGGCTGGTCTGTCATTCGACCTCCCTGCCGAGGGCCAGCGGCGTGAGCGGCTCGTATCCGGTGTCGGTCACGAGGATCGTGTCGCCGAAGCGGGCTCCGCCGACACCGTCGACATAGACGCCCGGCTCGATGCCGAGGAGCATGCCCGCTTCGAGCACGGTCGGGTCGTTGGCCTTGATCTCGGGCCACTCGGGATCGGAGAGGCCGATCCCGCGACCGGTGCGGTGCTGCATCGCCCGGTCCCAGCCGTGGCGTCCGATGACCGCGACGGCGGCAGCATGGACCTCGCCGGTCGTCACGCCCGCGCGCACCTTCGCCAAAGCCGCTTCCTGGGCCTCACGTGCGACGTCCACGATTTTGCGGACTTCCGCCGGCAAGCCCGTCGTCCCCACCTGGACCGGCCGATCGAAACAGATGCCATGCCCGAAGAACGGCCGACCGCAATAGCAGAGCTGCAGGATCTCCCCCTCCCGCATCGGCCGACCAGCGGCGACGGCATGGGCGCGCGCCGAGCGGATGCTGCCGCCGCCCATGACATGGATGCCCTGGAGAAGCGGCGAATGGTCCTCGTCGCCCTTCCACCATTCTGCGGCTCGCCGCATCGCGGCCGTGCGGGAAGCCAGCGCCACCTCCCATTCGGGAACGCCGGGGGCCACGGCTTCGCAGCTTGCCTTGAACTGACAGGCAGCGATGTCGGCGCAGCGCCGGACGACGTCGATCGTTGCGGCATCCTTGCGGCGACGCACCTCACGAAGCAGGGTCGTAACGTCCCGGATACGCTCGGTGCCGAGCGCATCCCTGACCAGGTCGAGATTGCGTGCCGAGGTGGCATCGAAATCGACCCCGATGGTGCGGGCTTGCGGTGCACATTTGCCAATGTGGTCGGCGAGCGCGGCTGAGAACGACATGGGCGGCCTTGCCGGCTCTTCCCATTCGACCCATTCGACAGCCACCGGCACGCGACATTGCGCCCGTATTTCCGGGGCTTCGATGCGGGGCGAGACAAAAGCCGCCGCTCCGTCCTGCGGCAGCACGAACCAGACCGGCCGGACCGTTGCGATGCCATCCAATCCGGCGAAGAAACGATGATTGTCGAAGCTCGACAGCGCGAGAACGTCGATCCCGTCCTGCTTCATCGCAATTCGGGCGCGTGCGACGCGATTGCCGTAATCCGCCTCGGAAGGAAATGTGAGCTGGGAATTCGCAGGGTTCTCGTTCATTGTGCTCTCACGACGGTATTTCGCGGGTGATGGGACGCGCATGGCCGAAGGCGCCGCGCGTGCCGCAGATGAGCGCGGAGTATTGCGCCGCGTCGGCGGCGGCTTCGGCAAGCGATACGCCGGCCAGCACGCGGCAGGTGAGACGACTGACGAAGGCATCGCCCGCGCCGAGCGTATCGACGGCATCGACGGGAACTGCGGGCGCGAACAGGATCTCGCCCTTGTGGCACACGGTGGCGCCTCGCGCGCCCTGGGTAATCGTGACCAGCTCGACGCCGGCCGATCGAGCGGCATCCAGGACGCGCGCGACTTCGTCGCCGCCGGCGCTGCCGCGCGAGAAGGCCGCCGCCCTCAGATGGGGCAGCACGCCCGCGGCATAGTCCAAGTTCCGCTCGGAGAAATCGAAGGAGATCGCAACGCGCTCGCGGATCTCTGGAAGCTGGTCGTCCAATCGGCTTGTCTCGCCGGTGTGAACCAGGTCGAAGCCGGCAAAATAATCGAGATCGGCGCCGTCGAGCCGGAACATCGACACGCCCTTCTCGCAAAGGCCCCACCGGCGGTTGCTGCCATTGTCGTCCATATGAACGGTGGCGAAGGCATTGGGCCCTTCCGCCACACGAAGCCGAGCGAGCTCGATGCCCTCCGCCTGCAGGCTCGAGCGAATCAAATCGCCGTCGGCATCGGTGCCGATGACGCCGAGATAGGCGGCGTGCGCGCCGCTCCGCCGGGCGTGAACGGCGAAATTCACCGCATTGCCACCGGGGAACATCAGCTTCTGATTGAAATATCGGTCGACAACATTGTCACCGACGCCACAGACACGCATGCGAAATGCCTCAATAGGTCGTCTTGAACATATAGCGGCGGTCTGCGAGCGCATGACCGGTGACCGCCTGGTAGTGTTCGGCCAAACGCTTGGAAAGGGTCGAGAGAAGCAGCGGGGAAATCTCTCCACGCATCGACGCAGGCACGCCAGGAAGGCTGTAGTCCTTCGAATCGACAATGCGGCAGCGCTGGGTGTTCTTATGGAGGAACGCCTCTACTCGATCGATCACCGGGCGGGTTTCATCTTCGCCCTTGAAGAGAAGAACCGCCGTATCGGGCTGGACGACCTCGAAGGCCCCATGCAGGAATTCGTTCGCGTTGAACCAGGCCGCGTGCTTCCACTGCATCTCCATGAGATAGCACATGGCAAAGCCGTAGCCGGCGCCCTGGTTGGGACCGGCGGACAGGACGTAGGTCAGGGTTTCGGCCGCGAAGTCCGTGGCGATGTCATGGAGGCGCGCCTCCGCCTCTTGCACAGCCAGCTCGAAAGCTGCCGGCACCGCCGCGAAAGCCTGCTCCGCCGACGCGAAAGCGAGCTTTGCACCGGCTTCCTTCAGAAGCGCCGTCACCATCAGGCCGATGAGCACTTGCTTCGGCGCCAGGATGGTTCGGTCGCTGTGATAAGCGAAGACGTCATCGCATTCCGCAGCGAGCCTCGTCGTCTCGTCCTTGGTGAAGCCGATGACGCGAGCGCCGGCGGAGCGCGACCAGCGAGCGGCTTCGATCGTCTCTCCCGTCGTGCCGTTGTGCGATGCGATGAGCACCACGGATCCCGACCCGAGGAGCGCCGGCCGCCGACGATTGAACTCCTCGCTGTTGAGGCAGAAAGTCGGAAATCCGGCGCTTCGGTCGCACTGGTACGATGCGGCGGAGAAATCGTTCAGGGAGCCGCCGCAGCCGATCAGGAAGAGGTTGCGCATGCCGTCTGCCGCGGCCTTGGCCACTTGTCCGATCCGCTCGCGCTGCGCAACGGCGGCTTCGGTGATCCTACGGAAATCGACATCGGGAGGAACGAGATTGGCATACCGACTCATCGTGCTTCGCCTTTAACGCCGGGAATGTGATAGCGCTCTCATGTGATAACGCTCTCATATCTGCCGATGAATTGTCAAGGGGTGTTGCGGCGGTCTATTGGTCCGCCATGCACGGGCACGAGTCGCGCAACGCGAAGGCGAGCAGGCCATGAGGGACAACGGACGCTCGGGCGTTCCGCCGACGATCGCCGACGTTGCGCGTGCCGCGGGTGTCTCGAGCGCCACCGCGGCACGGGTGCTCGGCGGTTACGGCTATGCCGGTGCTGAGACGCGCCAGCGCGTCTTCGACGCAGCAAAGCGCTTGGCATACCAGCCCAACCAACTGGCGCGCAGCATGGCGACAGGCCGCAGCAAGACGATCGGCGTCGTTGTGGCCGATATCGAGAATCTGTATTTCGCGCGAGCCATTCGGGCTATCTCGGACACGGCCAGCGCCAATGGCTTCGGCGTGGTTCTAGCCAACACCGACGAGGATATCGAGCTCGAACGTGACGCGGTGCGCGTGCTGCTCGCCAACCGTGTCGACGGCCTGATCGTTTCGCCAACCTCCAGCATCGAGGTGGATCACCTCATCGGCGCGCGGGACATGGGCTGCCCCTTCGTCCTCTTGGACAGGCGCGTCCCGGTGCTCAATGCCGACACCTTTGCGATCGACAACTTTCGCGCCGCCCATGAGGCGGTGGCATCTCTGGTCGGCCGAGACCACCGACGCATCGCGCTTGTGTCCAACGCTCCTTCGCACGGCGAGCAGCAGTACCTGATTTCCTCCGTTCGCGAGCGTATCGACGGCTACCGTGCAGCGCTCCACGACGCCGGAATCCGGATTGTCCCCAAGCTCATTGTCCTCGGCGGTTGGGACACCGAGAATCTCGCTCGCCAATTGCGCCGGCTCTGTCGGTCCGCGAACCGTCCGACGGCTTTTCTGGCGACCGACAGTTCCGTCGCCCTCGTCCTTCTCAAAGTCCTTCGCGAACTGGATCTGTCGATACCCGACGAGGTTTCGCTCATCTGCTTCGACGACGCCGATTGGACAGCGGCGGTGACGCCCCCCCTGACCGTTGTGTCGCAGCCGATCAGAGACTTGGCCAAAGCTGCGACGGAAGATCTGATCGCTCGTTTGCAGGGCGAGGCTACAGGCCCTGCAGAGGAAACCTTGCTACAGGCGACACTTATCGACCGTGGCTCGGTCAGTCATGCTCTTGTAAAGTCGCGTATCGAGCGACAATCACAAAGGGTTGGGAACTGACATCCGCCAGCTCGCTTGTTGCTGCCGCACCTGTTGCTTAGGAAGTGTCGACGAATAAGTGCTTCAAACGCGACGCCAGCCGATCCCCTCCCCCTTGTGGGGAGGGGTAAGGGGTGGGGGTCCATCAGGATAGGGCGCAGCGCTCGTCACAGCGCGCCCTTTAACATCCGATCCGCCTCGTTCTGCACGACCCCCACCCTTTATCCCTCCCCACAAGGGGGAGGGAAGGCCCAGGCGTCGAGCATGGACCGATAGGAACGCGTCTGGCCCCGCCGCAACTGGCTACACCGATTCGATTCACTTATTCCCCGGCGACGCCTTAGCCGAGCAACTCGAGGTCGTGCATCCGAAGATCCGTGATGTATCCAACGTCATTTTCGAAGGCCCGATCGAGCGGATCGACGGGCGTGTGGAAAGCCTCAACGGCACGGTGCGCCTGCATCGGCCAGTACGGCCTCGACCCGACCGCCCCTACCCGCGTGGGCACCACCTCAGCGACGTCTGGTTCTGAAACGGCGCCGGCCGTGCTCAGGCCGGTGCCGCGAACGCCCTGATCCCAACGCCGCTCTCCTCCAGCCGGGCTCGCACCCCGGCGGCGATGGCGACGGCCGCCGGCGTGTCGCTATGGACGCAGATCGAATCGATCGGCGTCTTCAGCATCTGCCCGGACACCGTCTCGATGGCGCCTTGCCCGACCATCCGGACGACCCGCTCAGCCGCCGCCCCGGCATCGTGGATGACGGCGCCCTCCAGCTTGCGCGAGACGAGAAAGCCTTCCTCCGTATAGGCGCGATCGGCGAAGATCTCGGACTTGACCGTCAGGCCGGCCTCGCGCGCGATCCGGTCCTGGAAGCCGAGCGCGATGGCCAGGCATATCAGGCTGGGATCGACCGCCTTGACGGCGCGTGTCACGGCTTCGGCGACGCCGCGGTCGGTCTGCGTCAGGTTGCCGAGCGCGCCATGCGCCTTGACGTAGCGGATCGGGTGGCCGGCATAGGTGGACAGCGCCTGCGCCGCGCCGATCTGGTAGGCGACCAGCCTCTCGATCTCGCCTGCCGTGTGCGGCAGGACGCGGCGCCCGAAGCCCCACAGATCGGCGAAGCTCGGATGCGCGCCGACCGCGACGCCCTTCTCGCGCGCCATCGCGAAGGTGGCCGCCATGATCTCGGGGTCGCCGGCATGAAAGCCGCAGGCGACGTTGGCGGAGCTGACGATGTCGAGGATCGCCGCGTCGTCGCCGAGCCTATAGGCGCCGAAGCCCTCGCCCATGTCGGAATTGATATCGACCTGCAGTTGCCTGTCCCTCATGGTGTTTTCCTCCAAAGCATTGTCCAGCGAACCGGTTATCGGTTCGCGTGAAGACAATGCGTCGAAACAAGGAGATGGAGAGCGTGAACGATTCAACTTGAAGCGATCACGCTCGAGAGTTCGAACCATCGGCGGTTGCCTTCAGGCCAACGCGTAGAGCGGCGTACCATAACCCACGACCGCCCCATCCTCGACCAGCGCCGCGCCGAGCACGCCGTCTGCCGGCGCAATGACGGCCCTCAGGCATGGCCCGACCTGCAGGACACCGACCGTCTCGCCCTGGCGCACCGTCCGGCCGGGCTCGGCAATGGGGCGGCCGGTCGTCGGGTGATCGAGGCGGAATACGCCGACGCCGGGCGCGCGCACGCCCCTGGAGGCCGTCTCGGCCTTCGGCGCTTCGGTATCGGCCACTGGTGTCTCGGCAACGGCGGCCTGCAGGCGCAGGCGCAGCGAAAAGCCGGCCTCCGCCACTTCGATCTCGCCGATGCCGGCGCCGGCGCACCAGGCGACCAGCCTTTCGATCTCCTCAACCGTCATCGCCGCTCCGCCCCTCGAGAAGGCCGCCGTCGATCAGGCGTTCGAGATGATGAATATCGAAGCCTCCGGCGGCAAAGCCGGGCTCCTGCATGAGGAGGCCGTGCAGCGGCGCGTTGGTGGCAATGCCGGCGGCCTCCATCTCGGCCAGCGCCCCGTGCATGCGCCGGATCGCCTCGGCCCGCGTCGCGCCATGCGCCAGGAGCTTGGCCACCAGCGAATCATAGTGCGGCGGCACGGTGTAGCCGGAGTAGAGATGCGATTCGACGCGGATGCCGGGGCCGCCGGGCGGCGTCCAGCGCTCGACCCGGCCCGGATGCGGCCGAAAGCTGAAGGGGTCCTCGGCATTGATGCGGCACTCGACGGCGTGGCCTTGGATGCGGATGTCCGCCTGCTTGAACGACAGGGGCTCGCCCTGCGCGACGCGGATCTGCTCGCGCACGATATCGATGCCGGTGACGAGCTCGGTGACGGGATGCTCCACCTGCACCCGGGTGTTCATCTCGATGAAATAGAAGCACCCGTCCTCGTAGAGGAATTCGAAGGTGCCGGCGCCGGTATAGCCGATGGTCAGGCAGGCGCGGGCGCAGAGCTCGCCGATCCCGGCGATCGCCTCGCGGGCAATGCCGGGCGCCGGCGCCTCCTCGATGATCTTCTGGTGGCGGCGCTGCATGGAGCAATCCCGCTCGCCGAGCCAGACCGCTCTGCCATGGCGGTCCGCCAGGATCTGGATCTCGACATGGCGCGGGTGCTCCAGGAACTTCTCCAGGTAGACCTGCGGGTTGCCGAAAGCCCGCCCCGCCTCCTCCCGCGCCAGCGACACGGCTTCCATCAGCGCACCGGCCTCGCGCACGACGCGCATGCCGCGCCCGCCGCCGCCGCCCGCCGCCTTGGCGATGACGGGATAGCCGATGGCCCCGGCAATGGCGCGCACCGCCTGCTCGTCCTGCGGCAGCGCGTCCGCCGAGCCGGGAACGCAGGGAACGCCGGCCGCGATCATCGTCCGCTTGGCGGAAACCTTGTCGCCCATGATGCGGATCGCCGCCGCCGACGGCCCGATGAAGACGAGGCCCGCCTTCTCGACGGCCTCGGCGAAGGCTGCGTTCTCCGACAGGAAGCCGTAGCCCGGATGGATCGCGCCCGCTCCGGTGAGCTGCGCCGCGGCGATGATCTCCGCGATGTTGAGATAGCTCCCGGCCGCGGCCGCCGGTCCGATGCAGATCGCGTTGTCCGCCAGCGCCACATGGCGAAGGCTCGCATCGGCGTCCGAATGGGCCGCGACCGTCTTCAATCCGAGGGCGCGGCAGGCGCGCAGGACGCGCAGGGCGATTTCACCGCGATTGGCGATCAGGACGGTCTCGAACATCGCCCTCAGCCCACCTCTTCCAAGACGAACAGCACGTCGCCGGACTGCACGGCGGCGCGGTCTTCGAACGCGATCCGGACGATCCTGCCGGCACGGTCGGATTCCACGACGTTGAAGGTCTTCATGGCTTCGAGGACGCCGATCTTCCGCCCTTCCTCGACCATGTCCCCGACCGAGACGAGCGGCGGCTCGCCCTCCGCGGCGGAGCGATAGAACACGCCCGTGAGCGGCGCGCGGATCGAATGCCGCGCGAGCGTCGCAACGGCCGGGCCCGAACCCGCGGGACCGCTCGCGCCAGGATCTGGCCCGGGCTGCGGCGAGCTGGCCTGCGGCGCGGATGGCGTCGGCGCCGCCGGCCTGGCGATGCGGATGCGCGCGCCGGCGTGCTCGATCTCCAGCTCGCTCAGGGGTGAGCGCGAGACGAGTGCGATCAGCCTTTGGACGAAGTCCAGATCCATCGCCGCGCTATCCCTTGGCCCGGACGGCCGCGGCGATGCGCGGCGGCGTTGCACAATCCGGCTCGCCGGCGCTGGAGCCGACGACGTCGATGCCGGCCGAGCGCATCTCGATGGCCCGGGCGGTGACCGCCATGCCGGGGCTCGGCCTGATGACGTCGAGACGGAGAACGATGCGGCCCACGAACCATTCCTCGGCATGACGGCCTCGCCTCGCCGGGCGGAGGACGTTCGATCAAAATTGGATAATGTATTCTCTTTTTTACGTCAAACCTCTTTTTCCGCACCGAAGACCGGGTTATGTCTGTTGGAGACGCGGGATCGATCGCAAAAAGTATCCAATCCTCCGTCACCGCCGACAAACCACAGAGGGGATCACGACTGGAATGGACACGAGCTATGATGTGGTGATCGTCGGCGGCGGCGTTGTCGGCAGCTCGATCGCCTATTTCCTGTCTGCCAATCCGGATTTCGATGGCAGCATCGCCGTGATCGAGCGGGACCCCTCCTACACGGCCTCCTCGTCCTCGCTGTCGACCAGCGCCATCCGCCAGCAGTTCGGCACGCCGCCGAACATCGCCATGTCGAAGTTCAGCATCGATTTCCTGCGCGAAGCGGGCACACGGCTCGCCGTCGGCGACGAGCTGGCGGATATCGGGCTGCACCAGCCCGGCTACCTCGTGCTGGCGCCCCCCGAGCGGGCCGAGGCGCAGCGGGCCAAGAACCGCGTTCAGCGCGGCATGGGCGTCGACATCGCGTTGATCGAGCAGGCCGACCTCGCGCGGCGCTTTCCCTGGCTCAACACGCAGGACCTCGCCCTCGGCTCGTTCGGCCTCGGCAGCGAAGGCTGGTTCGACGGTCCGGGCCTGATGCAGGCCTTTCGTCGCAAGGCGCGCGCGCAGGGCGTCGACTATGTCGCCACGACCGTGACCGGACTGGCGATGGCGTCGCCCCGTAAGGTCGGCGACGTCGTGCTCGGCAATGGCGGACGGATCTCGGCCGGCACGGTGATCAACGCGGCCGGCCCCTGGAGCGCGGGCATCGCCGGGATGGCGGGCGTCGAGCTGCCGGTCGTGCCGAGCAAGCGCTGCGTCTTCGTCTTCGAGACGCCGGCAAGGATCGAGAACTGCCCCTTCGTGTTCGATACCAGCGGCTTCTGGCTGCGGCCGGAGGGCCATCTCTTCCTGTGCGGCATTCCGCCGGTGCGCGAGAACGAGCCGGACGATTTCGGCCTGGACGTGGACTACGACCTGTTCGACGAGCTGATCTGGCCGGCCCTGGCCCATCGCGTGCCCGGCTTCGAGCAGCTCAGGATGCTGCGCGCCTGGGCGGGGCTCTACGAGTACAATACGTTCGACCACAGCGGCATCATCGGACGTCACCCGGAGGTCTCGAATTTCGTGCTGGCCACCGGCTTCAGCGGCCACGGCATGATGCATGCGGCGGCAACCGGTTCGGGCGTCGGCGACCTCATCGCCTACGGAGACTATCGCTCCATCGACCTGTCGGCCTTCCGCTATGAGCGCATCGCCAGCGGCCAGCCCATCGAGGAACATGTCTACTGAAGCGGAACCGGCGGCGTGCCGTCGGAGTGACAACAACCGGCGAGCGGTGCTATGCGTCCGGCTCTTCAATCAACATGGCACCGCATGCCGACCATGGGCGGTCGCCCCCAGGCTGATGAATGCTCGTACAGAAGAAAACGATCTCGGCCCAGGTCGCGGACGCCATCAGGCAAAAGATCCTGGTCGGCGAGTACGAGGCCAATCTCCAGCTGCGGCAGGAGCATCTGGCCACCGAATTCGGCGTCAGCCGGATACCGGTGCGCGAGGCGCTGCACCAGCTCCACTCCGAAGGCTTCGTCACGCTCGTCTCCCATAAGGGAGCCGTCGTCTCCTCGATTTCCCTCGACGAGATTCTCGAGCTCTACGAATTGCGCGCCCGTATCGAGACATGGCTGCTCGGCCTTGCCATTCCAAGGATGACCGAAGCCGACCTCGCGCTTGCCCGTGAACGGGCCAGGCAGCACCAGGAGCAGGGCAGGACAGGCGAGTATTCCAACCAGCTGAACTGGAACTTTCACGCCGCGCTCTACGCGCCCTCCGGCCGCAAGACCACGATCGAACTGGTGGGGCGCATCTACCAGCAACTGGAACGGTACACGCGCATGATGGTGTCGCTGACCGAAATCCAGGTCCAGTCCGACCGCGACCACTGGCAGCTCATCGAGCTGTGCGAAGCCAAGGACACGCTGCGCGCCGTCGGCCTCCTGGAAATGCACATCATCACCAGCGGCAAGTTCCTGGTCGACCGGCTTCAGGAATTGCGGGGCAGCTGACCGACCAGCCGTCCCGCAAGCGATCCTCATCGGCCTTCCCGAGCCTCGCCGAGGCGATCACTTGCCGGGCAGATTGGTCGCCCGGGTCAGCAGGATGACGCCTCCCTTGTCGGCCGTGTCGTAATAGGTGAAGCCGGTGCGGTTCTGCCGGCGCCCCCGCATCAGCACGGCCAGCCCATCGGCCTCAGCCCTGGTTTCGGCGGCATCGGCATCGCCGACCTCGAAGCCGATATGGAAGACGCCTTCGCCCTTGGCATCCAGGTGAAGCCGCTGCGGTGACGGATCCCGGCTCGGCTGGCAGAGCTGCAGCTGAACGGTCGGCAGATTGCAGATCCGGTATTGCATCGCCATGAAGCCCTTGGGGCTCGGCACCTCGAGCTCTTCATATTCCGCCAGCGGCGGATAGGCTTCCCAGGGCCCGATGCCGATGGAGCTGTAATAGGCCGCGGCCTTGTCGATATCGTGCACGACGATGCAGATATGATGCAGCTTGTCGAAGTTGCCCATGTCCTCACTCCTTGATTGGGACCGTATAGTTCAGGACGCGGCGCCCCCCGTCGGGGTAGATCGTCTCGCCGGTGACGTAGGAGGCATCGTCGCTGGCCAGGAACGCCACGACGGACGCGATCTCCGATGCCTTGCCGAGGCGCCCGAGCGGCGTGCGCGAAAGGATAGCCCGGCGCATGTCGTCGGAATCGATGAAGGTGCCGTCCATCACCATCTCCGTGGCGATGGTGCCCGGGCCGACGCCGACGACACGGATGCCATGGGGCGCGAAGGCGACGGCTGCTGTGGTGGTGACCTGGTTCATGCCGCCCTTGGAGATCGCGTAGGTGGCGACGCGCGGATTGGCGAGACCGGAATTGATCGAGGACATGTTGATGATGACGCCGCCGCCGCCCTGCGCGATCATCTGGCGGCCCGCTGCCTGGGTGCCCATGAAGGCGCCCTTCAGGTTGACGGCGAGAACCCGGTCATAGTCCGCCTCGCTGATGTCGAGAAAGTCCTGGACCGGCGCGATGCCGGCATTGTTGACCATGATGTCGATGCGGCCGAACCCGGCGACCGCTGCCGCGACCAGCGCGTCGACCTGGTCCTTCCGGCTGACATCGGTGACGACGGAGAGGACGGTGTCGGCCGCGCCGATCTCGGCGGCGCATCGCGCCAGCTCCGCGGCATCGATATCGCCGAGCACGACCTTCACGCCTTCGGCCAGAAAGCGTTCCGCGCAGGCACGCCCGATGCCGCGCGCCGCCCCGGTGATGACCGCCACCCTGCCCGCCAGTCTCATGTCCGTTCCTTCGTCATTGTGGAGAGGCCGGCACCACGGGCAGATGCGTGCCGAGCCTGGCCGTGGATTCGGGGCATCTCCCCCACCCTAGCGGATCACGAAGGGGTTGGCGGTCTTGCCGGCCGTGTCGATCCACACCGTCTTGGTCTGCAGATAGGCATCGATCGCCTCCTGCCCGCTCTCGCGGCCGATGCCGCTCCTCTTATAGCCGCCGAACGGCGCCATGTAGGAGACCGCGCGGTATGAATTGACCCAGACCGTGCCCGCTTCCAGCGCGGCCGCGCCGCGCAAGGCGCGGCCCATGTCGCCGGTCCACAGCCCTGCTGCGAGGCCGTAGGGGCTGTCATTGGCGATGGCGAAGGCCTCCTCCTCGTCGTCGAACGGGATGACGGAGAGGATCGGCCCGAACACCTCCTCGCGCGCAATCCGCATCGTGTTGTTCACCCCGGTGAAGATGGTGGGCTCGACGAACCAGCCCTCGGCCAGCTCGTCCGACATCGGCGTCCCTCCGCCCAGCACGCAGGACGCGCCCTCGCCGCGCGCGATGCCGAGATAGGAGAGCACCCGCTCGCGCTGCGCCTGCGTCGTCATCGGCCCCACCTGCGTCTGCGCCAGCGCGGGATTGCCGATCCGGGCGCTCGCGGCCAGCGCCGTGACATCCGCCACAAAACGGTCGTGTATCCGGCGCTGCACCAGCAGGCGCGAGCCCGCGATGCAGGTCTGGCCGCTGGCGGCGAAGATGCCTGAGATCGCGCCGTTGACCGCGCTCTCGATATCCGCATCGTCGAAGACGATGTTGGCCGACTTGCCGCCGAGCTCCAGGGTGACCGTCTTGAGCCCTTCGGCAGCGGCGCGGTAAACCGCGATCCCGCCGGGCTCGCCGCCGGTGAAGGCGATCTTGGCGACGTCGGGATGGGAGACGAGCGGCACGCCGACATCCCCCGGCATGCCGGTCACCGTGTTGACCACGCCCGGCGGAAAGCCCGCCTGCTCGAACAGCTTCACGAACTCCAGCGTCGAGGCCGAGGCATGCTCGGACGGCTTGATGACGACGGTGTTGCCGGCGGCCAGGAGCGGCGCGAGCTTCCAGGTCAGCAGCAGCAGCGGCGAGTTCCAGGGCACGATGGCCGCGACGACGCCCAGCGGCTCGTGCCGGGTGAAGGCGAACATGCCCGCCTTGTCGATCGGCAGCACCGCCCCTTCGATCTTGTCGGCGAGACCGCCGAAATAGCGGAACCATTCGGGGATGTAGCGCAGCTGCGCCGTCATCTCGGTGATCAGCTTGCCGTTGTCGCGCGTCTCGATGGCGGCGAGGCGCTCGGCGCTCCCGGCGATCAGCTCGGCCACCCCGACCAGCAGCTTGCCGCGGGCGGTCGAGGTGAGGCCGGCCCAGCCCTTCGACCGAAAGGCCGCCTTGGCGGCGGCCACCGCGTCGTCCACCTCGCTCCTGCCGCCGCGCGGGATCAGCGCCCAGGGCTTGCCGGTAAAGGGATCATGGCTCTCGAATGTCTCGGCGATCGGCTGGAGCCGGCCACCGACCGTGTTCTGGAAGCTGACCAGCGCCATGTCGGCCCTCAACAGGTGGCAAAGCCCAGATGGGCGCGAAAGCGGTTCTTGACCTCCACCGCGTCGCGCGGCGGCAGCGAGCGCGGCAAGTTTTCGGCGGCGATCTTCAGCACGAAGAGGCGCGGCCCCTCAGCCGGGCGGCGAAGCCGCTCGCACAAGGCGTCGACCTCCTCCAGCGAGCGCAGTTCGGCGGTTTCCGAAAAGCCGCAGGCGGCCGCGACCTTGTCGAAGCCGATGCCCCTGCCGGTATGGCTGACCTGCATGCCGGTCTCGCCGAAATGCTGGTTGTCGAGCACGATCACATCGAGATTCCCAGGTCGCGCCACGGAGATCGTCGCCAGCGAGCCGAAGGCCATGAGCTGCTCGCCATCCCCGGTGATGACCATGACCCGCCTGTCGGGCTGGGCCTGGGCGAGCCCGAGGCCAACCAGCGCGGCACCGCCCATGGCGCCCCAGAGGTAATAATTGTCGTCGCGGTCGCCGGCCGCGTGGACATCGTAGCTCGGCGAGCCGAGGCCGGTGACGACCAGCGCGCCGTCGCGAGCCTCGAGGAGCTTCTTCACCGCCGCCCGGCGGTCCATCGTCGGCAACGTCATGTCGGTCACCACGTCTTCTTGCCGAGCAGCCGCTGGCCGATCAGCACGGCCATCTGCTGGTCGGCGTCGAAGGCCATCGCAGCCGCCTGCGCCACCATGGCGACGAGGTCGGGTCCTGTCTCGGCGCGCAGCACCGTGAGGCCGATCGCCCGCAGCGACGCTTCCGTCGCCTGTCCCATCGGCACCTGCCACGGGTTGAACTCGGCCCACTCCCCCCGCATCGTCACCAGGATGAGCAAGGGAAAGCGCGCCTGCACGGGGAGCGACAACATGTTGATGCAGTTGCCGACGCCCGACGATTGCATGAGCACGACGCTGCGCTTGCCGCCGAGCCACGCGCCGGCGGCAATGGCGATGCCTTCCTCCTCCGTCGTCAGCACAGTGGTGACGACGTCCGCATCCGCGCTGAAGCGGCGGATCAACGTGGTATGGCCGGCATCGGGCACATAGGACATCTGGCTGATGCCGGCGGCCTTGAGCACGTCATAGACCTGATCCGGCCACTGCCTTTCGGATGCCGCCGGGGTGGGGGCGAAAGCAGCTGCTTCCGGGTCTTTCGCTTGCAGGCTCGTCGCCACCTTCGACCTCCGAGATTTCGATCGGCATCAGGCTAACTCAGATGGCCGATCCAATCCTCGTCTCTTTCTCGTTACCAGATATAATGATACTCGATAGCTCATGGAGCTTTCACAGCTGCGCACGCTGATCCACGTCGCCGAGCTCGGCAGCCTGAGCAAGGCCGCCGACCGGCTGCATATTGCCCAGCCGGCGCTCAGCCGGCAGGTGCGCATGCTCGAGGAGGAGCTGGGCTTCGCCCTTTTCCTGCGCCACGGACGCGGGATGGTGCTGTCGGAGCAGGGCAAGGAGGTGCTGGCGCATGCCATGCGGGTGATGGCCGAGATCGACGAGATCCGCGCCACGGCCACGCCCGCCGACGCGCCGCTGACCGGCGAGGTGGCCATCGGCCTGCCACCCACCGTGGCGGACATCATCTCGCTGCCGCTGGCCGCGGCCTTCGGCAAGGCCCACCCCAGGGCGAAGCTCAGGCTGGTGAGCGCCTATACCGGCTACTTGCTGGACTGGCTTCACCGGGGCGAGGTCGACGTTGCGGTGCTCTACGACCCGCGCATGGCCCGCTCGCTCCGCTCCCGCCCGCTGCTCCTGGAGAACCTGTTCCTGATCGGCCCGCCCGATGCGGGATTTTCCACCGTGCGCGCCGTGCCGTTCGCCTCGCTCGCCGGCAAGCGCCTGCTGCTGCCCAGCATCAAGCACGGGCTGCGCATCCTCGTCGAACGCTGCGCCGCCGAAACCGGCATCACGCTCGACGTCGGCATCGAGGCGGACTCCTACGCCGCGCTGAAGGATCTGGTGCGCGGCGGCCATGGCTGGACGATCCTGCCGCTTGCTCCCATTCATGCCGACGTCGCCGCGGGTCGGCTCACCGCCGCGCCGCTGATCGATCCAGTGCCGGTGCGCCGCCTCATCCTGGCCTACCCGGCCGACCGGCCTGCCTCGCGGCTGGCGCGGTTTGCCGGTCAGGCGATCGAGGACATCGCCAAGGACCTCGTCGAGCGGGCCGTCTGGGTCGGCCAGCTTCTCGGCTCGGCGCCGTGAGCATTTGAGTTCCGGCATAGCTGGTCACACCAGCCATACGTTGCCGGCGGGAGACGCCAGCCTGATAATGTGGCCGGGAGCAAGGCGAAGGATCGGGCGCATCTCATGGACGACTATCAGGACATCCGGGACGCCGTCGCCAAGCTCTGCGCCCGTTTTCCCGGCGAGTACTGGCGCGCGCTCGACAGGGACATGGCCTATCCCAGCGAGTTCGTCGCCGCCCTGACGCAAGCCGGCTGGCTCTCGATCCTGATCCCGGAGGACTATGGCGGCTCCGGCCTGCCGCTCTCGGCGGCCGCCGCCGTCCTGGAGGAAATCCAGCGCGCCGGCTGCAATGGCGGCGCCTGCCATGCGCAGATGTACACGATGGGGACGCTGCTTCGTCACGGCTCCGAAGCGCAGAAGCGGCGATACCTGCCGAAGATCGCCACGGGAGAGCTGCGCCTGCAGGCCTTCGGCGTCACCGAGCCGACCAGCGGCACCGATACGGGCGCGCTCAGGACCACGGCCCGGCTCGACGGCGATCATTTCGTGGTCAAGGGGCAGAAGATCTGGACCAGCCGCGCCGAGCACTCGGATCTGATGCTGCTGCTGGCGCGCACCACGCCGCTTCGGGACGGCATGAAAAAGACGGACGGCCTCTCCGTCCTCATCGTCGACATGCGCGAGGCCGTCGGCAACGGCCTCACCATCCGGCCGATCCGCACGATGATGAACCACGCCACCACAGAGATCTTCTTCGACGACCTCAGCGTGCCGGCCGAGAACCTGATCGGCGAGGACGGCAAGGGCTTCCGCTACATCCTGTCCGGCATGAACGCCGAGCGTATCCTGATCGCGTCCGAATGCGTCGGCGATGCGAAATGGTTCATCGACAAGGCCAGCACCTATGCCAAGGACCGGCATGTGTTCGGCCGGCCGATCGGCCAGAACCAGGGCATCCAGTTTCCGATCGCCAGGGCCTACGCCAACATGCGCGCGGCGGAGCTGATGGTCCGGGAGGCGCTGCGCCTCTACGAGGCCGGCAAGAACCCCGGCGCCGAAGCGAACATGGCCAAGATGCTGGCGGCCGACGCCTCCAACGAAGCCGCCAATGTCTGCATCCAGACCCATGGCGGGTTTGGTTTCGCGGAAGAATACGACGTCGAGCGCAAGTTCCGCGAGACGCGCCTCTATCAGGTCGCGCCGATCTCGACCAACCTCATCCTGTCATTCCTCGCCGAGCACGTGCTCGGCCTGCCGCGGTCCTACTGAAGGTGTCGCCGTGAACGTCCTCATCGTCTACGCCCATCCGGAACCGAAATCCTTCAACGGCGCCATGAAGGATCTGGCGGTGGAAACCTTGATCCAGGCCGGCCACGACGTCGTGGTCAGCGACCTCTATGCGATGGGCTTCGACCCCGTCGCCGGGCCGGGCGACATCGCCGGCGAACGCCACGATCCCGGCTTCTTCAGCCTGCCGCGCGAGCAGACCGCCGCCTACGAGGCCGGCGCGCTGTCGGCCGACATCGGCGCCGAGATCGAGAAGCTGAAGCGGGCCGATTTCGTGATCTTCCAGTTCCCGGTCTGGTGGTTCGGCATGCCGGCCATCCTCAAGGGGTGGGCCGACCGGGTCTTCGCGCGCGGCTTCGCCTATCTGCCGGGCCGCAAATACGACACCGGCCTGTTCAAGGGAAAGCTCGCCATGGTGGCCGCCACCACCGGCACATCGGCCGACACCTATGCGCCCGACGGCATCGACGGCGACATCCTCACCGTGCTGTGGCCGGTCCATAACGGCCTCTTGCGCTATTCCGGCTTCGACGTGCTGCCGCCCTTCATCGCCTATATGCCGGGCCGGCTCGGCGACGATGGCCGCCGGGCCTGCCTGGAGGCCTACCGCAAGCGGCTCGAGGATACCGACGACACGCCGCGCCTGTTCTTCCATCCCGCCGCGGACTACGGCAAGAACGAGCGCCTGAAGCCGGGCGTGCTCGCCCGTTCGGGAGTGCAGCGCAATGTCTGATGCCGCCCGCCCGCTGGAGGGCCTGCTGGTCGTGTCCATCGAGCAGGCGGTCGCCGCTCCGCTTTGCACCGTCCGCCTCGCCGACGCCGGCGCGCGCGTGGTCAAGATCGAACGCCCGGAAGGCGAGACCGCGCGCCATTACGATGCCACCGTGGACGGCATGTCGGCCTATTTCGTCTGGCTCAATCGCGGCAAGGAGAGCGCGGTGCTCGACCTCAAAGCCGAGCCCGACCTGGCCTTGCTGCACCGCATGGTGGCACGGGCGGACGTGCTCGTGCAGAATCTGGCGCCGGGCGCGATCGACAGGCTGGGCCTTTCCGCCGAGACCATTGCGGAAAGGTTCCCCCGGCTGATCGCCGTCAACATCGTCGGCTATGGGCAGGACACGCCCTATGCGGCGATGCGCGCCTACGACATGCTGGTGCAGGCCGAAAGCGGCCTGTGCGCCGTGACGGGAACGCCGGATACGCCGTGCAAGGTCGGGGTTTCGGCCGCCGATATCGCCACCGGCATGAACGCCCATGCGGCGATCCTCGAGGCCCTGCTGGCGCGCGAGAAGACCGGGCGCGGGCGCAGTGTCGAGATCGCCATGTTCGACGGCATGGCCGACTGGATGGCCGTGCCGCTGCTGCACCACGAGCATGCGGGGCGCGAGACCGGCCGCTATGGCCTGGCGCATGCTTCGATCTATCCCTACCGGCCCTATGCCTGCAGCGATGGCGCCGTGGTCGTCTCCATTCAGCAGAACAGCGAATGGAAGCGCTTCTGCAGCATCGTGCTGCAAAGGCAGGATCTGTTTGCCGACGAGCGCTTCGCCACCAATGCCTGGCGGGTCGCCAATCGCACGGCGCTCGACGCGGAGATCGAGCCGGTCTTCGCCGCCATCGACCGCGACGAGGCCATCCGCCGCCTCGATGAGGCGCAGATCGCCTGGGGCCGGGTGAGCGAGATGCGCGACCTGCCGCAACACCAGGCCTTGCGCCGGACGGCGGTGGCGCTGCCAAGCGGCAAGCGCATCGCCGTGCCGGTGCCGGCGGGGCGGCCGGAGGGTTTTGGAGCAATACCCGCCGTCCCCGCCCTCGGCGCGGACACGGACCGGATCCGGTCCGAATTCGCCGCCTGACGAGGAAGCGCCATGGACACGAGCACGCCGCTGCAGCAATGGGTCGGACGCACGCGCGAGGCCGAGGACATCGTGACGCCGCGCCTGCTGGCCAGCTTCGCAGCCATGCTCGGCCCCGATGCGGTGCAGACCGCCGGAGGCCCGCCCGGCCTGCATTGGTGCCTGGCGCCCGACATCGCCGACGCGCGCGAACTCGGGCCCGACGGCCACCGGGCCGGGGGCGGCTTCCTGCCGCCGCTGCCGCTGCCGCGCCGCATGTGGGCCGGCAGCGACGTGCGTGTCCTCGGCCCGATCCGCAGCGGCGACACCATCCGCCGCCGCTCGACGCTCAGCGCCATCGAGGAGAAGCAGGGCCGCACCGGGCGGCTCATCTTCCTGACGGTGCGGCACGATATCGCGAGCGATCGCGGGCCGGTGATCGAGGAGGACCAGATCCTCGTCTATCGCGCGGCCGAGGCCGCTGCACAGGCACCGACGTCTGACGGCGCCGGCCTGGCCGCATCGCACCACCGGACGGTCGACATCGACCCCGTGCTGCTTTTCCGCTACTCCGCGCTGACCTTCAACGGCCACCGCATCCACTATGACGCGCCTTACGCCACGACGGTCGAGCACTATCCCGGGCTCGTCATCCATGGACCGCTCCAGGCGACCCTGCTCATGACCTTCGCCACCGCCATCGTCGGCCAGCCGCCGCGCCGCTTCTCGTTCCGGGGCGTGCGTCCGGCGGTCGGCCCGCAAGGCCTGCTTCTGCGGGCGACGGCCCGGGGCGAGGGCGGCATGAGGCTGGACGTGCGGTCCGCCGACGAGCAGGTGACGATGAAGGCGACGGCGCAATGGTGAGCTTCGTCACGCCCGTCGTGCCGCTGTTCGTGCCGGGATCGCGGCCGGACAGGTTCGCCAAGGCCGACGGCAGCGGCGCGGACGCGGTCATTCTCGACCTCGAGGATGCCGTTGCCCCCGGTGACAAGGACCGGGCTCGGGACGCGGTCCTCGGTCATGCCGCAACGCTGGGATCTCCGGTCATCGTCCGCGTCAATGCCGCCGATACGCCCTGGCACGGCGCGGACGTCGACGCCGTGCGACGCCTCGACGGCGTCGCCGTCATGCTGCCCAAGGCCGGGCGTCCGGAGGACATCGCCGGGATGGCAAGGCGGATGGGGCGCGATGTCGCCGTCATCGCCCTGATCGAGAGCGCTGCCGGGCTGGCCAACCTGCCTGACATCCTGGCCGCGCCCGGCATTGTCGCCGTTGCCTTCGGCTCGATCGACTTTTCGGTCGATCTGGGCTGCGCGCACGACCGGCTGACCCTGCTTGCGGCGCGCAGCGAGATCGTCTGGCGCTCGCGCGCCGCCGGCCGCGCCGCGCCGATCGACGGCATAACCACCGACATCGGCAGCCCCGAAGCCGCCGAGGACGACGCACGCCACGCCATGGCGATGGGCTTCGGCGGCAAGATGGCGGTCCATCCCCGGCAGATCCAGCCGATCCGCACGGGCTTTCGCCCGGGCGAGGACGAGATCGCGTGGGCACGAGGCATCGTCGGCGCAGTCTCGTCCGACGAGGCCGTCCGGGTGAACGGCGAGATGGTGGATCGGCCGGTCATCGAGCGGGCAAGGTGGATCCTGCGCCGGGCCGCCTCGACCTAGCCTGGAGAGGAGGAGCGCCGATGCCCCCGGACACCGCCAGTTGGCCGACCGCCAGGCTTTGCGCCTTCGTCGCCGACCTCGACTTCGAGCAGATTCCGCCGCGCGTCGTCGATGTCGCGAAGGGACTGATGATCGACTGGCTCGGCTCGGCCCTCGCCGGCAAGGGCGCGCGCCAGGTCGAGATCATCGAGGGCTTTGCCCGGGCGATGGGACCGGCGGACGGCCCGAGCACCGTCATCCCGACGAGGCGGCGCACGAGCCCCTATTTCGCGGCGATGGTCAATGCCGCGGCATCCCATGCCGTGGAGCAGGACGACGTGCACAACGGCTCCGTCTTTCACCCGGCGACGGTGATCTTTCCACCCGTCCTGGCGGTTGCCGAGGCGGAGGCGAAGACTGGGCGCGAGATGCTGACGGCCTGCATCGCCGGCTATGAGGTGGGCATCCGTGTCGGAGAATTCCTGGGCCGCTCGCACTACGAGACCTTCCACACCACGGGAACGGTCGGCGCCGTGGCCGCGGCCGCGGCTGTCGGCAAGCTGATCGGGCTGGACGCATCCGGCCTCAACCACGCGCTCGGCTCCGCCGGCACCCAGGCGGCAGGGCTCTGGGAATTCCTGCGGGACGCCGCCGATTCCAAGCAGCTCCACACCGCGCGCGCCGCCGCCAACGGCCTGTTCGCCGCCTGCCTGGCACGCGACGGCTTCCGCGGTGCGGCCCGGATCCTCGAAGGCAAGAAGGGCATGGCGGCCGGCATGTCCCACGATGCCGATCCCACCCGCCTGACCGACGGGCTCGGCAGCCGCTGGGCGACCGAGGAGACCTCCTTCAAATGGCACGCCTCCTGCCGGCACACGCATCCGGCCGCCGACGCGCTGCAGCGTCTCATGCGCAGCGAAGGGCTCGGCCCGGAGGATGTCGCGACCGTGGTGACCCATGTCCACCAGGGAGCCATCGACGTCCTCGGCGCGGTGGACATCCCTCAAACCGTCCACCAGGCGAAGTTCTCCATGGGCACGGTGCTGGGGCTCATCGCCGTCCACGGCGTCGCCGACCTCGACGCGTTCGAGCGCCACGCGCTGGCCGACGCCGGCGTCGCGCGCTTCCGCTCGAAGGTGCGCATGGCGCTCGACGCCGAGGTCGACGCCCTCTATCCCAGGCGATGGGTCGGCAAGGTGAGCATCACCACCGTCGACGGCCGCCAGCTCGAAGCCCGCGTCGACGAGCCCAAGGGCGACCCCGGCAACACGCTGGCCAGGCAGGAGCTGGAAGCCAAGGCCGTGCGCCTCGCCGAATTCGGGGGCGCCGCGACGGCAGAGGAGATGCGCGCCTGCATGTCCCGGATCTGGAGCCTCGACCAGCCGGGGAGCCCTGCGGATCTGTTTGCGAATGCCGGCGGGGGCCGTGGGCCGCCGCCGTCAGGCGGCCGCGAGCACGCCGTCGGCGACCAGCGCGTTCACGGCCGCGGCGAGACGCGTCTCGGCCGCGGCTGAAAGCGCACCGACCGGCGGCAGCGAATGGCCGATCGGCAGGCCGATCAGGGCGAAGGCGCGCCGCACCGCCTCCGGGAACTGCTCGGCGAACAGGGCGTCCATCAGCGGATGGAGCCGGCCCTGGAGCTCGAGCGCTTCCTTGACGTGCCCCTCCTCCGCCCGCATCTGCACCCGCGCCCAAGCGCCGGGCAGCAGGGCGGCGGAGGTGAGGACGCCGCCGCAGGCGCCGAGCATCACCTGCTCGACGAACAGCGTGTCCTGTCCGGAGAGCAGGCTGAAGCGGTCGCTGACCAGCCGCGCCACCTGGTCGAAATGGTAGAGGTCGGTGCTGGAGGCCTTCATGCCGACGATCAGGCCTTCCTCCTCCAGCCGGGCGATCGTCGCCGGCGTGGTGACGATGGCGCTGCGATAGGGGTTGTCGTAGTAGACGATCGGCAGCTTCAGCGCCGGTGCCAGCGCCCGGAAATAGCGCAGCACGCCGTCCTGGTCCGGCCGGGCATAGTAGGGCGGGATCACCATCAGCCCGTCGGCCCCTGCCTCGCGATAGGCACGCCCGCTTTCCAGCGCGCCGCCGAGACCGGGATCCAGCACGCCGGCGATGACAGGCACCCGGCGGGCGGCGACCGACGCCGTGATCTCGACGATGCGGCGGCGGGTGGCGAGGCCGAACGAATTGGCTTCGCCCGTGCCGCCGAGCGGCACCAGGCCGGAAGCCCCGCGGCCGATCTGGTACTCGACGATGCGCGCGAGCCCGGCCTCGTCCAGCGAGCCGTCCTGCTGCAGCGGGGTCGGGAAGGCGGGGATCAGCCCGCGGAACATGCGCTCTGCCACGAGCCGTCTCCTCAGCACAGATTGATGATGGCCGTCCGGTGATGGCGCCCATGATAGGGTGCGCTTTCACGACTCTCCACGCCTTTTTTGGTTTTCTGAAAAATGAATTGGCTTCTTCGCCATATGGAGCTATCGCTACAGGCTGTGGGAGCCTGCCCGTCCGGCGGGGTCGGATGAAAACGGATTTTTCCCCTCCATGTCGCCCATGAAGATCGCTGACGAAGCCGCACGCACGCCGACCGCCATGAGCTATCCCGACCAGGAGAACCAGAAGCTCGGCCAGCGCATCCGCGACCTCAGGCTCAAGGCGGGCATGACGCTGTCCGACCTCTCCAAGGCCACCGGCGTGTCGATCGGCACGCTGTCCCAGCTGGAGCGCGGCCTCGTCTCGCCGACGGTGCGCACGGTCTACACCGTCGCCAACGCCCTCGGCGTCATGCCGGCCTGGCTGATCGACCCCTCGCAGAGCCCGATCCAGACCGCAGAAACCCGCTATATCGTCAGGGCGGGCCAGCGTTCCCGCCTGCTCGACATCGACGGCATCCGCAAGGACATCGCCTCGCCGGCGGCGAGCGAGCGGCTGCGCGGCTTCTTCATGGTCATTCAGCCCGGCTGCAATTCGGGCGCGCAGCCCTATTCGCACAAGGGCGAGGAGATCGGCTTCCTCCTGTCCGGCTCGCTCGAGCTGCAGATCGACGGCGAGACCTTCAGCCTCAACGAGGGCGACTGCTTCGCCTTCTCCAGCAACAAGCCGCACCATTTTGCCAATCCCGGCTCGCGCCCGGCCTCGGTGTTCTGGGTGAACGCCGATATTTAGGTCCCTTCAGTTTTCAGAATTTTGAAATTTTCACATTGCAGTCCTGAAAACCGGCTGCCATAGTCCGCCCAGCCCCGCGGGGCGACGGCGAGCCGCCCCGCGGGGCTGCCCGGCAACCGAAGGACGCGCCACCCTTGGCCCAATCATCCCCCGTATCGGACCTCAGCCCCTGGACGGCCATCCTGCTGCTGGCTCCGCTGACGGCGGTGATGCTGCTCATCCTCATCTACCCGCTGGGCCTCACCGTCTGGACCAGCCTCTTCAACGGACGGTTCTCCCTGGACGCCTACGCGGAGCTCGCCTCCAGCACGCTGTTCCTGCGGGTGCTGCGCAACACGTTCGAGATCGCCATCGCCGGCACGCTGGTCAGCCTCGTCGTCGGCTACCCCGTCGCCCTGCACCTCGCCGCGCAGCCGCCGCGCCGGCGCACCGCCTATCTCATCATGGTCATGCTGCCGTTCTGGACCAGCATCCTGGTGAAGAGCTTCGCGCTGGTGGCCGTGTTCGGCAACCAGGGCCTGATCAACCAGCTCCTCGGCTTCGTCAGCGGCGGGACGGTCAGCCTGCCGATGATGTTCAACCGCGTCGGCGTGATCATCGGCATGATCAACTTCCTGCTGCCCTTCATGATCCTGACGATTCTCGGCAGCCTGCTGTCCCTCGACCGCCGCCTCGTCCTCGCCGCCGAGACCATGGGCGCCGGCCCGCTGCGCATCTTCTGGAGGATCACCCTGCCGCTCAGCATGCCGGGCGTGATCGCGGGGGTGCTGATCAACGTCACGCTGTCCATCGGCATGTACATCACCCCGGCCCTGCTCGGCGGCCGGCAGGACATGATGGTCGCCAACCTCGTCGACTTCTACACGCGCCAGACGCTGGACTGGACCGCCGCCTCCGCCACCGCCGTGGTGCTGCTGATCCTGTCCGGCCTCCTCGTCGCCATGCTCGGCAAGGTGCGTGGCTCGGCCGGCCTCGCGGGAGCCGGCGCATGAACCAGCTGTTCGGTTCGAGCCGCCTGGCGCGCGGCCTCGTCGCCTCGATGGCGTGGCTCTGCTACGTCTTCCTGCTGGTGCCGAGCCTGATCGTCATCCCGATCTCCTTCGGCAATCCGGGTCAGATCGAGTTCCCGCCCCGGCAGGTCTCGCTGGAGCTCTACCGGCAGTTCTTCGCCGATCCCGCCTGGTGGGGCTCGACGGTGCAGAGCCTCCTCGTCGCCAGCCTGACCACGCTCGCCGCGCTCGTCCTCGCCGTGCCGGCCGCCTATGCGCTCGCCCGCTCGCGCCTGCCGGCACGCGGCATCCTGCGCGGCCTCTTCATGATGCCGATGCTGGTGCCGGTGATCGTGCTCGGACTCGGGCTCTATCTGCAATATTCGAGCTGGGGCCTGCTCGACACCACCGCCGGCCTCGTGCTCGCCCATGTCACGCTGACGACGCCCTACATCATGGTGTCTGTCATGTCGGGCCTGCATCATGCCGACGTCGCGCTGGAGACGGTCGCCTCGATCATGGGCGCCTCGCGGGTGCGGATCTTCTTCCGCGTGGTGCTGCCGCAGCTGAAGGCTGCCATCGCGGTGGGAGCGCTGTTCGCCTTCCTGATGTCGCTCGACGAGGTCGTGGTCGCCTATTTCCTCACCGGCACGGCGAGCATGACGCTGCCGGTCAAGATGTATTCGTCCATCCGCTGGGAGCTGACGCCGGTGCTCGCGGCGGTCTCCACGCTGCTCACCGTGCTCTCGCTCGTGATCGCCCTCGGCATCATCGCGATGCAGGGCAAGACCGAGGCCTCGTCATGACGTCCGCCCCCCTGCCCGCGATGGTCGAACTCCAGGGCGTCGCCAAGCGCTATGGCGAGGTCGACGCCCTGCACCGCGTCGACCTCGCCATCGCCAAGGGGGAGTTCGTCACCCTGCTCGGCCCCTCCGGCTCCGGCAAGACCACGCTGCTCAACCTGATCGCCGGCATGGTCGCGCCGACATCGGGGCGCATCGTCATCGAAGGCCGCGACGCCACCACGCTGCCGACCAACCAGCGCGGCCTCGGCATGGTGTTCCAGAACTACGCGCTGATGCCGCACATGACGGTCTTCGAGAACATCGCCTTCCCGCTGGAGGTCCGGCGGCTGCCCAAGGCTGAGATCAAGCGCAAGGTCGGCGAGGCGCTGGCGCTGATCCAGCTCGGCCATGTGGCGAACCGCAAGCCGCGCGAGCTCTCCGGCGGCCAGCAGCAGCGCATCTCGCTGGCGCGCTGCATCGTCTACAATCCGGCGCTCATTCTCATGGACGAGCCGCTGGGCGCGCTCGACAAGAAGCTGCGCGAGCAGATGCAGCTGGAGATCAAGCGCCTGCACGCCGATCTCGGCATCACCATGCTCTACGTCACCCACGATCAGGACGAGGCGCTGACCATGTCCGATCGCATCGTGCTGATGAATGGCGGACGCATCGAGCAGCAGGGCGCGCCCGACGCGCTGTATTTCCGGCCGGAGACGGTATTCTCGGCCGAGTTCATCGGCTCGTCCAACCTGATCCGCGGCACGGTCGAGATCGGCGCCGACGGCGCCTATGCGCTGAAGACCGCGCTCGGCAGCTTCGCCGCGCCGGCGCCCGAGCGCAGGATGCAGGCGGGGGAGCCTGCCGTGCTGCTGATCCGGCCGGAGAACATGGCGCTCGCCGACGCGCCGACGCCGACCAGCGTCGCCGGCCGCGTCGAGGATTCCATCCTGCTCGGCGGCGTGGTGCGCCATTTCGTGCGCTGCGGCGACGGCTCGAACCTGATCATCCAGGAGCTCAACCAGCCCGGCCGCCCCGGCGCGCGTCGCGGGGACGCGGTCCGCGCCGCCTGGGACCCCGGGCACGGCCGCCTTCTCCCGCCGGCGCCGGCGGGCTGATCGACGAACCACCATCGCGAGAAGAAGAGGGGACGTGTCCATGACCAAGATGAATCTCACGACGTCGCGCCGCGGCGTCCTGCGCGGCGGCGCCGGCCTGCTCGGCCTGATGGCGGCTCCGGCGGTGTTCACCGGCCGTGCGGCCGCCGCCGACGCGACGCTCACCGTCACCTCCTGGGGCGGCGACTACAACAAGTCGGTGCGCGAGGTGTTCGCCGACCCCTTCACCGCCGAGACCGGCATCAAGGTGACGCTGGTCGACAATGGCGACATGGCCAAGGTCAAGGCGCAGGTGCAGGGCAACAACGTCCAGTGGGACGTGATCGACGCTCCCGCGGCCTTCGCCACGTCGGGCGCGCGCGACAAGCTCTGGGAAGAGCTCGACATGTCGATCGTCAAGCCGGGCGAGGTCGTCGCCAAGGCGGCGCCGGACTACATGCCGATGTATCTCTACTCCGGCGGCCTGCTGTGGGACGACAAGCGCATGCCGGACGGCAAGCATCCGGTGGACTTCGCCGGCTTCTATGATGTCGACAAGTTCCCCGGCCGGCGCGTCATGCGCTCGCTCGCCTCCGAAACGCTCGAGGTGGCGCTCGTCGCCGACGGCGTGGCGCCGAAGGACCTCTACCCCCTCGACCTCGACCGGGCCTTCGCGGCGCTCGACCGGATCAAGCCGCATGTCTCCAAATGGGCGGCGACGACGCCGGACCAGGTGAACGCCGTCGTGCAGAACGAGGGCGACTTCTCCTACAGCTATTTCAACCGCGTGAAGTCGGCGCAGAAGGCCGGCGCCCCGCTCGCCTTCTCCTTCCAGCAGACCGTCAACTCGCTGGATTATTTCGCCGTCCCCCGCGGCACGAAGAACAAGGAAGCGGCGATGCGCTTCATCGACTTCTGCCTGAAGCCGGAACGCCAGGTCGCCTGGTCGGTGCGCGGCTATTACCTGCCCAACAGCGTCCCCGCGATGGACGAGGTGCGGAAGTCGCCCTCCGGCGATTTCCTGCCCGACCTCACCAACGGCAAGAACGTCATCGTCAATTCCCAGTGGTGGGGCGAGAACTATACGGCGGTGCAGAAGCGCTATGCCGAATGGATGCTCATCTGAGCGCGCGCCCGCTACGCCTCGCCCCGGCCGCCGGGGCGGGGCCCGTTCCTCGCCGCGCCTTCGCCCTGCCGCCGATCCGGTACGAACGCCATGCCCCCTGACGCCAGCTCCAACGACGCCTGCCTCGCCGCGCTGAAGGCGATCGTCGGTGAGCGCCATGTCCTCACCGACGCCGTCGACACCGAGCTCTTCCTCACCGACCATCGCGCCCGCTACCACGGCAAGGCGCTGGCCGTGGTGCGGCCGTCCTCGACCGCGGAGGTCGCGAAGGTGGTGCGGGCCTGCGCCGACGCCGGCGTGGCGATCGTGCCGCAGGGCGGCAATACCGGCCTGTGCGGCGGCGCCACCCCGCTCGAGCCCCGCCCGGCCGTGGTGCTGAGGCTCGATCGCATGAACCGCATCCGCGCGCTCTCGCCGGCGGAGGAGACGGTGACCGTGGAGGCCGGCTGCATCCTCGCCGACATTCAGGCGGCGGCGGCAAGGCAAGGCCTGCTGTTCCCGCTCAGCCTCGGCGCCGAGGGCAGCTGTCAGATCGGCGGCAACATCTCCACCAATGCCGGCGGCATCGCCGTGCTACGCTACGGCGCCATGCGCCAGCTCGTGCTCGGCCTCGAAGTGGTGCTGGCCGACGGCACCGTGCTCGACGGGCTCAGGCGCCTGCGCAAGGACAATGCCGGCTACGACCTGAAGCAGCTGTTCATCGGGGCGGAGGGCACGCTCGGCATCGTCACCGCGGCGGTGCTGAAGCTGTTCCCCGCCATCCGCTCGCGCTCCGTCGCCATGATGCAGCTCTCCAGCGTCGAGGACGCGCTCGCCCTGTTCGCCCGCGCCCGCGCCACGTTCGGCGAGCGGATCTCCAGCTTCGAGATCATCGGCTCGTCCTATATGGACTTCGTGCTGCGCTACGTGCCGGGCACGGTGATGCCCTTCGCGCAGACATCCCCCTGGTACCTGCTCATCGAGGCCGGCGACTCCCAGCCCGACGCCCCGCTCGCCGCCGCAATGGAGGGCTTCCTCGCCGGCGCCTTCGAAGCCGGCCTGATCAGCGACGCCACCATCGCCTCCAGCCTCGCGCAGGAAGAGGCGATCTGGAAGCTGCGCCACGGTGTCACCGGCGAGTTCAAGCTCGCCGGCAAGACCATGTCGCACGACACCTCCGTGCCGGTCGCCGAGCAGCCGGCCTTCGTCAGGCGCGTCGAAGAGGGCGTGCTCGCCGCCTATCCCGACGCCGACGTGATGATGGTCGGTCATATCGGCGACGGCAACATCCACGTCGTGGTGCTGTTCCCGCACGAGCGCTTCGCCGGCTCCGACGATTTCGAGGCCGCCTCCGATGCCATCGACGTCATCATCGACGACGTGGCGATGGAGCTCGGCGGCTCGATCACCGCCGAGCATGGCGTCGGCACCACCTATCGCAAGCGCCTCGCCCGCACCAAGAACCCGGCCGAGCTGGCGTTGATGCGCCAGATCAAGGCCCTGCTCGACCCGGAGAACCGGATGAACCCTGGCAAGCTCTTCCTGCCCGGCGCCGCCTGACACGCGAGGAGTTCACCATGGCGTCGGCCGCGCTCAATGTCGAGGACGTCCGCGCATCGGCGCGGCGGCGCCTTCCGCGCGGCGTCTTCGACTATATCGACCGCGGCGCCGAGGACGAGGTCGGCCTGCGCCGGCTGCGGCGCAGCTTCGACGACCTGCTGTTCCACCCGCGTGTCCTCGTCGACGTCTCCCGACGCGACCTCTCCACCCGGCTGTTCGACCGCGACCGGCCGCTGCCGCTCGTCATCGCCCCGACGGCGGCGGCCGGCCTCGTCTGGCACCAGGGCGAGATCGCGCTCGCCCGGGCCGCCGCCCGGGCCGGCATCCCCTTCACCATCGCCACCGGCTCGATGACCGAGATGGAGCGCATCGCCGCGGAGGCCGGCGGCGAATTGTGGTTCCAGCTTTACATGTGGCACGCGCGCGAGCTCTCTCACGCGCTGATCGATCGCGCCTGGGCCAACGGCATCGAGACGCTGGTGCTGACCGTCGACACGGTCGCCGACCCGATCCGCGAGTACAACACCCGCAACGGCTACAGCGTGCCGATCAAGGCCAGCCTGCGCGGCGGCCTCGACATGCTCCGGCATCCGCGCTGGGTGACCGGGGTGCTGCTGCGCTACCTCGTCGACGAGGGCATCCCGACCTATCGGCACTATCCCGACAGCTTCCGCTCCAGCATCACCCGCAAGGCGACCTGGGAACAGGTCCGCCTCACCGACGCGATGGGCTGGGACGACCTGGCTGCCTTGCGCCGTCGCTGGCGCGGCCGGTTGATCCTCAAGGGCATCTTGCGGGCGGACGATGCGGTGCGCGCGGTCGAGGCCGGCGCGGACGGCATCGTCGTCTCCAGTCATGGCGCGCGCAACCTCGATGCCGCCGTGCCGCCGGTTCATGCTCTGCCCGCCATCGTGGATGCCGTGCGCGGGCGCGCCGCGGTGCTGGCGGACAGCGGCGTGCGGCGCGGCGCCGACATCCTGAAGCTGATCGCGCTCGGAGCCGACGCCGTGCTCATCGGCCGCGCCCCCCTCTATGGCACCGCCATCGGCGGCGAGGCCGGCGCCAGCCATGTGCTGCACCTGCTGCGGCAGGAGATGCAGGCGGTGCTGGGATTCCTCGGTTGCGCGAGCCTGAAGGCGCTCGACCGCTCCTTCGTCTCGCACGCGGGCGACCGGCCGGACCGCCCCTCCACGGGAGTGTGAACGACATGCGTCCTGCGACCGTTCCCAAGCCCCTGCCGCCGAACGTCTACCGGCTCGACGCCCCGCCGGCGCCGGATGTCCCGCCCCTCGACGGCACGCGCCGCGCCTCGGTGGCGATCATCGGCGGCGGCATCGTCGGGCTGACCACCGCGCTGCATCTTGCCGAGGCCGGCACCGATGTCGTGGTGCTGGAAGCCAACGAGCCGGGCTGGGGCGCTTCCGGCAACAATGGCGGCCAGCTCAATCCGGGCCTCAAATTCGATCCCGACGCGATCGAGCGGACCTGGGGCCCCGATCTCGGCCGGCGCATGGTGCGCTTCGCCTGGGACACGCCGACCCGCGCGTTTGAGCTGATCGAGCGGCTCGGCATCGCCTGCGACGCCCACAAGGGCGGCACCCTGCGCGCCGCCCGCGGCCCCAGGGCGCGCGAGGCGGTGGAGGCTTCCGCCCGCCAGTGCATGGCGCGCGGCATGCCGGTGTCCTGGCTCGACCGCACGGAGACGGCGGCGGCCATCGGCACGCCGGCCTATCACGGCGCGATGCTCGACACCCGGGGCGGCAACCTCAATCCGCTCGCCTATTCGCGCGGCCTCGCCCGTGCCGCGCTCGCCGCCGGCGCCCGCATCCATGGCGGCACGCCGGCGACATCCCTGCGCCGCGGCGCGTCCGGCTGGTCAGTGGCGACGCCGACCGGCACCGTCGAGGCCGATAAGATCCTCATCGCCACCAACGGCTTCACCGGCGACCTCTGGACGGGCCTGCGCCAGACCATCGTGCCGGTCTACAGCGCCATCGCCGCCACCGAGCCGCTGAGCCCGGCGCAGCGTGCGGCGATCACGCCGAACCGCCCGTCGGTCTACGAAAGCGGCCGGATCACGGTCTATTACCGCATCGACGCGCAAGGCCGCCTGCTAATGGGCGGCCGCGGGCCGATGCAGCCGATCGCGACGCCCGACGCCATATCCTATCTGACCGGCCACGCGCTCCGCCTCTGGCCGCAGCTCGAGGGCGTTCGCTGGAGCCATGGCTGGAACAGCCGGCTGGCCATGACCGAGGATCACTGGCCGCACATCCACGAGCCTGCCGCGGACGCCCTGATCTATCTCGGCTGCAACGGCCGCGGCGTGGCGCTCGGCACCGCCCTCGCCCAGCAGCTTGCGGGCCGGCTCGTGCACGGCTCCGCCTTCCAGCTCGATCTGCCGATCACCCGGCCGAAGCCGATCGCCTTCCATCCCTTCTGGCCGCTCGGCGTGCGTGCCGCAGTGCTGCACGGCCGCATCATGGACCGGCTCGGCCTCTGAAGCGTTTCCTGCTTACGCATGGAGCTCATCCAGACCTCACGGCCCCGCGCAGATCGGCGTCGGCCGTGGCGGCGGCGCCGGATGATCCAGCCTGTATTGCGCGAGGATCGGCTCGAGGGATTCCCTGGCCCAGAACCTCGGAGCGTGGATTTTTCTCAGGCAGGACGCATTCCAGTACAATCCCGCGCGCGGCGGCGACTGGCCGGCCGCCACGGTGCGCGCGACGGCGTTGACGACGGCGGCGTCGGGATAGATGTACAGCGTCGTCGGATCGCTCCTCACCATCGCGATGATCCGCCGGATGTCCGAGGGCGACCAGCTGGTGCAGCCGTCGCTGCGGCCGCCCGTGTAATCCACCAGGTGCCCGGACGGAACGTAGCCGTCCTGATTGGCATAGGGACTGCCCGGCTCCTTTCGAAGACAGACGCCCTTCAACGCAACGGCGGCGTGCCCGCCGATCGCGCGCTGCCTGGCATTCGCGGTCTCGCCTTCGCCGTCGAACTGAATGAACGAGCGCATCAGGACCGCGTCCTGGTTCGCCGCGACGCGGTAATAGCCCTTGAAGGATGTCTTCGTCTCACCGGTCACATAGGGGCCGCCGGCGGTCAGGTCCGAATCGTTCGCATTGCTGAAGTTCCTGGCGCAGTCTCGTCCGTTCGAGAAATCCGCCACGCCGCTCAAGTCGCGGCCGCTGCCATGGCCAGCCGCGATCACCCGAAACGAATGGTCGGCCTCGCAGATGATGTAAAATCGCCCCGCCGAATCGTTGGGACGCGTGGCGTCCATCGCGAAGTAGCAGGGATTTCGAACCGCACCTTCGCTCAACTTTCGCAGGTAGAGGGCGCGTGCTTTCTGAAGCACCGGCGATGCGATCTGCCCCTCGCCTTCGCCGACATGGGCGGCCAGCCAGGCCGGAACGCCCGACGATTGCTCCGCGGCCAGGGATCGCGGCGACATCGATGAGGCGATGACGGCGAGGCCGAAGAGAGGGACGATCTTCAGAAGGACAGATCTGAGCCGCACCGGACCGAGTCTCCTGTCGAAGCATCTTGCGATTGCGCGCGGCAGCGCCGCAATCCAGCGATCACAAAGGCCATCGCGCCAACGGCGATGGGCTCCTTCCCCGGCCCGTCGAGGAAGGTCGCACGAAGCACCGCGAATCGGAAGCCGCCTCGGCGGGGCTCGCTGGGGCGAAACGCCCCTGCGCCGGATCCGGAACGCACCGTGGCCAGCCGCATGGCGCAGCCGGCCGGAGTCGCGGCCATCGCCCCGGCCGCGCCGATGTCGAAGGCGATTTCGGGCAAGAACGACCGGACCTGGCGGGCTGCCGACGGCTGTCACCAAATCGCATAAGCTTCCGGGTACCGATTGAAGAGCAGGAGGCAGGCACATGACTGAGCTGAAAGACACCGAGACCCGCAGCTGGCTGGAGATCGAGCTCGAGGACGACATGGACGAGGAGCTGGAGCAGGCGATCGACGACGCCCGCATCCCGCCCGAGCTGCGCGCCCTGCTCGAGACGCGCAAGAAGAGCACCCTCGACCGCCACACCTATTTCAACGAGTTGATGCGCCTCCAGGGCGAGCTCGTGAAGCTGCAGGACTGGGTGCGCTACAAGGGCCTCAAGATGGTGGTCCTGTGCGAGGGCCGCGACAGCGCCGGCAAGGGTGGCGCCATCAAGCGCATCACCCAGCGCGTCAATCCGCGCAACTGCCGGGTGGTGGCGCTGCCCGCCCCCACCGACCGCGAGAAGACCCAGTGGTATTTCCAGCGCTACGTGCCGCACCTGCCGGCGGCGGGCGAGATCGTGCTGTTCGACCGCAGCTGGTACAACCGCGCCGGCGTCGAGCGCGTCATGGGCTTCGCCAATGAAGACCAGGTGGAAGACTTCTTCCGCGACGTGCCGGAATTCGAGCGCATGCTGGTGCGCTCCGGCATCATCCTGGTGAAATACTGGTTCTCCATCACCGACGAGGAGCAGCAGCTGCGCTTCCTCATGCGCATCCACGACCCCATCAAGCAATGGAAGCTCTCGCCGATGGACCTGCAGTCCCGCGTGCGCTGGGAGCAGTACACTAGGGCCAAGGAGGCCATGTTCGAGCGCACCAGCATTGCCGAAGCGCCCTGGCACATCGTGGAAGGCAACGACAAGAAGCGGGCGCGCCTGAACTGCATCGCGCATCTGCTCTCGGTCGTCCCCTACGAGGAGGTGCCGCACGAGGAGATCACGCTGCCGGAGCGGGTGTTCGACCCGCACTACGAGCGCCGCACGCTGCCGGCCGAGCTCTACGTGCCCCAGCGCTACTGAGGCGGAGGGGTCGGGCACGGCGCCCCCGCTCCAGCATCGCCTCAAGCGCATTGCGCCAGGCCATGGCCGAGGGACCCGTTCTCCCGCAGAGCGTCGACGGGCAGGAGCCCGACATGGCGACGGCGCGATGCACTCGCCGCGCTGCCGGCGGCCTTCCGGAGCGCGGTGCAGGGCTGGATGCTGGTCCGGACCGTGGGCAGCGTCGGGACGGTGCACGCGGTGACGCCGGATTGATGTGCTATGCGATGTCGTCGAGTTTCAGCAGATGCATCGTCCGCCCTCCCCGCCGCAAGCGGCCGCCTCCGGCGGCGCTTCGACTCACATCGCGCTGCCGCCCGGGCGGATCGATCTGTGGTGCGTGCCCCTCGCCGGTTTCGGCGCGGACGAGCAGGCTGCGTGCCTCGCGCTGCTGAGCGAGACGGAGCAGGCGCGGCATCGCCGCTTCGCGGTGGAGCCAGCGCGGCTGCAATACCTGGCAACCCGCGGCCTCGTCCGCACCACGCTGTCCCGCTATGCCCCCCGGCCGCCGCGGGACTGGCGCTTCGACACGAACCCGTTCGGGCGCCCCCTGATCGAAGCCGGCCAGTGCGACGGCCGCCTGTTCTTCAGCCTGTCGCACACGGGCGGGCTGGCGGTCTGCGCCGTCGCCGCGACGCCCGAGATCGGGGTCGACGTCGAGCGCTGGGACCGGGCCGCGGATCCGCTGGCCCTGGCACCGAGCGTGCTCGCCCCCGAGGAGACCACCCGGCTCATCGAGGCCCGGCCGGAGGAGCGCGCAAGGCTCTTCCTCACGGCCTGGACGCTGAAGGAGGCCTATGTGAAGGCGCGTGGCATGGGCCTCGCCCTGCCGCTGCACGGGCTCCGGTTCGATATCGACGCCGGTGATCCCAAGGTCCACTTCGCCGCAGGGATCGCCGATGATCCCGGCCGCTGGACCTTCCGCATGCTCGCGCCCACGGCCGAGCATGCGCTCGCCCTGGCGGTCGCCGCGGCGCCGGATCGCGGCCTCGACATCAGGATGAAGGCGACGCGCGCGATCAACCGTCCGGACGACGCGTGAGGGGCCGCGCCACCGAGACGCCGGCAGGTGCCGGCAGGCCGCCGGCACCGACGGCACGGGCGGCCGCGAGCACCTCGGCATCGCCGCGGATGCGCCGGGCCGGGCTCGCGGATGGCTCCGGCATGGCTGCGGCCGGGTGTCGGTTCAGCGTTCGGGCCGGTAGGGCGCGCCGAGCGCCCGTGGCGCCACGGTGCCGCGGGCGGTCACGACCAGCACGGCCAGGGTCACCAGATAGGGCAAGGCCATGTAGGCCTCGACCGGAAGCGGCGCCCGGCCGCCCTGGGCCTGCAGGGCGAGGCTGTCGAAGACGGCGAAGATCAAGGCCCCGGCAATGGCGCCGGAGGGCGTCCAGCGGCCGATGATCACCACGGCCAGGGCGACGTAGCCGCGCCCGGCCACGAGGCCGTCGGTGTAGGCGCCGAGATAGCCAACGGTGATCGCCGCGCCGCCGAGGCCGGCCAGGCCGCCGCCGATCATGAGCGCGACGCTGCGCACGCGCACGACGTCGATGCCGCGCTGGGCGACGGCCGCGGGCTCGTCGCCCACCGCCTTCAGGATCAGCCCCGGCCTGCTGCGGCGCAGGAGCGGCGCGGCGACGATGACCAGCACGAGCGTCGCCCAGGTCAGCAGGCTCTGGCCGGAGAGGACGGGCCCGAGGACCGGGATGCCGCCAAGCGCCGGCAGGTCCAGCACCGGGACGAGCGCCACGGCGGCCCGGGAGAGGCCGAGCCCGTCCCAGAGCTGGTAGCCATAGGTGGCGAGGCCGCCCGCGAGCAGCGACACGCCGATGCCGACCACGATCTGGTTGGCGCCGCCCCGGAGCACGGCGAGGGCGATGACCAGGCCGAACAGCGCCCCCACGCCGGCGGCGGCCAGCAGGGCCACGCCCCATCCGGCGAAGCCGGCGACCAGGATGGCGGTGAAGGCGCCGCCGATCATGATCCCGTCGATGCCGAGATTGATGGTGCCGCTGCGCTCGACGATCGTTTCTCCGAGGGCGGCCAGCGCCACCGGCGTGGCAAGACGGATGGCGCCGGCGAGAACGGCCTGCCAGAAGACGATGTCCTCGAAGATCATCGTGCGGTCCCTTCCCCCGGCCTTCCCCGCGCACCGGCCGCGCTGCGCAGGGACGGCGTGGCGGCGGCGAGCGCCGCGACCAGCAGCACCAGCCCCTGGATGACGATGGCGATCGCCGAGGGGATGCCGGTGCCGGCCTGCAGGCCGTCCGCCCCGGTCCTGAGCGCCGCGAGAAAGAAGGCGGCAGCCAGGATGCCGGCCGGCCTGAGGGCGCCGAGCAGGGCCACGAGGATGCCGGTGAAGCCGAGGCCGCCGGCAACCCCGGGATAGAGCGTGCCGGCGACGCCGGCGACCTGGAGCCAGCCCGCCAGGCCGGCGGTGGCGCCGGCAAGCAGCATGGTGGCGAGGACGGCGCGCGGGCCGGCGAGGCCGAGCCGCGCCGCCAGCGGCGGATGCGTCGCGATCAGGCGGTAGCGCAGCCCGGCCGGCGAGCGCAGCCACCAGGCGATGCCCAGGGCCAGCACGGGAACCGCCGCCAGCCCCCAATGCAGCCGCGTGCCCTCGATGAGCTTGGGCACCAGCGCCGCGTCCGGCAGGGCCGCGCTCTGCGGGATCGGCACGATCTCGGCCGTCGCCAGCCAGGTCCGGAGCGACCACAGCAGGAGGAAGCCGGCGACATAGTTCAGGAGCAGCGTCGACAGGATCTCGTTGACCCGGCCGTAGGCGCGCAGCAGGGCCGGCGCGGCAGCCCAGGCGACGCCGCCGAGGAGGCCGGCGACGGCACCGGCGGCGATGAGGGACGGCGGCGGCGCACCGGCCGGCAGCGCCTGGATCGCCGCCGTGGCGGCGAGGGCACCGATGGCGAGCTGGCCTTCCGAACCGATGGTGAAGACGCCGCTGCGCAGGGCCGGAACCATGCCGAGCGCGACAAGGGCCATCGGGATCGCGGAGACGACGGTCTCGGAGAGCGTATAGCGCTCGCCGACCGCCCCTTCGACGAGCCCGGCGAGGGCCGAAAGCGGATCGGCGCCGGTGACGCCGACCAGGGCCGAGCCGAGTCCGGCGACGGCGAGGGCGCCGACGCCCAGGCGAACGGCCGCGCTCATTGATAGATGCCCCATGGCGGCGACCAGCCGGTCAGCACATGCCGGCCGATCTCTCCGTTCTTCCATTCGACCGGATCGTGCAGGGACAGCGTCCTGACATTGCGCCAATAGCGGTCGAAGCCGTTGCCGGCGGCCACCGAGCGTGTGCCCATCAGGGTGAAGATCTCGGACGTTGCGCGCAGCGCGGCGCGCGAGGCAGCGCTCTTGGCGGCATAGACCGGGATGGCGACCGCCGTGCGCTCCACCTCGCCGCGCTCGAAGCGGTCGAGCAGGTCGGCGCTCGACAGGGTCAGCGCATAGGCGGCGGCAATGTCGGCCGCCAGTTCGCCGGCCAGGCGCCGGACATAGGGATCGTCGGCGGCATTGTCGACGCCCGCCGAAAGCCACGGGCGGCTGCGCCCGTTGACGAAGGGCACGGCCGCCGCGAGTGCGCCGACGGCGTTGCCGATCAGGATCGCCGCGAAGCCGAGCTGCCAGCGCAGCGGCGCGTGCGGGGGCGGCAGGCGCTCGCGGGCCCGTCCGTTCCAGGACGGATCGATCCGCAGGTCGATGAAGGTGATCGTGCCGGACTCGGTGGCCCTCTGTCCCAGCGCATCCCAGTCGCGATGGATGGCGATGCCCGGGGCCGAGGCGGGTACAAGGCTGACCCGAAGCCCATATCCCGGGTCCTCGACGATGCCGGGATCGGTCGGATCGAAGGACCAGAGGACGATGACGTCGGCGCCCGCGGCCCCGGTCGTGTAGATCTTGCGGCCGTTGACGATCGCGCCGCCGTCGGCCGAGGGCGTGAACAGCGTCGTCATCGCCTCGCCCACGGTGCGGCCGTTCTCGGCCACGGCGAGCCCGAAGATCCGGTGCTCCTCGACCACCGCCTGCAGGAAGGCCGGACGGTTCCCGTCCGGGATGAAGGCGAGGACGTCGCGGACGACCTCGTCATGGACCTTGAAGATCTGGGCGACGGCCGAGTCGGCCGCGGCGATGCGGATCTGGGCCTCCATGGCGGCGCGGTGCGACAAGCCGAGGCCGCCGAGCGCCTGCGGAATGCCGCCGGCCAGCAGGCCGGTGGCCTTCAGCGCCGCGATGGAGGCGGCGGGATAGCGGCCCCCGGTGTCGGTCTCGGCGGCGCGCGGCGCGATCTGCGCATCGAGCACCTGCTGCAGGCACGCGAGGGCCTGCACCTCGTCGGGCCCGAGCCCGTGCGGCGGCAGGGCCTGGCCGAGAAGCGGCGGCAGTTCGAGGGGTTCGGCGTGCGCGGTCACACGGCCTCCTCGGCGGCGACCGGCGCTGCCGGCGGTTCGGTACCGGCCCGTGGACCGGACCGGGCACCGCCGATGGCCCGGCCGAGCCGGACCATGTCGGGCGCCCCGTCCAGCAAGGGCACGATGTCGGCGATGCGGCCGGCTGCAAGCACGACGACGCGATGGCTGATGGCAAGAATCTCGTCGAGATCGGCGGAGATGACGACCACCGCGGCGCCCTCCGATGCGGCCTCGACCAGCCGCTCGCGGATCGCGGCGGCGGCCGCGATATCGAGCCCCTGCGTCGGGCCGTGCACCACGATCACCGCCGGCTTGCGGTCGAGCTCGCGGCCGAGCAGGAGCTTCTGCTGGTTCCCGCCCGAGAGGGCGCCGGCGGCAAGGCCGGACCGGTTCGGCCGGACGTCCCATTCACGGGCGATGCGGTCCCCCTGCCGATGCTCGGCTCGCACCCGCCTGAGGCCGAAGCGGGCGAATGCCGGCTCACCGGTTCGCAGCAGGCTGGCGTTCTCGGCCAGCGAAAGGTCGGGCACCACGCCGGCGGCGCGCTCCTCGGGAACATGGGCGACGCCGCCCCGCAGCGCCGCGACGGGATCGCCGGTGATGTTGCGCGCCCCAAGGAGGACGCGGCCGGCACGGGGCTGCCTGAGACCGGCGAGGACATCCGCCAGGGCGGCCTGGCTGGCGCTCGCGACGCCCGCGACGCCGACGATCTCGCCGGCCTGCACGGCGAGGGACACGTCCTGCAGGACCGGAGTGCCGCCCTCCTCCAGGACGATGCGCTCGGCCTGGAGCCGCACCTCCCGGCGCGGCGCCGCCGGCCGCCTCCCCGGCGGCACGGCCGCGCCGACCATGAGATGGGCGACCCGGTCGGCGATCAGGCCGGCGGCCGGCCCGTCGAAGACCGGCCGGCCGCCGCGCAGCACGCTGACCCGATCGGCCCCGTTCAGGACCTCGGTGATGCGATGGGTGACGAGCCCGATCGCGGTGCCGGACGCGGCCAGCCGGCGGAGCGCGGCGACGAGGCCGTCGACCTCGGCAGGCCCGAGCGCGGATGTCGGCTCGTCGAGGAGCAGGACCCGGGCCCCGACCGCGACGGCGGAGGCGATCTCGGCGAGCTGGCGCTGCGGCAGGCTGAGCCTGCCGAGCGGCACGTCGAGAGGAAGCGCCACCCCGAGCCGGCCGCAGGACTCCTGCAGCGTCCGCGCCCCCTTCCGGCGGTCGGCCCGCCACCCCGCGCCGCCGATGAGATGGTTTTCCACCAGGGACAGGGTCGTGACGAAGGAGAGCGACTGGGGGACGAAGCCGATGCCGGCAGCGGCAGCGTCGCGCCGGCCGCGCCAGCGAACCGGCATGCCGTCCACGGCGATCGTGCCCGCGTCGGGAGCGAGAATCCCGGCGAGGATCCTGGCCAGCGTCGACTTGCCGGCGCCGTTCTCGCCGACGATGGCGCAAACCTCTCCCGAATGGAGCGAAAGGCCGGCGCCTTGCAGCGCAAGCGTCCCGCCGAAGGCCTTCGTCAAGGCGTCGCCCGCCAGGATCGGAACGCTCATGGCTCGGCCGCCGGCTGCCGGACGCGGACCGACCAGGGATCGAGCGAAGGCCCGTCGAACCGGCCACTCGCCCGATGCCGCTGCGCCAGCACCGCGCCGGTGAGCGTGTCGAAGCAGGGGTCGAGGATCGGCTCGGCGATGCCGATCCGCTCGGCCGGGATGCAGACGACCCATCGCTCGCCATAGGGAACCGGCTCGGCCTTGCCGAGTGGCCGGCCTTCGCGCAGGGCGGCGAGCAGCGCGGCGGAAGCCAGGAAGCCGCTCGGCACCGAGCCGTCGTCGCAGCGCATGGCCTTGGGGCAGACCCGGTGGCGCAGCGTGCCGTCGGCCAGGACCTCGATGGCCTCGACCGACCGCTCGGCCCAGGCCGGCGCTCCACCCTCGATGATGAAGAGATCGTCCTTGCGCTCGATGTCGATGGCGGCGAGGTAGGCCGGCTCGTTCTTGTCGCCGGACACGTGATAGCTCCATGGCCGGCTCGACGCCCAGGCTGCGATGTCGATCGGCGCCGCCGTCGCGGCTGGCCCGAACGCCGGCAGCATCGCCGCCGCGAGCAGGGCGCGGCGCGGCCTCACGCCGCACCCGCCCGGCGGCGCTGGAACCGCCCGGCGGGATGGCTGGACGGCAGGCGATCATGGCCCTGCAGCTTGCGGCGGAGCGTGCCTTCGGCATAGGCGCGCTTGAAGGCGCCGCGCGATTGCAGCTCCGGCACGACCAGGTCGACGATCGCCGTGAGGCTCTCGGGCATCACCAGCCGGGTGAAGTTGAAGCCGTCGATGTCGGTCGCCGCCGCCCAGTCGATCAGCTCCTCTGCCACCGCCGCGCCGGAGCCGACGATGAAGGGGCCGTGGCCGGCGATCGGCTCGAACGCGACGAGGTCGCGGACGGTCCAGACGCGGTCGGGGCTGCGGATGGTCAGGAGCTCCAGCGTCGACTGCGCCGCCGGGCTGTCGATATGCCGGATCGGCTCGTCGAGCCCGTAGCGCGAGAAATCGACGCCGGTCCAGCCGGCGAGGATGGTCAGCGCGCCGCGCGCGTCGACATGGCCGCGATAGTCCTCGTAGAGGTCCCGGGCCTCGGCCGTGGTCGGCGCCGCGATGATGGTGGCGCCGAGCACGATCTTCGGGTCGCGGGGATCGCGGCCGAAGGCCTGCGCCTGGCGGCGGATGTCCCGCACGGTCTCGGCGACGATGGCCTTGGTGTGGCCGGAGATCAGGATGGTCTCGGCGTGCCGGGCCGAGAAGGCGCGCCCGCGGGTCGACGCGCCGGCCTGGTAGAGGGTCGGGGTGCGCTGCGGCGAGGGCTCGGTCAGGGCGATGGCATCGACGCGGAAATGCCTGCCGCGGTGGTCGACGCGATGCACCCGGTCGGGCCGGGTGTAGAGGCCCGTCGCGACGTCCTTGACCACGGCATCGTCCTCCCAGCTGCCTTCCCAGAGCTGGTAGAGGACGTCCATATATTCCTCGGCGACCTCGTAGCGATCGTCATGCCGCTGGATCGTCTCGAGCCCGACGCCGCGCGCGGCGCTGGCCAGGAAGCCGGTGACGATGTTCCAGGCGATGCGGCCCTTGGTCAGGTGATCGAGGGTCGAGAGCCGCCGGGCCAGAAGATAGGGCGGCTCGAGCGAGAGGTTGGAGGTGACCCCGAAGCCCAGATGCCTGGTCGCCGCCGCCATGGACGGAATGATCAGGGTGGGATCGTTGATCGGCACCTGCGTGCCGGCGCGCAGCGCCGCCTCCGGCGACTGGCCGTAGACGTCGTAGACACCGAACACGTCGGCGAAGAAGATGGAATCGATCAGGCCGCGCTCGGCGATCCCAGCCACCGACTGCCAATAGGCGAGGTCGAGATAATCCATCCGGTCGCGCGGATGGCGCCAGAAGCCCGGCCAGATATGGCCGGGCGTGTTCATGTCGAACTGGTTGAGGATGATCTGCTTCATGAGCCGGTCGTGACATGCGGATCGGGCGGCGACCGCCTGCGCGCAGGTTCGGGAGAACCGCCTTGAGGCGGCCGCGTCTCAGTTGGAGAAGAAGTCCGGCAGCTTGAGCGCGCCCGACTTCAGGTCCTCGATGAGCTTGGCCTGCGCCGTGTCGAGATCGCCCGGAATGCCCTCCCCCAGGCGGTTGAGCGGCGTGAGCACCAGGCCGTTGTTGGCGAGCTGCACGGTGGTGAACTGCCTGCCGAACGTGCCGGCCCGGATCTGCTCCACCCAGGAGGTATAGAGCGGCAGCAGGTTGAGCTCGACGCTGGCGATATTGACCTTGGACGCCAGGCCGCCCGCATCGCCGGACACGCCGATCGTGCGCAGGCCTACGGCACCGGCGCCGGCGGCGACGCCGTTGCCGATGCCGTCGCCCGAGGTCCAGACGAGCTGGGCGCCCTGGGCCGCGACCGAGCGCGTCGCCTCCAGGCCCTTCTGCGCATCGTCGAAGGAGCCGGTGAACACCTCGATCGTCCTGGCGTCGGGACGGACCGAGGCAAGGCCCGCCTTGAAGCCGGCATGGGTGGCGAGGATGAAGGGCAGCTGCGGCCCCCCGACGATGCCCACCGTGCTCACGCCGGCGATCCGGCCGGCGAGCCAGCCGCCGAGATAGCCGTACTGGCCGAAGTCATAGGTCCAGCCGTCGACATTGGGCAGCAGGCGGCCGGCGAGGTCCGGCCCGGCCGACGCGGTGAAATGCGTCTTGGGAAAGTCCTTCGCCACCTTCAGGATCGGCGCCGACAGGCCGATGCCGTGGCCGATGACGAGATCATAGCCGCGGCTGGCATAGAGGCGGATGACCGGCTCCGCCGCGGTGGGATCGGCGAGCTTCTCGCGGATCTCGAACTCGACGTCGCCGCTCGCGGCCAGCTTTTTCAGCGCCGCGACCGCGGGCTGGTTGAAGGAGCCGTCATTGGCGATCGACTCGACCAGCAGCACCGCCTTCAGCTTGGCGGCCTCGGCGACGCCGGCCCCGCCCGCCAGCACGGCTGCCGTCGCAGCCGCCATGAGACTGAGATATCGACTGGCAAGGCGGCGCATGCACTCGGCTCCACAAGCACGACGAGGTCGAGCGCCGGTCTCGGTCGCCCGGAGATGTTGTCAAAATCCATAAACTTTATGGACTAATTGTCAACTGCTCTGGGAACGATGGCGGCGCCTGTGGAATTCGACCGCGGCGCCGACCGATCCGAACGGTGGCGGGGCCCTGCACCCGTCGCAGGCGGCCACTGGAAGCGAGAGGACCCCGGACGTCACCGCCATCCCAGCGCCGGGGCGACATGGGTCAGGATCGCCTCGATCACATGGGCGTTGTAGTCGACGCCGAGCTGGTTGGGGACGGTCAGGAGCAGTGTGTCGGCCTCCCGGACGGCCTCGTCCGCGGCCAGCTGCTCGATCAGCACGTCCGGCTCGGCGGCGTAGCTGCGCCCGAAGATCGCCCGGGTCTTCTCGTCGATGAAGCCGATCTTGTCCCCGTCCTCGTCACCCCGGCCGAAATAGGCGCGGTCGCGGTCGTCGACCAGCGCGAAGATGCTGCGGCTGACCGAGATCCGCGGCTCCCGGCCGTGGCCGGCCGCCTTCCAGGCCTCGCGATAGGCGCGGATCTGGTCGGCCTGCTGGACATGGAAGGCCAGCCCGGTCTCGTCGTCCTTGAGCGTGGAGCTCTGCAGGTTCATGCCCAGCCCGGCCGCCCAGACCGCCGTGGCGTTCGAGCTCGCGCCCCACCAGATACGCTCGCGCAGCCCCTCCGAGTAGGGCTCGACGCGCAGCAGGCCCGGCGGGTTCGGGAACATCGGCCGCGGATTGGGCTGGGCGAAGCCCTCGCCGCGCAGCACGTCGAGGAAGGCCTCCGCATGGCGCCGGGCCATGTCGGCCTCGCTCTGGCCTTCGGGCGGGCGGTAGCCGAAATAGCGCCAGCCGTCGATCACCTGCTCGGGCGAGCCGCGGCTGATGCCGAGCTGCAGCCGTCCGCCGGCGATGAGGTCGGCGGCGCCGGCGTCCTCGGCCATGTACAGCGGGTTCTCGTAGCGCATGTCGATGACCGCCGTGCCGATCTCGATGCGGCTGGTCTTCGCGCCGACCGCGGCCAGCAGCGGGAAGGGCGAGCCGAGCTGGCGGGCGAAGTGATGCACCCGGAAATACGCCCCGTCCGCTCCCAGCGCCTCGGCGGCGACGGCGAGGTCGATGGACTGCAGCAGCGCGTCGGCCGCCGACCGCGTCCGCGAGCCGGCCGAGGGTCCCCAGTGCCCGAACGATAGAAAGCCGATCTTCTTCACAACATGGGTCTCGCTGTTCACGGCACGGGCCGGCATCGCCGTTCAGGCCGCCCTGCGCGGGGGTGGAGGCCGGGCTGCGATCGATGATCGATCCGCCAGGGGCGAGGCGCCGACCGGCCGGGGCAGGCCGTCAATGCGCCGCCTCCTCCGCCAGCGCAAGCGGGCGGGTGAGGGAAAACATGATGCGGCCGCGCGCCGCGTCCACCCGGGCGCCCATGGACTGGCAGGCCCGGAGCAGATCGTCATAGGCGGAGCTGCCGTCCGGCTCGACGCGCCGGTTGAGCTCCACATAGATTCGCCCCGGGAATCGCACATGGCGAGCCGACAGCGCTCGGAGGAAATGCAGCCAGTCCTCCGTCGTCCAGGTGGTTACGGCATCCTCCGTCTTGCTGAAGATGTCGAACACCACGCCGAGGCAGGTGATGAGATCGTATTCTCCGACTTCATCCGGAAAAGGGCTCTTGGGATAGACGATGTGGTCGACCCGCTTCACCCCGTAGAGGTCGTGCAGCTCGCGGAACAAGGGCGGATCGGGTCTGTCCATTCCCAGAACCTCGTGCCCCAATCCGCTGCAGACCGCCGACAGGTCCCCACCGCCCGAACCGATATCCAGCATCCGGAGCCTTGGGCGGACCAGGTCGAGCCATCCGATTTTTGCGACCTTGCGCCATACGCAGAATGCGACGTCGAGATATTTGTATTCCCGGCTGCGATCCGTGTTGACGAGGATCGCTTCGCGATAGCGCTCCTGCATGGCGGCATGAACCGCCGGATTGACTCGCCCCATGGTTAGGTCAAAAAGAGCAAGTTCCCGGATGCCCCTCACCAGGGGACGCACCTCGGCGATGCGCTGTGGCAGGGGCGTGAGCGGTTCCGGCCCAGTTGGCATCGTGCTCGCAGAGGCTGTGAATCCCAATGCATGTCATTGTAGCTGGCGCGACGGGTCGCGCAATATTGGGCTGGGAGCCCCTGCTCGATTTCGTCGAGGCGAAGGGCGGTTCGGCCGGCATCGTCCTGACGGATCCGGGCGCCGCCGACGATGTCGAATGGCCCGCGCCGGCCCGTGCGCGCTGGAAGCACATCGTCGATCCCAGCCGCCAGGATGCGATGCAAGGTCTCACCGACGCGCTCGTGCTGGAAAGACCGGATGCCGTGCTGCTCGCGACCGACTTGCAGGGCCTGGAGGGCGGTCTCCATGCGGCCATGCACCAGGTCCCGCAGCGGCCGGCCGTCGTCGGCGCGCAGCACGGATTTTTCCAGGACTGGGGCCGCTACAAGCAGCTGTCGGGCTTCGATGCGTTCCTCACCTACGGTCCGTTCTTCCAGGCCGCCGTGGCGGATGACCCGCGCTTCGTCGCCGCGGCGCTCCCGAAGGTCGACCGTATCCGCCACCGCCCCCCGACGCGAACGCACGGGCGCGTGCTCCTAGCCCCCGGGACGCATTTCAACCCGAAGCTGGTCGAGCTCGTGCTGCGGCTGAAGGAGGGCCATGGCCTGGACGTCGTCGTGCACCTTCACCCGGCCGCACGGGACCTGCAGGAGAGCCTCTCCCAATATGACTTTGTCCTGTTCGACAGGCGAAGCGATCTCAATGAAGCCTTGAGCGGCGTGGACGGCGTGATCACCGCGGGCGGCACGATCACCCTCGAGGCGCTGGCCGCCGGAAGGCCGGTCGCCGTCCTGCCGTTTCAACGTGGCGAGGCTTACGATCAGGCCGGAATCGTCGCAGACGATTTCAGCCCCGAGAGCTCGCTGAGCATCTTCAAGAAATTCAAGGACGATCCGTTCCGGGCGAAGGCAAAGGATTTCCTGGCGGCGACGACGGGGTCGGGAACACACAATCGAAGCAGAATCGTCTATTCCAAGCTGATCGACATCATCAAGGAAACTCAAAGGAAGAAGGCTTCATCCATATCCGTGATCGAGCGGGACGAGAGGGACTCCGACAAATCCATCGCGATCTCCGACCTGGTTTCCGGCCTCGGCCCGACCTTCTTCTCGATCGATCAACTCTCCCAGCTCCGGCATCACCCGGAAAGCACGGTTGAGGTGCTGCGAACCGCCTATTACGAGGCGATCGTCAGTGACCGAGCCAAGAATTGGGACGGCCTTTACGACAAATGGGTGCTTTTCCCGCATCCCTCCGGGCCCATGCTCTGGCTGCGGCTCGGCGATACCGTATCGCACGGCATCATCCGGCGGGAGCGCGACGACAGGATCACCAAGTTCATTCTTTCGCGGCTGACGCCTGGCGGAACCTTCATCGACGCCGGAGCCAATGCCGGGTGGTTCACCCTCAGGGCCGCGCAGGCCTACAAGGAGCTCGGCGAGGGCCGGGTGGTCGCCTTCGAACCTCAGTTCCAGCTGTACGATCACCTCTTGAAGTCGGTTGAGGCGAACGGCTTCGGCGCCCTTGTCGAAGTCCACCGGATGGCGCTCGGGGACGAAGATCGCTCCGTCAGGATGTCCGACGGAGGCAGGAACAGCGGCGGAAGCTTCGTCCTGAACGATCCGGCGGGCAGCCGGGGCAGCGTGCCCATGCGCCGCCTGGACGACCTGCCGATACCCGTCAAGTCTCGCGTCGATTGCATGAAGCTCGACATCGAGGGGGCCGAGCCCCTGTTCGCCGCCGGAGCGCGCGACTTCATTCGACGGCACCGCCCCAGCATCGTTTCCGAGGTCAACACCAAGAAGCTTCGAAACGTCTCCAGGTACAAGAGCGAAGACTATATCCGCCTGATCGAGGACATGGGCTACAAGACCTGCGTTCTCAAATCGGATGCCGCGCTCCGGCCGTTCGAACGATCCAGCCTGGAGACGTCCAGAGGGGTCATCGACGTGGTCTTCGAGCCCCGGCTCTGACGATCGTCCGGGTTGCGCAAGCCATCGCGCCCGGCCCGAAGGACCGGCCGGACGCAACGCCGTCCGGCCTGCGATCGTCGCACCCGCGGCCGCCACCCCGACCAGGCCGGGGTGGCCGTGACGTCGCCGGGATCAGGGGACCGGCTTGAAGTAGACGTTGATCACCGTCCGATCGTCGACGAGATCGCCTGAATCGAGCTCGACCAGCCGACCGTTTCCTGCGACCTTGAGGGGAACGTAGCCGAACTCGGCAACCGACCGGATATAGGATGCGGCGTCGCTGCCGGAGACCAGCCTCAGCTTGCGCACGCTGACCTCGGAGATGATCGGCGGCCGATGGCGGCTGATGAACTCGCGCGCGCCCTGGAGGAAGAGGGGCTCCGCCCCCTCGATGTCGATCTTGATCAGATCGACGCGCTCGACCTTGGGAGCGACCTCGTCGAACCGCCGGATCGGGACCGTCTCGAAATCGGGGCGCGTGATCTCCGAGCGCACGATCGAACTGCCGCCGCTGTTGAGGCCGGCATCGATCATCTGGATTTCGCCGTTGCGATCCCCCAGGGCCATGCGATGCGCCGAGATGATCTTGTCATAACCGTTGGACGCAATGCTGCGGACGATGTGTTCGAAAATATTCTTCTGAGGCTCAAACGTATAAACGTGACCTCCCTTCGCATTATTATAGTAATGCGCAGAGACGAAGCTGAACCATCCGACGTTGGCGCCAATGTCGATAAAATTTCCGCCGGGACGCAGGTGCTCTCGCACGATGTTTGTTGTCGCCCTATCGTATACACCGCGAATGATGGCGGACGATACACTATCCCCGAGCTTGATCCACATCTTGAATCCCTCGGAGTGCTCCAGAAGAACCCACTTCCCCTGGATTCCCCCCCAGACGCGCGTCCGGTTCGCGCGATCCCAGGCCACGCGGGCGTTGCGCAACACCACCGATGCACCGGGATGCCCAGCCTTGAGATGATCAAGCACCTCCTCGGTTATCACGTCGCTTCCCAAGCCGGCCTGAAGGTCGGCAAGCGTCACGTGGAGCCCCTCGGCCACCACCTCGACGTCGTCGGTTTGCGTCATCGTCTTCATGCTGATGCCATCTGCTGCGCCTCCGATCGAGGCGATGAACTTTGATGCCGTGTGAGCACGGAACCGGCGAGTACTGCGAAACGGAAATGGAACGCCTCGGTGCGGGAATGCGTCTCGGGCCCTTTGCGACGGATCCTGACGACCTCCTTCACGGGCGCCCTGCGGGAGTAACGCCACATATCACCCGCCCCGAAGGAAGAGTTCACGCATGTTCGGCAAGGCTCCAAATCCATGCACAGATAGAATCTGCAACCGAGTCTGCACACACAAATCCTGAATAGGCCCTTGGGTATCACGGGTCCGGCATAGTGTCACCGGAGCTTTACAGAATTATGCATGCACAACCTCCTCATTCGCTCCCATCTCTTTGAGTCTACTTGTTCAGCTCCGCATCGACGCCGCCATTCCCGCGCCGGCGCCAAGCGCCGGGTCGCTTGTCGACGATCGGCGGCTGTCGGCCTCACCGCGTTTTCCCGTCCAGCTGAGCGGCGGTCCCGCCCGGAGCATCGCCCGGCTCGACCGGGTAAGTGCTTGTACCATATGCGCAGCCCTCTTCCAGGCGGGGGCCTCAACGAGTCGAAGGCTGTTGCCCGCCCGCATCTCGCGTTGCCGATCGTCCATGCCAGCCTCTGGAAGCAGAGCAAAAGGATCAATCGTCACCCAGCAGCTGACACCGACCCGTCGCGGCGACGGCAGGAGATCGAATCTTCAAGCGACTCAAATCGCTTCCTTGAAGACCGTCTCGACGCGGTCCTTCTCCGCCTCGTCCTCCAACGCCCGCTGCAGCCGCTTGCGCACCTGACGAAAGAGCCTCACCGCATCCCGCGCGGGATCCAGCAACTTGTCGCGGTCGGTGGTCTGAATGATAGCGGCCGCCAGAATCGCCGCAGCCACGTCCACGCTGCCTTTCGCCATGCGGTCCTCCCGCAACACGCGCCACCCCGGTGGTTAACGTGCCCGATGTTGCCGTCCGGTGCAAGACTCGCTCCCGGCGCCCTTCCGGCCGCGCACGGCACGGTGACATCCGCCTCCCGGCAGGCGGAAACGGCGGCCATCCACCGCCCGGCGCGTCCGCGAGCATCATGCCTTACCCCGAAACCATGAAGCGCTTCTCGGCGCTCGCCCCGTCGTGAATCCCGAGATATTGCTCGACGGTCGCCTCCGCCATGCGACGCACCGAGAAGGTGGCCGAGCCCCACTCCCGCGCCCGCTGCGACATCATCCGCCACCGGTCCGCGTCGGCGAACAGGCGCTGCAGGAGCGCTGCGGCATCCGCCGGATCGACCACGCGCTCGCTTGGCAGGACGAAGCCGGTTTCGTTCGGGAGCATGGTCTCCACCGACCCGCCCGCCGGGGTGGTGATGACCGGGACACCGGCGAGCTGCGCCTCGATCAGGACATTGGGCAGCCCCTCCACGTGGGAGAGGAGCATGAAGGCGTCGAATTTCGAAAGCCAGAAGCCGACGTCGGAAACCCGGCCGGGGAAGAGGACCCGGTCGGCGATGCCCAGCTCGCGGGCGCGCTCGATGGTCCGGTCGCGCAGCGGGCCGTCTCCGACGAGGACGAAACGGGCGCCTTCGACACGGGCCGCGGCGTCGAGCCACACCAGCGGCCGCTTGTTCTCGTCGAAGCGGATCACCGTTCCGACCGTGAACCGGGCCCCGGCCGTTTGCGCCGCGAATCGCTCCCACATCTCGGTCGAGGACGGCGCAGGATCGGGCGAGGGCAGCGTGACGCCGTTGCTGATCACGTGGATGGACGCAGGATCCACGCTCAGCCATTCGGCATATCGGTTCGCCGCGCGCCTCGAGTTCGCCGTCAGGACCACGCCGGGCGCACGCAGGACGGCTCTGTAGAGATCGACATATTCGGGCTTGTTGCGGCCGAGGCGATCAGGCGGCGGCATGGTGCGGGTGGACAGGATGATGCGCGGCACGCCGGCGATCAAGGCGGCGATCGTGGCTTCCAGGACCATGCCGTCCTGCCAGATATGCGCGATCTGCGGAGACAGGAAATTGATCGCATCCACCAGCTTGATCGTGCCGACGGAGATCTGGGGCGAAAGAAATTCCAGGTATCTGGCATAGGGCAGAAGCAGCGAGCGCCTCTCCTGCCCGCCATAGGGCAGGAAATTCGAAAACTCCGAGACGGAAATGCCGCGATCGACCAGCGGCTTGAGGAAAAAGCTCGCGCCGGGGCGCGAGCTGAGCGAGCGGCAGAACACCGACAGAGGCCCGAAGACCGCGCTGTCTCCGACCGGCTCGCCGGACACCAGGGCGTTCTGCAGGGCCGTCGCGGTCTCCACGAGCTGGCGCTCGGCACCGCCCGCCCCCAGGGACCCGGTCATGAGCAGAACCGAGCCCACGAATGTCGACGGCGGCCGGACCGGGCGCCCCGCGGTCAGGATCTCGTCGACCAGATTGTTGAGGGCGACGTCGGTCGTGCGCCGGCCGGTGACGATGATTTCCGGAAGGCGCAAGGATATGTCATCGATTTTCTTTTGAATCTTCTGCAGGTCTTTGTTTATGGCCGGCGTCGAAGCTCTGATGGTCTGCTTTCCGGCCTGGAGAACCTCGACGGCCCGCTCGAATTCGCTTCGCTTCACCAGCGATTGCGCATATTGTACATAGCTCGCCTCATCGTCGGGGCGCTTCTGCAGCAGCGAGTCGCAGGCGCTGTCGGCGAGATCGTACTCGTTGAGCTCGATGAAGCCGGCCGCATACAGTCGAAGATCCCTCGGGCTGTCGGGCAATGCCGGAAATTGCGCGGAGATGGCGGCATGCGCGGCCTCGACGCCGAGATCGCGACTCGTCCATCGAATGAGCCGCGCGAACGCGAACTCCGACGACGGGAAGCGCCGGTGAATCACGCGCCAGATCTCGTGGCTTCTCTTCTTGTGGCGGGAGCGCTCGACGAGACGGCCGAACAGGAGATACAGGCGCTCGTCGTCCGGAAAGGCGCCGACGATCTGCAACAATCGCTGCAGCCGCCCGTCGATGCTGGGATCGCCCGACGGCACCTGGATCAGAGCCGTCGCCTCCGTCAGGTCACGACGGCCCGGCGCATGATGCCCCGAGCCGTTTCCCTTGGCAGGAAGCGCCTGCTCCAGAGTTTCGAGGATCGTTTCAAAGTCAAGGGCGCGCCCGCCGGGCGATCCCGCACCGCGGCCTGTGAAAATGGACAGGAAACGCCCTGCAGCCATGCTTCGCACGCCCACGTCGACAATGGTCCCCTTCCCGGCGCGGCATCTCTCATGCGTTCGACGGGTGAGTCAAGGCCGCCCTCGCCGACCGCGGCCTCGCGGCAGGGGCCGGCGAGAGCGGTTCCGGACGCGCCGATCGGCGCAACGGGCACGGGGCTCCGGCGGATGCCGTGATGGCCTTCCAAACGCAAGTCCGGTATGCCATACAAAAGGTGTGGGCACGTCGCCTCCATTCGAATCCGCGGGAACAAGCATGGTCGCGGTGGGAATTTGGTTCGCTCCGCAGGCTGGCACTTGTCTGAACGGCGTTGCCGTGGAAGCGGACGTTCTCGAGCCTTCAATGGAGCTTTGTATCCTAGGATACTGACGGATCGGGCGCTGGAATCGGAACAGTTGACGTCGTTTCAGTCTCGGGGAATTCCATGCGACATCGCTCATCTGAGTTGCGGCAGGCCTTCGAAGCGACATGGGAGGACGGCGATTCCAATGCCGAGCATTCAATCCAGACCCTGAAGCAGTTGAGGGACGAGCTCGCGTCGGAGCGGACGAAGCTGAAGGCGGCACATTCCGAGATCGTGCAGCTGCACGCACTTCTCGCCAAGGTCATGTCGACGTCGGCCGAACGGGATGTTCTTTCCTACCAGCTGGGAAGCTGCATCATCAAGTCGCGGAGCCCCAAGACTATCCTGGTATTGCCCTACCGCCTTTTCAGGATCCTCTGGCGTTTCCGATCGAGGCGCCGCGTCAGGGAAGAGAACGTCGTCTCGAAGATCATCCTGGGCCCGCCTCCCGCCCGGCGTTTCTCGATCCTGGAGGAAGCCCGTCGCGTCCTGGACAGCCGGGGCAGCGAGGAGGCCATGGCATGGATTCGCGGCCACAATCTCAACGCCGCCGATACGGCGCGCGTGGTGGCGGAATTCGCCCGGCAGCTGATCCACACGAACAGGCAGTCCGCCTTCGATCTGGCGGTCGAATGCTGGACGCTGCACAACCAGTGCGATTATTTGCCGGCGCTCGTCGCCGAGTTCCAGAGCCGCGGCGCGCTCGACGAGGGGCGTCGGCTCGCATCCCTGCTGCAATGACGAAGCCGCGCCGGCCGATCCGAGGGTCGCCCGCGAAGCGGGAAGACCGGCGCCGTCGGGCCGGGCGGTGACGTCGACCGGGCTGAGCGCCCCGGTCTCGACGGACACGGAACGTCCTGCCACCGCGTTGCAGAGGGATCTACGCCACCCCTCAGGCTCACAGCAGTCCAAGGGAGCGTGCCCCGCGCCGTCGGATCACCCGGCGAACCGCGAAGCCACACATTGACAAAAAACGGACGGGAGTTCGCAATGACGGATAAAAGTCACAAAGCCCCGGATAAAAGAACATGCGTCGGCACGTCAGACTGGCACCTGCCGCCGCCCGACTTGAACCCGTGGCTTTCTACGTCGGCCCGTGGAGGCATTGTATGATCGCGTCCATCCTCATCCGCCACATCACCGCGCTTCACCTTCAGCGAAGTGATGGCCCATAATCGGCCGGCCGGTATCTCCGCAGCATCCCGCCACAAGACGACATCACGCAAGGGAGTCTTTCCGTGTCCTTCCTACGCAAAGACATGTTTGGCAACAACGCCGCAGAACGAGGCCGCTTCGAGAAAAAGGCTGCCGACATCATAGCATCGGGAGAACCCCTTCGCCTTCAGCTGGGCTTTGGACGACATCCGTTGAAGGATTTCCTCAATCTGGATTTTCGATACAGAATTCTTGAAGATAAGGAGTCCGACGAATTTTACGATACGACGTTCATTTTTGACTGGCCAAATGGAATTCCCATCCCAGACAATACGGTAGACTTCGTTTTTCACGAAGACATGTATGAGCATCTTGATCAGAAGGAACAGTACTATCTTCTGACCGAAATTCTCAGAATATTGATTCCCGGAAGATATCATCGGATCAATTGTCCGAATCTTGAGTATATCATGCGGACCATGTCGGACTTCAAAAAAGGTCCCGCCGGAATACACGACGAATGGGCCGCCTGGCATCACAAGAACGTTCCGACAAAAATTTCGCTCGAAGAGCAGGCGCGAATCGTCGGTTATCGGCAAGTTCACTTCAACGGCAAGAACCAAACGGTCTCCGGTGTCGTCTTCCGTGAGCGCAGACCGGGAGGGCAGTACGATCAGAAGGAATACAATGTCTTCGCCGACCTTCAGAAGTAGATTGGCGATCATCTGACATTCGGATGCGTCCCGCAATGGTCGTCCCTCTGCGCAATCCGGAATCGACATGGAACGAAGCGCCGGCGTCGCTCGCCGGCGCAATTCGGCACAGCCCCCGCACGGCGAGACCGTTGCGGAGGACGACCTTTCTTGAAGAACTGCATCGATTTGGTGGCGATCGACGGGGACCGGGAAAACGACCTTGCGACACATGAGCAGCCGCCGAGGCCGCCATATCGGATTGTTGGAAGTCCTTACATGGCAACGCGCGATGTTCCGCGAGCGTGACGGCTTCATTCGACGATTAGGGCGGCCTTACTCAGACTCAAGGTCTCCAAGGCAATGATCAACGGCCGTGCTCCCCGGCATGGATCACTCGGTACGAGATGACGCCCCCGCCCGGCTTCGAGGCCGGACGGGGCAAGGTCCTCGCGGCAAGCCGGCGGCATCCACCCAGCTCGTCCGAGCCATGGATCTCGCGGAACCTTGACGCCGACGAAAATTGCTTCTTGCGTCATCCTGGACGCGAACTGTGCAGCCGAATGGAGCGTCTCACTTGAACGAGAACCCGAATATTGCCGTTATCGGTCTTGGCTACGTCGGATTACCGCTCGCGATCGCCTTTTCGCGAAAGGGCTACAAGACCATCTGCTTCGACATCGATCGCTCACGCATTGAGGAACTGCGGCGCGGACATGACCGCACGATGGAGTTTCAGCCGCACGAGCTGGAAGAGGCGCGGCCATCCTTCACCGACGCTCCGGCCGACCTTCAGCCGGCAAACATCTATGTCGTCACCGTGCCGACGCCGGTGGACAGCGCCCGCCAACCGGATCTTCGCGCTCTTCTTTCGGCGTCCCGGACGATCGGCAAGGCCCTGTCGAAAGGCAATATCGTCGTCTATGAATCGACGGTTTTTCCCGGCGCGACCGAGGAAGAGTGCGTTCCTGTCCTGGAACGCGAATCCGGCCTGACCTGCGGCGTCGATTTCACGGTCGGCTATTCTCCCGAACGGATCAATCCCGGCGACAAGCAGCATCGCCTCGAGGATATCTGCAAGGTTGTCGCCGGCCAGGACGAACGCACCAGGGACATCCTGGCGTCCATCTACGGGTCCATCATCAAGGCCGGAATTCACCTCGCGCCTTCGATCAAGGTCGCGGAAGCGGCCAAGGTGATCGAGAATTCCCAGCGCGACATCAACATCGCCTTCATGAACGAGCTGTCGGAGATTTTCGAAAGGCTCGGCATCGATACCGGGGATGTTCTGACGGCAGCGCGGACAAAGTGGAATTTTCTGCCGTTTTTCCCGGGCCTGGTCGGCGGACACTGCATCGGCGTCGATCCCTACTACCTGACCTACCGTTCGGAGCGCGAGGGGTATCACCCCCAGGTCATCCTGTCGGGCCGCCGGATCAACGACAATGTCAGCCAGCGCATCGCGCGCGAATGTGTGCGCATGCTGCTGCAATCGGGAACCCCGGCGGCGCGGGTGGCCATGCTCGGCCTGACCTTCAAGGAGAACGTGCCCGACCTGCGCAATTCGAAGGCTGCCGACGTCGTCCTGGAGCTCCGCAGGTTCGGAATCACCGTCGACGTGGCGGATTCGCTCGCCTCGTCCTCCGACGCCCAGCATGAATACGGCATCTCCCTCACGCCGGTCGGCGACATGGCGAAGGCGGATGCGGTCATCGTCGCGGTTGCGCATCGCGACTATATCGAGGGCGGCTGGGACCTCGTGACGTCCCTGCTGAAGGACGGCCGTGGGATCGTCATGGACGTCAAGGGAATCCTCGACCGCTCGACGAAGCCCGACGGCGTGAAATTGTGGCGGTTGTAGACGGGGCCTCCGCATCGGCGGAGGGGTCGATGGCTTGCGGCGCGCCCGGAGGGATTGGTCCTGCCCTCATCACATCACGTGCGATGGCCGGTGGCACGTCTGCTCCTGCGCCGGGGCCGTCCGCTCAGCGCCCTGGCCCTTGCCGCGGATGATCCGCTGGTCCTGCATCGCCTCGGCCTCTGGCTTCGGGCGTCGCAGGCGCGGGACCATCGGCAGTCCCGGGCCATCCTGGCCAGAGCGACGGCGTTCGCGGCCTTGGGCCATATCGCGAGCGCCGATAATCTCGCAGGCGACGCGCTGCGGCGCGCGTCGGCCGCCGACGCGCGCCTGTTCGAGTTGGCCCGGGCACGATGGACCCCTGAAGAGGCCGTCGAACGCCTCGCCCGGCTGCTTCCCGCCGCGGCCGCAGCTGCCGCGCTGGCGATGGCCGACCACGCGTCCTTTCTGCACGACGCGGAACGCGTGCTGGCAACGGCCCCCGACGGGGTGGACGAGGCCGCCCTGCGTGCAGCCGCCGCGGTCTGCCGGACCGACGGCGCCGGGCAGCGCGCGGCGCTCGACGCGATGTTCGCGGCGAGCGGCCTCCGTCCCGTGCTGGCGCATGACGGACCGATCTTGACGTTCGCCGGCCTGGCATCCGAAGGACCACCGGCGCCGCGGCCGACGGTTCGCTCGCGCCAGCCACTGGTCAGCGTCCTCATGCCGGCCTTCGACGTCGAACCCTATGTGGCGGTCGCGATTCGTTCGGTGCGCGCGCAGACGATGGCCGATCTGGAACTCGTGGTCGTCGACGACGCAAGCCAGGACGGCACCCGCGAGGCCATCGAGCGCGCGGCCGAGGACGACGCGCGCGTCATCGTCATCCGCCACGCGGTGCGCCGGGGGACCTATGCCGCACGCGCCACGGCGCTGCGCGCGGCTTCGGGACACTATGTCACCGTGCTCGATGCCGACGACTGGGCCCATCCCGAACGCCTGGAGCGGCACGTGGATGCCCTCGGGAGCCGTCGGGCAACGGCGACCGTCAGCCGCCTCATCCGCATGGACCGGCGAGGGGCGCCGATGTCACCGCGGATATACCCGATCGTCCGGCAGAACACGAGTTCGCTCATGGTGGCGAGAGCGACGCTGGAAGCCGTGGGCGGCTTCCCGGATCTGCCCTTCGGCGGCGACCAGGCGCTGCTGTGGACCTTGCACGCGGCCTATGGCGGCATTCGGCGGCTGCCGATCATCGCAACGATTGCGAGCCATCGGGCCGGATCGCTGACGACCGGATCCGAAACCGGCACTTCCTCCCTGGCCGGACTTGCCGGCCGGGTGCAGCAGACCGAAGCGCTCCTCCTGCCGCTCGCACGATGGGGGCGTTAGGCCGCGCGACGGGGCTCGCCGCCGGCGCGAGCACGCGTCCTCGCGGACGGGATCGGCATGGTCGTCGGCGTTTGCAGCAGGGCCGAATTCGGACTAGCTTGCAACGGACCCGGCGTTTCAGAGAATGAAGTCGATGTCGTGTCCGGCACCGCAGCGAACAGAAGGGGCTGTGGCAACAGCAAGGCGCCTTGCTCGCCTCGGGCGGCCTTCCCGAAAATGACGCTGGCGAATCGGGAGTTGCCGCCGCCTGGCGGGCGTCGCATGTCTGCCGGACGCCCCACCGCCGCAGATGGAGCCGAGCGCGTTCATGGCCATCCACCGCGTTGCAACGGGGCGATCTGGAGGAAGTCTGCGCTCTCGTGAAAGACAAGATGCAACGTGCTCGACGCCTCTACAGCATTCGAGGTTTCACCGCCAGACTGCGAGAATGGAAGCGTGACGACCCGGTCACCGCGGCAATCCGGCGAGGCCGCAGGAACGGCGGGAAGCCGGGCGAGCTGCCGGCGCATGTCGTCGCTCCCAGCATCGACCTCGACATCGAGTCCGGTCGGCTCGATCCGGCCGAGGCCATGGGCCCCCTGCTGCGCCTCATCGAAGAATATCCGGAATCCGACCAGCTCTACATTGCGGCGGCCCGAATCCTGGATCGCATCGACCGGAAGGCCGCCCGGCGCGTCTGGAAGAAGTTCTTCGAAAGGATCTCGATAACCCTGGAAGGCTACCGCCGCACGCTGCGGATGCAGACGGCGATTCGCGGCCGCGAGGCGACCTTGGAGGCGCTTCATGCCAGCTCCGACGATTCGCGATCCCTGGAGCTCCTGCTCTGCCGAGGCGTCGGCTACGAGATGCTCGGGGAGGCGGACCATGCCGACGCCTGCTTCCGCGACCTTCTCGCATTCCACCCGGATGTGGAGATCGTGCATCGGGAATATTGCAGGCTGCTGGTGACGCGGGGCCTGCTCGTCGACGCCGTGCAGGCTCTCGAGGAGGCGATCGAGCGGTTTCCCTCCGCCAATTGGTTCTCCCGAAAGCTGGGGACGGTGCGCGGCAGCATCGACGATGTCGAAGCCCTCGCGCCGGGAGAGCTGACGGCCGGTCGACCTGCCTCCCTCGTCGTCCTGCAGCGGATCCTGGATGATCTGATCGCCGAGCGGACGGACCCTCCGGCGAAGCCCTATCTCGGACGCAGCCTCCTGCTAACCTCGACGCTGGGCCCGGGGGGAGCGGAACGCCAGCTCGTCAACACCGCCCTGGCGCTGCACGCGGCCATGACCGAGCGTCGCACCATCGGCGGCCTGCAGATGGTCGGACCGCTGGTCGTCGGCGTCAGGCAGACCGGCGGGCAGCAGGACAACGACTTCCATCTCTCCGCGCTGGCCCGGGCCGGCGTGAGCGTGTTCGAATACGGACGCTGGCCGGCGGCGGGCGGCGATGGCGACCTGTCGATCACGGCAAGGTATGGGCACCACATGCGCTTTCTGCCGCGTCAGATGGCGGAAGGGATCTCGAAGCTCGCCGACTGGCTCGCCTGGCAGTCGCCGGATGTCGTGCAGATCTGGCAGGACGGCACCATCTATGCGACGGCGCTCGCGGCGCTGATCGCCAGGGTGCCGCGCATCGTGCTGATGGTCAGGACATTGCCGCCGATCGATCGGCGCGACCGCCTCAAGCCCGAGTACGAACTGCTCTACCGCAGGCTTCTGGCCGCTCCCGGCGTCGTCCTGGCCGCCAACGCCGCGGCGACGGCCCGGCGGTACGAAGAATGGCTCGCGCAGCCCGCCGGCCGCGTCCGCGTTCTGAGGAACGGCATCTCCTTCGTCGACCGGGATGCGCCTGCCGATGTGCGGGGCCTCGCCGAGGCTTTCGACCGGCAGACCGGGCATGGGTTCACCGTCGGCTGCGTGATGCGCGTCGACGAGAACAAGCGCCCGCTGGACTGGATTCGCATCGCCGCAGGCCTGGCGGAGCACGAGCCGACGAGCCGCTTCATCGTCGTCGGTGACGGGCCCCTGCTCGGCGCGATGCAGGCCTATGCGGAGCGCATCGATCTGGGGCCCCGGATCCTGTTCGTCGGCCGCTCGCAGCATGTCGGCTTCTGGTACACGCGCTTCGACCTGCTCATGCAGCTGTCCCGTCATGAGGGGCTGCCGAACTCCGTCATCGAAGCGCAGGTCCTCGGCATTCCCGTCATGGCGACCGCTGCCGGCGGCTCGGCGGAAGCGGTCCAGCGCGGCGTCACGGGCGAGCTGATCGACGACGTCGACGTCCTGCCCTACACGGCCATCGTCGAAAAGCTCGTCCGGCTGGCGCGCGCGCCCGAACGACGCGCAAGGATGGGAGAGGCGGCCAGGGCCTGGGCCGGCCGTGCCTTCTCGATCGAGGCGATGCTCGCGAACACCGCGTCGCTGCTCTCGGACGGTGGTCCCCGAACCTGAGACCGCACGGTCGCCGCCGACGGCATCGCGCATGCGGCCTTGCGGCGACAGCGGACAAAAGCCGTGGATTTGCCTAGATTAGGCCCGTGTTGCGGATCAGGCTCAGGGACGCCGCTATGGGCTTCCGGCTCGACGGCTGAAGGGTGTCGCGAGGCGCTCGAAGCTCGGCGGCGGCTGGAACGGCCTCTCGGGACCGACATTCGCGGGAATTCGACGGAACTCGCCGACAGAACGCAGAGAAATACCCGACAACTCGGTTTTTTATACTCGGCTTGGCGCGGAGCATGCCAATGTCTTTCGGGATGAGGTGATCGAATGTTCGGACACAGAATCGTACTGGCTCTCATCGGAACATTGTCATGTCTGCCGCAGGCATGGGGGGATAGCAGCAATTCCGCGTCGCTCTACCGGCCTGCCACCAGCGGCTGGGCCATTCAGTTTGCGCAGAACGGCCTCGCGGGCGCCGCCTCGCTCGATCCTCAAGTCAATGACCGCCCCTTGGTATGGGGAGCCGGCCGGCACGCTCCGGGCACCGGCTTCTATGTTCCCTGCTGCCGTGACCCCTTGAGCACCACGGGCCCGGCCACGGCCAGGATCCCCCACGACCGCGCCTGGTTCATCAGAAACCATCCGGACTGGCTGGTCTATTCCGCCCCCACGGCCACGACGCCGTCCACCGGCGGGGGCGCCGGGAACCTGTGGGCGGTCGACATCGCCAATCCTACCGTCCAGCAATACATGCTGGCCTATGCGCTCGGGCAATGTCCGGCGGCCGATGTCTATCCGACCTGCCGGACGGACTTGCCGGCCGATCTGCTGGCGAGGCGGCGGGGGGGGCACGCCTACGTCTCGCTCGACAACCTGGCAGCCTATAACGCGGCCGAGATCCGCGGCCACTTTGTCGGCGCCGTGCCGGGCTGCCCGGCGGGCGAGCCGGCATGCGGGGGAACCTGGGTCCAGCGCTACACGGGTTCGCAGCTCGATCAGGCCTATGCCGACGACATCTTTCGCTATACCCGCTTCCTGAAGGCCGGACTCAATGCCAAGGGCGTCGGCCTCTGGACCAACAACAAGGTCAACAAGCGGGACGTTCGCAATTCGGCGACGCTGGCATCGATCGGCGATGCGTCGTTGAGCGAAAGTGCATTTCTGCACGCCTGCCGTGCCGGCGTCACGACCTTCGTCAGCGGGATGGACGAAGGAAGCGACTGGTATAGCCGCCTGCAGGTTTCAAACGCCGTCTACGGCAAGCAGGTCGTCGTTCAGTTCAATTATCTCTGCGGCCACCCCGTGTCCGAGGCCAGCGCGGCCGAGATCGCCTATGCCACCGCCAATTATTACCTGACACGGGACGAACACACCTATTTCGAGATGCAGAACGGCAGCTCCGTCGGCAGGCAGGACGTCGGCAGGCGAATCACCTACCCCTCTTCCATGATGGTGAATCTCGGCCGTCCGACGGAGCCTCCGCCGGCGGCGGGAAAGCCGAACTCGTCCGGCGGCTGCTACCAGCGCAGCTTCGAGCGCGGCATGGTGGTCGTCTGGCCCTCCGACGCCGGATCATGCACCTATACGGTCCCCCCGGGGGGGCAATGGGCCGACCAGTTCGGCAATCCGGTGCATGACGGCGTCAACACGCTGCAATCGGATACGAGCACGTCCGTTGCCCGCGCCAATGCCATCGTCATCGTGAAATCTGATTAGAGAATCCGATCACGGGCCAGGTAGTCGGAAACCGATCGACCGCACACGCATGCCGGGGAACGGGTCGCGCGTGCGGCCCCTGGCCCCGTCTCCCGCTCGCCTCTCCCGCCACGAGGACGGTCGGTGCCGGCTGCGCCATGTCGGCCCATCGGGCATGCCGGCACGCGGAGAGCTTCTCTCAGCCCGGAGCGATCATGCGCCTGCTCCGACGCTCGCAAGCCATGCCGACCATCAGCATCAACACCGCCGAGCAGAAAAAGTACAGCGCACTAGCCTCAACCGTCTTGTAACCGGCGAAATAGGCGTCGCGCATGAGCTGGATGCCGTGCAGGATCGGGTTCATCAGCAGGTAACCCTTCACGTCTTCCGGAAACTGCTCCGATACGAAGAGCACGCCGGAAACCAGACTGACACCTCTCCATGCAACGGGAATAATTCGTTTGCCGTAAGACCAGTGCAAGAAGAAGTAGCTGAACATGAGCCCGACGCCAGTCGCCGCCACCCAAAGGCCGAGCCAATATTTGACGACGTTCAAAAGATCATCTGGCGGATCGCCAAGTCCAAGCACCAATACGAAGCCGATGGCGACGACGAATACACCGCTATAGATCAGCAGGCTGACGAGAGCCTCCGTCATCGCGACATCGAATGGCGAGACGGGGGGAAGGTTCAGGACGTCGCGGGCGCGCAGCATGGCCGACCCCACTCGCACGCTCGATGCGCGCAACAGCCCCCATGAAACGCTTCCGGTTACGGCGAAAGGCGCAATGTCCATATTCATGATCTGGTGTGAGCCGACAAGCCAATACATCGCGACAATGAACGCGATGAGAAAGGCCGGCTCAAGGACAACCCAGACGATCGCAATCTTACTGTCGGCCGCAATATTATGAATTGATCGGATCAGCAAAGCGTATATGACAGAAATACGCGATGGCCTGTCCGCCGCGCCGCATGAAAAAGCGCTGAGCTGATCCAGAACTTTGAGTCGCTCCATCACGCTGGCGGCGCGCTTCACAATGCTCGGATCCGGCTCGCCGCCGAGATTGGCCGCGCCACTTTTCTTGCGCAGAAGAGCCGCGCGCTCCTTGGCCCGATACTCCGCCTCTGCCAATGCGGTCGGGTAGTAGTCCGGCGATGTGATATCGACACCGTTGCGGATATCCGCCTCGACTTGCCGGATCGCAAGAGTCAGGAGTTGCTCCTGCAGCGCGACCTCGATCTCGTCGAACCCGCCATCCGCCAGCACGCGGCTGAGGGCGCTCGCTGTTTCCTCATAGGCCAAGCGTCGAGTCGTCAAGTTGTTCGGATTCAAACCGAGAACAGCTCGCAGTAGAATCGACAAATACATCATGCGATTTGCCTCACACGGCCTGAGATTGTCTCACAGGGCCTGGACATTCATCATTCGCCCGCGGCGGACGCGACTGCTCGGCATATGTCATGTCCGCCGAACCCATGGACGGCTCGATGCGAAAACCCGGTCGACGCCCCACGAACCCTATTTCGAGAGGTCCTGCGACGCCAGAACCCCGAGCGCCTCCCGAACGGCCGGCGAAGACAGCTGCTCGTTGGCCGACCGAAGGCGCCCCTCGAGCCGGTAGAGGCTCCGCTCGACGTCGGTGCCGACCCCGCGGGCCGCGACGAGAGCGCGGGCGACATGCACTGCAACAATCGGCTCGTCGAGCGACTGGTACATGCGAACCCAGCGGGCGATCAAAGCGGGTTGCTGTCGGGCCAGGGCGGATGCGTGACCGAACACGCCCTCATGGTCCTGGAGGGCGACGCATGCGTCGACGGCGATCGTCCTGACCTCCTCGCCCTCCGCACCGCGCTTGATCGCTTCGTTGGCCGACTGCCTCGCCCCTTTCCAGTCGCCGATCGAGGCCTGGACTCGAGCCATGTCCAGCCAGGGCTCCGACCATGACTTGGCGAGACTGGAGTATTTGCGCAACAGCGCGATGGCCTCCTTGCTCCGTCCGAGCTTCCACAGGATGCGCGCCTTGGCGCGTATCACCCTCCGGTTCTTCGGATCGCGCGCCAGGGCATTGTCCGCCGCCTTGGCGGCTTCCTGCCACATCTGCAGGTTGGACCTGCATTCCACCAGGCCCACATGGATCGCCGTCTGGTCGCCCAGCCCATCGGCCGCTGCCGTCAGCAGCCTCTCGGCACACTTGAACCACTTCTTGCGACGCGCCTGATCCCCGAACGCGAAGGCAACCTCGGGCGGGAGGCTCGCCACGCCCGCCTCGATGGCGGGCAGCGCGTCCGATTCCCAGGGCTTCCCCATTGCCGCTTCGACAAGGGCCACACCATTGGTGACTGTCACGACGATACCCCCAGTTCGAGTTCAGCTTTTTCCGTCGCAGGCGCCTGCAGCGACGGCGGTTGCGCCTCGTCCGGCGCCCTCGGTCCGTGTTGGCGCAAGGTAGAGACCATGAGATGGGCAAGCCGTTGCCAATTGAATTGGGCTGCAGCCTCGACAGAGGCCTTGACGTCAAGAAGCCCGAGGATCTTGTTCCAGGAAATGTCCTCATCCCAGAAGAGATGATTGAGCGGTTCCAGCAGATGAGGATTTGCATAATGCCGGGGCGCTACGATGAGAGCACCCGACATTGCGCACTCGATCATCGAAAGCCCCATGGATTCAGGCTTCGTGACCATGAAGATGTCGCTTCGCCTGTATTCTCGGCACGCTTCTGGGAAAGGGATGCCCTTCCGATCGTACAATTGCGGTTCGTAAGGCTCCAGCGGGTTGATCTCGACCAACCCCCGCGACACGAACTGCCGCACGACCAGCTTGTTGAAACCGAATTTGTGGCCGATCTTTGGAAATATCTCGCCAGCAAATTCGGCGAGACTGCTGCGGATTTCACGAACCCTATCCGGACCACTGTAGTTGTGGTGGTCCACCATGATGTTGAGGACGCCGTCCTCCTTTTCCGGATAGCAATAGGTCGGAGAGGCAGCCCACGTGAGATGGACCGTCTTCGGCGAGGACGGCATGCGAGTGCTCGGCTGGGCGTGGAACAGGTAATCCTCGGGTCCCAGCACTCTGTCGTGATCGCATATGGCGCAAACCGCACCAGGGGTGCGATTGCGATAATAGTCGAACACCGACTCGTGAGCCGCCGCGAAGCCACGCTGCTCGAGACAGACGACATGGTCGGCGCGGGGGGCGTCCAGCGTGCGGACATAGGCCGCGGCCCTGGCCGGATCGGAAACCTTCCGAAACGAGTAGGTCGCCGTCTCGATGTTCGGATGTCCGGCGAGTTCCTTTCTCAGGAAATAATTGTACACCGTGGCTGTCGAATGGATTGTCAACGGGCTCAAGTCGCTCGTTGGAACCTCGCAGCCGGTCGAGCCGACCAAGAACAAGATCCGCATTTTGATGTCATCCCAAAGATATGGCCGGAACACGACAACGAGAAGGCCTGGACAGAAGGAACCGCTCTTCCGGACTTACCGGGAAAGCTCCGTTGCAGGGCTGCGCTCACCTATCCCGTGAGCGGCCAACCTTTCGAGTAGATCATGAACAGCGCTGCTGAACGGCGCAAGCTGTCGAGCCCGGGCCGCGACTTCGGCTCCTTCCGCATGTCGCTTTGCCCTTCTGTAGCTCTCGGCCAGCAGCACGAGGTCATCTTCATTCTCCCCGGCGATGCGCAGGGCTTGCTTGAGTGCGTCTATGGCATCGTCGTATCGTCTCAGTCGAAGGCTGGCATTCGCCTTCCTCCGCCACATCGTGTCGTCGTCCGCCATGATGCGGCAGAGCAGCCCCGAGAAGCGATAGGCCTCGTCGTAATCGTGCGATTTCCGCGCAAGGGCAAGGCCGCGATGCAGCTTCGGCAATATTTTGTGCACGATGCGCTTCGCCGCCAGATTCTCATGGTCGATCTTGAAAATTGCCTCGGCAGCATGCAGTGCGGCTTCCGGACTGGCGTCGATCTGCGACTTGGCGAAGTCCCGGAGCTTTCGCGCGAGACGCGCGACGGCCCGGTCGCACCGTTCGGCGGGATAGCCGAGTTCGCGGGCACGGACGACCGAATCGACGGCGCTCTCATGGCTGCCGATGGCCTCGAGCTCGCGAGCGAGCAGAAAATGCGCGGACGGCTCGGCCGGCGTCACCGCCACGAGCCGCCCCAGGAGCCTGGAGGCTTCGGCATGGCTTTCCAGGCGGCTTTCGAGCTCTGCGAGCTTCTTCAGTCCCGGCGCATGGAACGGGTCGATCTCCAGGACCTGCCTGTAGGCCGCCCGCGCACCGTGGAGGTCACCATCGGCCATGCACTTTTGCGCATCGTCCAGGTGGGGTTTGACCAACCGTCTCAGGCGCCGCACGCCGCGATCATCCCCAGGCCTGATGAGCATAAGAGCCCGCAACGCAGCGGCCTCATTGAATTCGTCTCCCAGCTTCTGGGCCCGCCGCGCCAGATCGGTGACAGCCGCGGCAACCAGGCCGATCACTCGCTCCGGGACTGTCCCACCCTCGCCGACCGCTGCCAGGATCCGCGCCGCCCCCTTCGGGTCTCCCATGGCCAGGACGGACTCAGCGAACTTCACCGCCGCCTCCCGATCCGACTTCGCCAGTCGAATGGCCGCGTCCACGCAGTCCGATGGCAGCACCAGGAGATCGGATGCCTCGGCCTTGATCTTGAGCGCCGCGGGATCATCGGGTTTCGACAGCAGCGCGCGACCGGCGATTTCAAAGGCGCTCCGCGGCTTGCCGCCGCGGAGCGAAAGGCCGGCGGCCCTGACCAGACATGCGAAGTCGCCGTCGTGAGCCTCCGCGGCCCTCACCCAATAATTCGCGGCCTTGTCGAAAAGCCGCAGCTTGGTCGCGGCCTGCCCGGCAACACGCAATCCCTCATAGTCATCGGGCGACGATGAAAGCTTTACCTCTGCAGCCTTGAGGGCGACCATCGGATTGGTCGACAAAAGTCGCTGGGCCTCTCGGATGTTCATGGTCCGCTTCATCGCACTCCCTCCGACTTCATACGCCCTTCCCGCTTTTGCACTTGAACATCATCAATGCGTGACGATCAGCCCGACTTCACCTCCATCGGCACGAGCGACCTGACCATCTCCTCGAAAGCGGCCTTGGTCTGGATCGCAGCCTCGTTTGCCCGGCGTTGCAGGTCGGACCGGTAGAGGCGGAGGTGTTCCCGGTCGTCCAGCAGGGACGCAAGGGCACGCGTCAGGCCCTGGGGATCTTCGGAATCGTAGCCGACGGATCGACCGCCCGTGCCGGCCAGATCGCCCACGTCCACGGAACTGCCCGCGACGACGGCGCAACCATACGCCGCTGCCTGCCAGATTTCCATGGGAGCCCGCAGAGCGACGACATGTGACGGCCGCGACGGGAAGATCGCCACATCCATCGCCGCGAAATAGCGGGCCGGATCACTGCCGGCAGGCCGGGGGACGGTCACGACGCGGTCGGCGATGCCGAGATCGCGGGCCAATGCGGCCAGCATTTCGATACGCCGCCCAACCCCCACGACCAGCAGAGCCACATCGCGCCCATTCGCCACGAGCTCGACGGTCGCTCTTGCGACCGCCTCCAGGTCCCAGAACGGAAATGGGCCGCCGACGAAGCCCAGCACGATCTCGGCGTTCAAGCCGAGCTCGCTGCGCAGACTGGCCCGCGCAGCCGCCAGATCCTTCGGTGGCTCCGGGGCGTCCGATATTGTTCGCACCCGCTCGGCCGGCAGTCCCTGCTCGATCAGGAGGTCGGTTATCCTCCGGCTCCGCGACAGAACGCAATCGGCCTCCGCGGCGATCAGGGCACAGAACTTGGTCTCCGCGGCAAAGCGCTCGGTGGCTTCCCAGCCCGGATGGTGCGGGAGAGCCGGCTTCCAGATCTCGGCGATGTCCAGAACATAGGGCACGGACAGGGCCCTGGCCGTCAGGAGCCCGGCGGCGGCAAACCCTTCCGACCATTCCGCGACGATCACTTGCGGTCCGAACAGCTTTCCGAAGGCCTGGAGCTCCTTCGCCGCCTCGACCGCATAGAGGTCGAAGAGCTCCGCCGGGACCTGGACGGGAGGAAGCAGCCGCACGCCGATGTCCTCAACCAGGCGCCTCGTTGCCTGCGCCTTCTCCTCGCTCGGATATCCCGGCGGGGTCACGACCTCGGTTTCGATCTTCAGACCCGCCAGGCGCCGTGCGGTGCGATAGGCCCTGAGGGAGGCCGGGGTCTTGTGATAGGGCAGCGATTGACTCGCCAGAACCAAGGCGCGGGCGGGGCCGCCCTTCTTCTCGACGCCCTCGTATCGGGCCGGAACATGCAGGCCGTTGGTCCTGATCCGGTCCAGAGCGATGATCTGCTCTCCCCGCCGAAGCTCCGCTGCGGTCAGCACGGCGCCACCCTGGATGATGGCATCCAGCAATTGCCGCGGCTCGGCCAGCAGGCCGTCATCGAAGAGGCCGAACGCCAGGAGCTTGATATGCGAGGCTTTCCTGTCGAGCGAGATGGCTTCGCGGAACAGCTCGATGCACTGAGGCAGGTTGGTCTTTCGCACCGTCCGGCCGAACTCGACCAGGATACGCGCCAGAAGTTCGTCGCCGGTCGCCTGCGCCCGGACCCAGGTCAAGGCCTCGGCCAGCCCGTTCTGCTCGAGGCGGAAACGGGCCTCGTTGAAGACGGTCGTCGCCGTCTTTTCCTCCTTGACCGGAGACGAAGCCTTCTCCCGCACCGTCGAGAGCCGCCACCAGACACCCACCATATGGGCTGCGAGCCGCGCGATTCCGAAGCGACGACGCCGCATCTTGAGAAGGGCGCGCCCCACTTTCAGAGCGTCGCTGTTCGACAGCGACGCGATCTGCTCGTCCTTCTCCTTCAGCAGGGAGCGGAGGCTTGCGATCTGATGGTCGGTGCTTCTCTTCGACAGACGGATCTGATGCGCCTGATCCCGCAGGATCTGGATCTCGCTGGTCTGGCTCTGCAGGCTGACGATTTCCGCCCGCAGCGTCGTTATCATGCTCTCGAGCTGTCGGACCTTGAGCTGATGCCGGGCTGCGGCCTCATGGGCGGGCGATGCTGGCGGGCGTTTCGGCATGATGGTCTGGGAATGCCGCACACCGGCATCGAGATCACTTGACATCGGCAATGCCCCGGCGTTGCGCATCAGGAGGCCGCGCCGCGATCCCGCGGCCGCCCGATCCGCCAGCACGCCGAGCCTGTCCACCGCGAGCGGCGATCGAATCGGCCCGAACCACATGGACGGTCACGGCCGACGATGCCGGCTCGCGAGCACTCGACGAGCCGTCTCGCGCCCGCTGCGGTGCACCTTCTCGCATGCTGCACTCCAGATTAGGATTCTCGAACGGTGCCGTCCGCGTGACGACGCCGATCGGCCCTATGGGCTGCCGCCGGACCGCGATTCCCACTGCTCGCGTGCATCATGGGGTGAAATCAGGGGCATGCGCATTCTCCCGCAGCCCGGCGTCGTGCCCCGCCAGGCTATCGTCAGACGTCGAGTGCCCCCGCCTCGAATGGTCCTCTGAAATGCGTGTCGACGTCAATAGACGAACTGGTCGGCGCTGCGGTCGTCCTGCCGCATCCATCGATAAAGCAAATGCCGTGCCGTCGGCGCACGGCACCGCCGGCCGGCCGAATCTAAGGGGGAGATTCGAGCTCGACCCGGCAGGCCGCTTCGATCCTTCGGGTCGAAGGGCCGGTCGGCGCGGGCCTGCATGGTCTGGACGGCCCGCCCGTGGCGCGCGGGCAACGGTCCCGACCTCGGCGACCGGGTCCACCATCCATTTCGATTGCATTGGCTGGGCGTTCGTGGTGCATATCGCGCCGGGGGGACGCAGAAGCGGCGCAAAGCCGAGACGCGAATCCATGCATCAACTCGATCGATCCGACGGGATTTCTCGTCCGTCGTGGCTTCCCCTGCAAGGGGCCAAGATTGGAGTGGCCGCCTCGGTCCTCCGTTCAGTGCCGCATCTCGCGCTGTTTCTGGAAACGCAATCTCTCCACGTGCGGTCGACCCTGACCTCACGGCTGGATGGCGTCGTCGGCTGGGGGCAGGGCATGTCGGCCTTGCGCGGCCTGGCCTTTGCCGCCCAGTCCAGGCTGCCCTTCTGGGTGCTCGAGGACGGCTTCCTTCGCTCCGTCGGCCTCGGCAAGCAGCAGGCGCGCGCCTTTTCCCTGATCATCGACGACCTCGGCGTCTATTATGATGCCTCCTGCCCTTCGCGCCTGGAAGCCATCATTGCGAACGAGGATTCGGCCTGGCTGGCGGCCCTGGGGCGCGCCGCGCGGGAACGGGTCGTGTCCGACCGGCTGACCAAGTACAATCACCTGCCGGACCGCCCCGTGGCTCTGGCGGCCGGGGGACAGGCCCGGATCCTGCTCGTCGATCAGGTGGCCGGCGATCGCTCGATCGCCGGTGCCTTGGCAAGCCAGAACGACTTTCGGCGCATGATCGATACGGCACGTCGTGATCGGCCGGGAGCACGCCTCATCGTGCGCGTTCATCCCGACGTCACCGCCGGCCTTGCGGCGGGCGTGCTGACCACCTTGGCGCAGGAAGACGGGTTGGAGGTGCTCGACGACCTGGTGTCGCCGCACGCCGTGCTGGACGTCGTCGACGAGGTCTGGACGGTGTCGAGCCAGCTCGGCTTCGAGGCCATGATGCGCGGCATCCCCGTGACCGTGTTCGGTGTCCCCTTCTATGCGGGATACGGTCTCACCGATGATCGTCCCGACAATACATCGGCGAGCGCCGCACTGGCCCGGCGAGCTGCCCTGAGGCCCTCGCTCGATGCGCTGGTGGGAGCGGCCCTGGTGCGCTACCCGCGCTATGTCGACCCGGTCCGTGAGCGCATCGCGACCTTCGACGAGGCGGCCGACCGCCTCGTCGCAGAACGACGTCGGCATCTTTCGCTGCCGGATCGCGCGGTCTGCGCCGGTTTCTCGCCTCTGAAACGGCGGATCGTCCGAAGGCTGCTGGGTGGGCCCGGCAAGAGCATCATGTTCGCCGGCCTGAGATCGGCCCTGGATCTCGCCCGGGCCAAGCAGGCGGCGGTCTGCATAGACGAGACGGAGACCGGCCAGTCCGCCGAAGTCGAGGTGCGAGCGGCCGGCACGCGGGTGTTGCGGCTGCAGGAGGGGTTCCTGCGCGCGACGGGGTTCGACCCGCAGGCCGCCATCCCGCCCCTGTTCTGCGTGAACGTCCAGTCGAGCCTCGCGGCCGCGCAGGATGACAGCGATCTCGTGCGCCTTCTGGCCGCGACGGAGCTGCCGCCGGCGCTCGTCGCCCGGGCCCGGGCGCTGCGCGAAACCATCATGCGCCGCGCCGCGACCGCGAACGGCAGGCTGCTGACGCCGGATCTGCGCAAGCGCCTCGCCGACCTGCGGCAACGAGCGGAGGGGAAAAAGGTCATCCTGGTTCCCGAACCCATGGAGGTCGACGCATCGTCCGCCAGCGGATCTCCGGCCGTAAGATCGACCGCCGCCCTTCTGGAAGCGGTGCGTGCCGACAGGCCGGATCATTTCCTCGTCTACAAGGCCCATGCCGATGTGGCGACCCGGAACCGGGCCGCCGGGCGGGGATGGGAAGAATTGCGCGATCTTGCCGATGCCGCGATCGCCGATGGACCGATCCTGCCATTGATCGATCTTGCCGACGAAGTTCACGTCCTGTCCTCGCCCGCGGGCTTCCAGGCCCTCCTGTACGGCAAGCCGGTGGTCACCTGGGGAACGCCCTTCTTCGCCGGCTGGGGCGTCACGGAGGACCGGCTGATTCGACCGCGGCGCAGGCTCTCCCTTGACGAGTTGACCGGGGCAACCTTGATCCTGTACCCCCACTATATCTATCCTCGTACGCTGCTACCGTGCGAACCGGAGGATCTCATCGCCTTCGAGGACGAGCAGGCCGTCAAGTACGGCGCATTCCCGCAGCCGATTGCGCAATTCGTGCGCAGCGCCGAATATTCGCTTCGAATGACCGGCATACGTCTGCCCCGGTTCTGAGCAGATCTGCGCCCCACGGCCGAACCGCGGATCACGAGAGGCGGAGCATTCGACGCGCAGCCATGACGTTCCGATCAAGTCGTCCCGGCGAAGCCTGTCCTGTGGCCCGCCCGCCCGAGGGCCTGGACGCGGCCCCATCCGCGGGCGGCGCGCGCGCTTTCGTCGCAGCCGGTCGCGACGCCGCGCCGACAGCGCCGGTCGGGGCACGATCCGCATCCGCGGGACGGCCCGTAGCCGCTTCAGGCGCCGCTCGCCTCATGCCGGCGAGCTTGCGGCCGGCCGCCGGCGCCCCCTGGAGCACCAGTCTTCACGACCGTCGACGGGCAGCGCTGCCATGATCCGTCTGCGCAACGTGACCTTCGAAATCTCCTTGGGAAAGACCCCCGTGGTCGTGCTGGAGCAGGCCTCGAACTGGATCGAGCCCGGGCGCTACGCCCTGCTCGTCGAAAATCCGGCAACCCGCAATCCAGTCATCGATCTCCTGTGCGGCACGCGAGCGCCCCGCATCGGGCGGGTGGAACGGTCGGGACGCGCGTCCTGGCCCATTGGCCGGGTCGGATTCATCCGCGGGCACCTGACGGGCTGGGACGTCGTTGCAATGATTTGCCGCATCTACGACTTAAATTATTCCCTAGCTGAAGATCTCATATCGGACCTGATTCCGAACGTGGAAAGCCTCCGTTCTCCCGTCGGCCGCTTCACGCCAACCGAAAGAATGGAGTTTACCTATGCGCTCGCATTGTTGCCGAAATTTGATATTTATTTCTTGGAAGGGTCTTTGGGCTTTACCAACGATCAATTCGCCCAGCTTTGGCGGCTGTTGTTCGAAGATAGGGTCAAGGACCGCATGCTGGTCGTTTCGTCCTACAGTTCCGCCGTTGTCACAGGAATGTGCGACAAGGCGCTGTGCGTTGCCAGAGGGAGCCTGACGATTGATGACAGACTTGATGCCGCCCTCGGCCGATACCCGCTCCGAGCCCCAGTTCCGGGGGGGGTGGTTGCGGACGAGGAAGATCCTGTGGCTGACGACGGCGACTTTATTTAACGCTCTGCCGACCTCGGCCAGGCGGGCTTCGGATGCGGAACTGGCCTATGACTCCAGGATTCGTCGTCGACGGGCGAAGCTGAGAAAATGGCTTCTGAGCCTGCTGATCCTGTTTGCTCCGCTGGCAGTTACCGTCATCTACAAATTCGCCATCTCCGTACCGATGTACGTTTCGGAAGTTCGGTTCGGGATCCGTGGCGGAACGGCTGCACAGAATCCGAGTTCTTCTTCGTCCGGCGGCACGTCCCTGTCGTCGATCGCCTCGCAGCTCGGCGGCGCCGTCGACGGCTATGCGGTGCGAGACTTTCTCTCGTCGCGCGACGCGATGAAGGAGCTCGACCAGAAGATCGATTTCGGCGAGCGGATGAAAAACCCCGGGCCCAGCCTGCTCGACCGCCTGCTGAATCGCTCTCCGAGCGACAAGGAATATGATCTCTATCAGTCGGCTATCGACGTGCGCTTCAATCTGTTGGAGCAGACGGTCGCCATGCGGGTCTACGCCTACTCGCCGGCGGACGCGCAGACGATGGCATCAAATCTCTTGAGTATTTCCGAGACATTCCTGGATAAGATGAACGTGAGATCTCGCCGGGACTGGCTTCGCCTGATGGAAAACGAAGTCAAGCAGGCAGAAGACCAGCTCTCAGATGCACGGACGGCTTTGGCCGACTGGCAGACGAAGAACGGAAACGTCGACCCGGTCGCCAGCATACAGATGCTGAACACGATTCTGGGACAGATCGAGACGTCGATTGCCACGGCTCGCGTCAACCTCGCCCAGTTCGTCGGCCTCGGCAGCGACACGAGCCCGCGGCAACGGGCGATCCAGGGTCAGATCGCGGCTCTGATGGAGCAGGAACGATCCATCCGCGACCGGCTCGCAGGTTTGAACAATTCGCAGGCTGGGCAATTGATGCAGTTCGAAAAGCTCAAGGCGAATGCAGATTTTGCAGAGAAGAATCTTTATGCTGCTCGGTCATCCCTCGAGGACGCTCGGGTCGAGTCGGCGCGTCAACAAAAATATGTCGAGGTTTTCGCTTCGCCATCACAATCGGAATCGGTGGCATTTCCCGATACGTTCGCTCTTTTTTCCGGAGCCCTGGTGGTCGGCGCCTCATTGTTGTTCCTCGGCTCTCTGACGGTCGGACTGGCGCGAGATGCGCTTGCCCGTTAGCGTCTTGACCTGATCGAGACACGGCCCGGCACCCGGGCCGCCGAGGCGATGCATCGACCGCCAAGACTTAATGGACCAACCTCTCGATCGAACCCCGGGCGGTGCCGCCGGCGTCCTCGATCGGCGCCCCCGGCGGGAGGCCTTGGCCGCTCGCCGGAGGGGTGCCGCGACTTCGGCATGAGGCGCGACGAACGATCGCAGACCACCGTCGCTGCCCATCGACGCAGCCGCCGGCACGATGCGGGCAGCGTTGCCCGATTCCAACATCTCCGCCAATTCCTGTGGGCGACGGGCGCGCCGACTTGACAGTGGCGCCACGATAGCGTCGCAATTGCCAGCCTTAAACGCTTCGGACTGCGTCACCGCCCCGCGTTTCGGCCCCGCAGGGAACCGGTGAGACAAAGAGCGCCTGGCGCTCATAAAAATCGGTGCCGGAGACTACGAGCCATTGCCTGACACGCGCAGCACCGTGCCAAGCAGGAATGAGGATGTTGCTTCGGTCGTGATCGGCCGGGCGCGTGCCTCGTCGACGCTGGCGGACATCGGCGCTTCACAGCACCAACGATCGCTTCGGCCGAGCGGCCGACCGGTCGCGGCCGGCCCCGCCGAGCGCCCCCTGCAATATGCACGCACCCGGCGTGTGGATTATCCGAGGACGCCGCAGCCGCGCTCCGAGGCCCCACAGCCGCGAGTCCTCGCCTCGATTCCCGAGATCGACACGCCACAGAGCCGTTTTCCCTGGCGGACGACGGCGGCGATCGTCGCCCTCGGCCTTGCGGTCGCGGCCGGCCTCGCCAGCCAGGGCGACAGGCTGGCGCGCCTCGTCGCGACCGCCCCGGCTCCACGTCCGGCGCTGGCGCCCGATCCGCTCGCGGGCGGGAACGGCCGGCTCCTCGATCCCGGCTTCTCCTTCGCCGTGGCGCGGGTCGACTTCGTGGCCGGCCGCTGGCGCGATGCGCTGATGGAACCCGGGCTGCTCGGCGGCTTCGTGCGGCATTCGATGGCGCACAGCCATCCGCTCTATGCCGGCCTGCGCCCGACATCCGGCATGGCCTGGCAGGCTGCCCTCGCCGAAGTCCGGCGCGAGCCGGGCCGGACGCTCGAGCCCGGCCGGCTGATCCTCGCCAGCCTGTCCTTCCCGCCGGCGAACGAGCGCGAGAGCCCGGATTTCCCCGTGCCGGCGCCGGAGAGCGCCGACAGGGTGCCAGCCGAAGAGCCGGCGGCGCCCGACGCGGAACCCGACGATGCGACGATCGAAACCGTCGCGCCGTCCGTGCCGCTGCCGGTGGAGCGACCGGTTCTCGAGGCGCCGGCGCCAGCCATTCCCCTGCCGGCGCCGCGGCCCGTGAACGCGCCCTCGACCGTCGTCCCGGAACGCCCGCGCATGGCCGGGCCGCAGCCGCGGCACCGCATGCGGGTGGCGGCCCCGCAACCGGTGCAGCCGGTGCAGCAACCGGCCCCGCCGGTCCAGGCGGACAATCGCAGCTTCTTCGAGAGGCTGTTCGGAGGGCGGAGCTCCGCGCCGGCGGCCGGCGACGGCACCGCCGTCTACGACATCAGCGCCCGCACCGTGTACCTGCCCAATGGCGAGCGGCTGGAGGCTCATTCGGGCATGGGCACCATGCGCGACGATCCGCGCCAGGTGAACGTCAAGATGCGCGGCGCCACCCCGCCGCATACCTACGCGCTCAGCGAGCGCGAATCGCTGTTCCACGGTGTGCGAGCGCTGCGTCTCACCCCGGTCGGCGGCATCGGCGCCGTGCACGGCCGGGTCGGCCTGCTCGCGCACAGCTACATGCTCGGGCCGCGCGGCGATTCCAACGGCTGCGTCTCCTTCCGGGACTACAACAAGTTCCTGCAGGCCTATCAGCGCGGCGAGATCAAGCGCCTCGTCGTCGTCGCCAGCCAGTGATGGTGGGTCAGGTTCGGGCGGCGCCTCGGCGCACGCCCGCTTCCGCCCGCACTGCCGCGGACAGCGTCTCGACCAGGAACGCGATCTCGCCCTCGGTCGCGACCAGCGGCGGATTGATCCGGATGACGTTGTCGGCGTGAAGCACGAGGACGCCGGCCGCGAAGCAGCGCTCGGCGATCGCGCGTGCCGCCGCCGCGCCGTCGCCGGGCCCGGTGAATTCCAGGCCCCACATGTGGCCGAGCCCGCGCACGTCGCGCAGCGCCGGCACGTCCCGCAGCGCGGCGAGCTTCGACAAATGCCGCTCGGCATTGCGGGCGACCCGTTCCACCAGGCCGTCGCGCTCCATGATCGCGATGACCTCGAGCGCGACGTCGCAGCCGACCGGATGCCCCGCCATGGTGATCACCTTGCTCATGGCGTTGCCGGGCGTGCGAAAGGTCTCGTGGATGGGCTCGGAGACCGCGGCCGCCGAAAGCGGGAAATAGGCCGAGGTGATGCCCTTGCCCATGGTGACGATGTCGGGACGCACGCCCTCGGCGTGCTGGAAGGCGAACCAGCGGCCGCTGCGCCCGAAGCCGGTGATCACCTCGTCGACGATGAGCAGGATCGCATGCCGGCGGCAGAGCCCGGCCAGCATCTCCAGGAAGCCCGCGGGCGGGACGATCACCCCGCCGGCGAAGGCGACGGGCTCCACCAGAACGGCGGCGATCCGGTCCGGCCCCGCCACCGCGATCCGGGCCTCGAGCCCATCCTGCAGGGCCGCGAGGCTCCGCGCCGTGCCGTCCGCCGGGTTGCGCGCCGCGGCCACGTGCTGGACCTCGGGGCTGCGGTCGACCAGCGGCGACTGCAGGACGCCCGGGCCGCTGGCGAAGCTCGCCGAGCCGGTCGAGCCGTGATAGCCGCGGTCGAGGGCCAGGATCAGGCGCTTGCCCGGCCGGCCGTGATGCAGCCAGAAGCGTCGGGCGATCTCGATCGCCAGCTCGTTGGCGCCGCCCCCGGTCGCGGCATAGCGCAGGCGATAGCCCCCGCCCAGGAGCTGGCTCAATCGCGCGGAAAGATCCAGGACCGGCCGGCAGCGGTGCTCCGGCGAGCAATAGGCAAGCCGGCGATAGCTCCGCGCCGCAGCCTCGATCAGCGCCTCGTTGGCATAGCCGAGATTGACGCAGCTGTGCCCCGAGCCGGCATCGAAGAGCCGGCGCTGCTCGCCGTCGACGATCCAGCAGCCGGCGCCGGAGACGACATCGAGCCGGTCGTGATCGGAAATCGGGACCTCGTCGTCCCAGTCGGCGCGTCCTGCGTCCTTCATCCGGCGCGGCCTCCCACCGTCCCGACCTCCTGCCGGCATGCGCCCGCGGGATGACCGGGCGACTATAAGCCGCAATCGGCGGCGGCTCCTAGTGTTCCGACTCTAACGGTTCGTTCCGAACCGTCAGCCCGGAACCCTAGTTGGTTCAATGCTTTGTGTTGTGCTTCCAACACAATGGTCAGGGACCAAGCGTCGGAAGCACAACACTAGCGTAGGCGTCAGGGCCCGGCCCGCAGGGAGGCCCAGACGTCGTCCTGCGGGCGGTAGCCGATCAGCCGGCAGGTCGGCTCGATGTCCCAGGCCATGCCGGCATTCGCCGACATGCCGTTGAGGACGATGCCGGGATGCGGCCAGGCGGCGGCATCGGCGAGCACGGCGCGCTCGAACAGGGCGACGAAGTCGCGGTTCGACAGCCACATGTTGCGGAACCAGCGCAGCTCGCTCTCCCCGGAGCGCGACGGCGCGTGGCCGGCGGTGAGCTGCGGGTTGCCGCCGGCATTGAGGGTCTGCGGCCGGTTCTCGCCCGACTGGCACCAGCCGATGCGGATCGACACGGTGGTGAGGCCCTCCACCTGGGCCGCCGCCACGCAGGCACGCTCGCCGAAGGCCTTGGCCGCGCCATAGGCATGGCCGTCGACGAAGCCGTGGAGCGTCTCCCAGCGAGTGCCGGGCGCGACGCGCTCGACGCCGAGGCTGCCGGGTGCGAAGCCGTCGGCCTGATCCTTGAGCTTGCCCACCGTGTGGCTGGACGAGGCGAAGACGAAGCGGCGCAGGCCGGCATCGCGCGCCAGCATCAGGAGCCGCGCCGTCATGGCGAAGGACTGCGCCGCCTCCTCCCAGCTCGCATCCGGCAGCGGGTTGACCACCGCGAAGTGGACGAGCGTGTCGGCCGCGCGGATCGCCGCCGCCAGCGCGGCATTATCGGCAGAGACGAGGTCGAGCGCGACCGGGCGCACCTTCGCCATGCCGGCGAGGCGCTCGGCCAGCGCCGCGGGACGGTCGACGGCGACGATGCGCTCGCACCACGGCGCCGCCGCGAAGGCCTCGACCAGCTTGCCCCCGAGATTGCCGCCGGCGCCGGTGATCAGCACGGAATGCATGCGTCTTCCCTGAAGTCTTCGTCCCCGGGGTCCGGGGCGCGGCCGTCGGCTTCGCACGGACGCCGTGCGACGTCCAGCGATCGCCGGCGCAGCTTCTCGTGGCTTTCGCCACGATTGATTTTGCATTTCCAATGCAAAATCAATGCTGCTCAGAGTCTTGAATGTAAGCAGGTTCGGGAGAACCTGCTTAGGCCCGTCAGAGGATGCTGCGGATGATGCCGCCTTCGATGCGGTAGGCGCCGCCATTGGCGGCGGGCGAGGCGGCGACGAAGGCGATCATGCGCGCCACCTCCTCGGGCCGGACGAAGCGCTGGATCAGCGAGGTCGGCTCGTCCTCGCGGAAATAGTTGCCGATGATGCCGTCGATCGGCGCAGCCTTGGCCATGGCGAGGCCGCGGAAATAGGCCTCCACCCCCTCGGTCCAGGTCGGGCCGGGCAGCACGGCGTTGACGGTGACGGCCGTGCCCTTGGTCAGCTCGGCGAGGCCGCGGGTGAGGCCGATCATCGCGGTCTTGGTGACGGAATAATGCACCATCTGCGGCAGAGGCTTCACCCCGGCTTCCGAGGCGAGGTTGACGATTGCGCCGGTGCCGCGCGCCAGCATGTCAGGCAGGATCGCCCGGCTCATCCGCACGGCGGTGAGCACGTTGACGTTGAAAGTATGCAGCCATTCCGCATCGGTCACCTCGGCAAAGGGCTTCACCGAGAAGATCCCGACATTGTTGACCAGCACGTCGACCCCGCCGGCGCCGGCGAAGGCCAGCAGCGCCTCGGCTCCGTCCGCCGTGGCGATGTCGGCGGCGAGGCCTCGGACCGGGCCGAGCGGGCTCAGCTGCGCCAGCGCCGCGGCGACCTCGGCCTCGGTGAGGCCGTTCATCACCACCTCGGCGCCTTCGCGCAGGAAGGCTGCCGCCGTGGCGCGCCCGATGCCGGAGGCCGATCCGGTGACGAGGACGCGCTTGCCCTTCAGGTTCAGATCCATGCTGCTTCCTTGTCTTGGCCCACCGGCCCGACGCGGCCGGCGGGGTGGACGCCCTGCGGCTCAGGCCGGCATGAAGGCCGAGACGTTGTCCTTGGTGACCCGCATCACCCCGGTCGAGATCGTGTCCGGCAGCGGGTTGATGCCGGCCTTGGCGCTGTCGGCGACGATGTGGATCTTGTTCTGGTTCAGCCAGTGCAGGAGGTGCACGGCGAGGTAGCTCTCCAGCCAGCTCTTCTGCGCCACCGAGCCGTGGATGGTGCCGTCGGCGATATAGGGCAGCATGTCGGTGTTGCGGTCCATGGCGACGATCTTCACCGCGCCGACCTTGCCCTGCTCGACCACCGCCAGCGCCGCGCCCTTGCCGCTGTCGCCATCGGTGCCGCCGATGCCGACCACGTCGGGATGGGCCTGGAGCGCCTGGGCATAGGCCGTCGGCGCATAGGACGGGTCCGCCTTGTCGTTGACCACGTCGACGACCTGGATCTCGGGGAATTTCTCGGCGAGCACGTCCTTGTAGCCCTTGACCCGCTCCAGGGTCGAGGGCGCCGGGAAGGTGCCGAGCAGCACCTTGCCCTTGCCGCCGACCGCCTCGGCCAGCATCTCGCCGCCGATGCGGCCGGCCTCGTAGTTGGAGATGCCGAGAAAGGCGGCGCGCTTTGTGCCCGCGACGTCGCCAATGATGCAGGCGACCGGAATGCCCGCCTCGACCGCCCGGTCGATGCCGGGGGCGAGCGCCGCGGCGTCGCCGGGGAAGATCAGCAGCCCGGCGGGCTTCCTCGCGATCAATTCGTCGAGCTGGCGGGCCTGGCCGGCCGTGTCGAAGTCGAGCGGCCCGGTGAAGCTGGTCTTGACCCCGAGCGCGGCGGCGGCCGCCTCCAGCCCGGCGCGGTGGTCGACCCAGAACGGCACCTGGGTGACGATCGACAGGAAGACATAGTCGGCATCGCTCGCCTCGGCCGCGGCAGGGCCGGCGGCCAGGGGCAGCAGGCTGGCGCCGGCCCCCGCGGCGGCGAGCGCCGCCAGCAGGCCGCGGCGATTCCATTCGATCTTGTCGGTCATCGGGTTTCCTCCTCCTCGATTGGTGATTGGTCAGGTCTTGCGCCGGCCCAGCATGTCGACGGCCACCGCGGTCACCAGGACGAGGCCGGTGACGATCATCTGCCAGTAGATCGACACGGCCAGCATGGTCATCGCGTTGGAGATCAGCGCCACGAAGACGACGCCAAGCACGGCGCCGAAGATGGTGCCCTCGCCGCCGCGCAGGCTGGCACCGCCGATCACCGCGGCGGCGAGCACCTGCAGCTCCAGGGCGTTGCCGGCGGTCGGCGTGCCGCTCATCAGGCGCGAGGCCAGCAGCACCCCGGCCACGGCGGCCAGCAGCCCGGAGAGCGTGAAGCAGGCGACGCGCACCCGGTTGACCGGGATGCCCGACAGCGCCGCCGCCTTCTCGTTGCCGCCGATGAAGTAGACTTGGCGCAGGAAGCGCGTGCGCCGGAGCGCGACGTCGCCGGCGACGACGATGGCGAGCATGATCCAGGCCATGACGGGCAGGCCGAGGAGCTGCGTCTTGCCGAACACGCCGAAATCCGCGGGCAGGCCCGACAGGGAGAAGCCTTCCGTGAAGACCAGCGCCGCCCCGCGCGCTACCGACATGGTGCCGAGCGTCGCGATCAGCGGGTTGACGCCGAGCACGGTGACGATCAGGCCGTTGGCAAGGCCCGTGCCCGCCCCGACCAGCAGGGCGGCTGATATCGCCAGCGGCATCGGCACCTTGGCCAGCAGCAGGATCGCCACCACCGTGCTGGCGAGCGCCAGCACCGAGCCGACCGAGAGGTCGAAGGCGCCGGAGACCAGCAGGATGGTCATGCCGACCACGATGATCGCCGTCGGCACCAGCCCGACCACCACCGCCTGGACATTGGCGAGGGTGAGGAAATAGGGCGAGGCCACGCTCATCCCGGCGACGAGGGCCGCGATCATGCCGAGCAGCGCCAGCTCGCGCAGATTGCCGAGGCGCCGGACCGTCCAGGCGATCGGCGCGGGCTGGTCCGCGGTGGTGCTCATGGGGCATTCCTTCCCTTGGTTCATGCGGCCGCGGCGGCCGAGCCGGAGGCGAGCGCCATCACCGCCTCCTCGCTCGCCGTGGCGCCGTCGAGGATCCCGGCGACCCGGCCGCGGCGCAGCACCAGGATCCGGTCCGCCAGCTCGAGGATCTCCGGCAGGTCCGACGACACGACCAGCACCGCCGCGCCCGCCTTGGCATGGGCGACCAGCGCCGCGTGGATGTCGCGCTTGGCGCCGATGTCGACGCCCTTGGTCGGCTCCTCGACCACGAGCAGCGTCGGCTCGCGCCGCAGCCATTTGCCGAACAGCACCTTCTGCTGGTTGCCGCCCGAGAGCGACCCGACGGTCCGGGCCGGCCCGTCCGCCTTGACGCCGTGACGGCGGATCAGGTCCGCGCCGGCGTCCCGCACTGCCTCGGCCCGCATCAGGCCCCGGCGCGCCACGCTGTTCAGGTCGGCCGCCACGGCGTTGTCGGCGATGGAAAGGCCCAGGAACAGGCCGAGCGTCTTGCGGTCGTCGGGGACATAGCCCAGGCCCACTGCCATCGCACCCCGCAGCGTGCCGGGATGGCGCCGGCCGGCCAGGGTGATCCGGCCCGCATCCGGACGATCGAGGCCGGCGAGCAGCCGGGCGAGACTCTCGCGTCCCGATCCGTCGAGGCCGGCCACCGCGAGGATCTCGCCATGGTGGAGGCTGAGCGAGACGCCCTCGATCCGGCCGCGCCGGCCGACCGCCTCGAAGCGGGCGGCCTCCACCATGGCGCGATCCCCGCCGTGCCCCATCGCCCCGCGCGAGCGATCGGCGCGCCGCACCTCCCGCCCCACCATGGCGCGGACCAGCGTGTCGGCATCGAGCCCGGCCGCCGGCCGCGTCCACACCGTGGCCCCGTCGCGCAGCACGGTGATGCGGTCGGCGAGCGCCAGCACCTCGTCGAGATGGTGGCTGATATAGACGATGCCGACACCCTCGCCGCGCAGGGTCCGAACGGCGGCGAAGAGGGACGCCTTCTCGTCGGGCGTGAGCGCCGAGGTCGGCTCGTCCAGGATCAGCACCCGCGCCGCGCCGTCGCCGCGGCCGGCGGCGAAGAGCTGGTCCAGCGCCTTGGCCACCTCGACGAGCTGGCGCTCGCTGGCCGTGAGCCGCCCGACCGGCACGTCCGGCGGCAGGTAGGCGCCGAGCATTGTCATCGCGGCCGCCGCACGGGCGCGCTGGCCGGCCCGATCGATCAGGCCGAATCGGCCCGGGGCGCGGCTGCCGCAGATATTCTCGGCGACACCGAGGCCCTCCACGAGGCTGAGCTCCTGGAACACCGTGGCAATGCCGGCGGCCTTGGCGTCCTGCGGCCGGTGGAACGCCCGCGCCACGCCGTCGACGACGAGCTCGCCGTCATCCGGCCGGGTCACGCCGGCCAGGACATTCATCAGGGTCGACTTGCCGGCGCCGTTCTCGCCGACCAGGGCGTGCACCTCGCCCGCGGCGAGATCGAAGGAAACGCCGTCGAGGGCACGGGTCGCGCCGAAGGATTTCCGGATATCCCGGAGCGAAACGACCATGCGCATCCCACCCCTCCCAAGGCTGGCGGCTCACTGGTATTTGGTATCTGCAATATCAGATGGAAGTCAAGGCGACGGCGTGATGGATGCCTCTCCTGCCCGGGCCGGGCCGGACGCTGTCGATGCGACGGGCAGATGGTCTCGGGCGGCGGCCAGGCGCAGCCGCGCGAGCGTCAGCACCTCAAGGTGGCTTCGTTCAGGCCAGTCGCACGGTCTCGTGACCGGCGGTCGCAGCCGCCTTGACGAGCCGGGCGTCGAACGTGGCAAAGCCTTCGCAATGCTGGGCCTGACCGAGATGCAGGGCGTCGGCGAAGTCCATCCCCCGCTCGGCGAGATCGAGCGCCACCGCAACGATCGTTTCGCTCGCCACCGTCACCGTGGGCAGCCCCGCAAAGGCCTTCAGGGTGCGGGCGATATCCGCCGAACGATGGCCATAGACGCTGCGCAGCACCCATTCGGTCTCCAGAATGACCGTGACGGCGGCGAAGACAGGCTGTCCGTCGATCAGGGCACGGGCGCGGCGGGACTGGTCCGGATGATCACCGGTGAGATACCGGACGATGACGTTGGTATCAATCGCGAGCATGGCGACGCCTGGCTTCGGCCAGCACGCCGGCCTCCATCTCCTCGATGGTCTTCGGCTCGCCTGTCCATGGCAACGACGCGAAGACGTCCTCCGGTCGCGTCGCGTCGAAGGCCGGCGCCCGCCTCAACAGCACGCCCTCCGGCATCTCCTCGACCAGGAGCCGTGTCCCCGCCTCCCATTCCCGCCGCCGGCGGATGGCCTTGGGCAGGATGACCTGTCCCTTGGTCGAGACGGTCGTGACGAGCTTTTCCGCGCCGGCCATGGCCTGGCCCCCAGGTAAGACTGAAGTAAGATAGATCGGACCTGCCAATATGCAAGTGGCATCCGGCCCAGTTGGCTGGACTACCATATCAGATTTGGTACACAGCCCTGGGGCCGGCGCCCCGCGCGGCGGTGACACCGCGCCCGGACCTGCACGCTGAGGATGTCGTCATGCCGCCCATGAAGGTCGATCCCGATCCGCGCCTGCCCTACCAGCACCCGATGCCGAAGGAGACGCTGCCCGACATCGTCATTCCCCGGGCGATCCCGAGCGACGAGCGCATCTGGGTGCCGCAGGGCGAGAACGTGTGGTTCCGGCCGCTCTGCCTCAACCGCTCGCAGGGCTACTGGATGAACCTGCTCAGGGTGCGCCGCTCCGGCGTGCTCAGCCGCCACCGCCACCCGCAGGCGGTGCACGGCTTCGTGCTCAAGGGTCGCTGGTACTATCTCGAGCACGACTGGGTGGCCGAGGAAGGCGGCTATGTCTTCGAGCCGCCGGGCGAGACCCACACGCTGGTCGTTCCCGACGACGTCGAGGAGATGATCACCTATTTTCAGGTCAACGGCATCATGGTCTACGTCGACGCCTATGGCGAGCCGCTCGGCTTCGAGGACGTGTTCACCAAGATCGACATGTGCCGCGACCACTATGCCAAGGTCGGGCTGGGAGCGGACTATGTCGACCAGTTCATCCGCTGACGCCATCCCGCGTGCCGCCGACTGTCTCAGGCCCGGCCTGTTCGAGGGCCGGCAGGTGCTGGTGACGGGCGGCACGTCGGGCATCGGCGCCGCCATCGCCGAGGCCTTCCTCTCGCTCGGCGCCGCGGTGCTGGCGACCGGCGTCGGCGAGGCGGAGATCGCGGCCGCGCGCGCCGTGCCGGGACTGGCGGGAGCGGCGTTCGCCCGGCTCGACGTGCGCGACGGCGCCGCCGTGGCCGCGCTCGTCGCCGGCCTGCCGCGCCTCGACCATGTCGTCAACTGCGCCGGCGTCATCCGCCGCGGCGAAGAGCTGGAGCCCGACATCTTCGCCGAGGTGGTCGACATCAACCTCAACGGCTCGATGCGGGTCTGCGCCGCGGCGCGCCCGCGCCTGGCCGAGCGCGGCGGCACCATCGTCAACACCGCCTCCATGCTCGCCTTCTTCGGCGGCGGCCTGGTCCCCGCCTACTCCGCCTCCAAGGGCGGTATCGCCCAGCTCACCAAGTCGCTGGCCATCGCCTATGCCGGCGAGCGCATCCGGGTGAACGCCATCGCGCCGGGCTGGATCGCCACGCCCCTGACCAAGGCGCTGCGCGAGGACCCGGCGCGCGATGCTGCGATCACCGGCCGAACCGCGATGAAGCGCTGGGGCGAGCCAGCCGAGCTCGCCGGCGGGGCCCTCTTCCTGTCCTCGCCGCTGGCGAGCTTCGTCACCGGCGCCGTGCTGGTCATCGACGGCGGCTATCTCATCACCTGAGCCGTCCTCGCCCGCCATCCCAGGCTGTGGTTAGATGCTCCCCCTCGCCCGCCCCTGCCCGGCGGGCCTTCCGGCGCGAAGGGGACGGCGATGACGACACCGGTGAAGCTGATCAGGACGAAGCGTTTCGGGGACGACCGGGGTTGGTTCTCGGAGACCTACAGCGAGGCCAAGCTGACCGGGCTCGGGATCACGGATCGCTTCGTGCAGGACAACCAGTCCTTCTCCAAGTTCGCCGGAACGATCCGGGGCATCCATTTCCAGCGCCCGCCGCATGCGCAGGCCAAGCTGGTGCGCTGCGTGCGGGGGCGGATCCTGGACTATGCGGTGGACCTCAGGCGGGGCTCGCCGACCTATGGGCGGCATGTAGCGGCGGAGCTGAGCGCGGAGAATGGCGACCAGCTCTACGTGCCGGTCGGCTTCGGCCATGCCTTCGTCACGCTCGAGCCGGACGTGGAGGTGGCCTACAAGGTCTCGGACGTCTATGCGCCGGACTGCGACGGCGGCGTGCTGTGGAGCGATGCGGCGATCGGCATCGCCTGGCCGCTGCCGCCGGGCGGGCCGACCCTGTCGGCCAAGGACGCGCAGCTGCCGACGCTCGCCCAGTTCGAAAGCCCCTTCGACTATGATGGGGCTCCCCTGGAGCCGCTCTGAGGGGAAGGGCCCGAGATCGTTGTCCCAAGTTGGGGCAAGGCGAGTGGCACCGGCTTTGCTCCGGGCAGATTCCCACGAGTTTGACAGAGTTTGGCGACCGAAGCGGAGACAGACGGATGCGCGTAATGGTGACCGGCGGCGCGGGGTTCATCGGATCGGCTCTGATCCGCACCCTGATCGCCGACACGGACCACGAGGTCCTCAACTTCGACAAGCTCACCTATGCCGGGCTCTTGTCCTCGGTGGCGCCGGTGGCGGAGGATCCGCGCTACCGCTTCGTGCGCGGCGACATCTGCGACGGGGGTGACGTGGCGGCGGTGCTGGCCGAGTTCCGCCCGGATGTGATCGCCCATCTGGCGGCCGAGAGCCATGTCGACCGCTCGATCTCCGGCCCCGGCGCCTTCGTGCAC